>JBBRYO010000012.1:0-36965 GCA_038237595.1 Candidatus Limnocylindrales bacterium | reverse complement strand
GCGACCGACGATCCCCATCCCACCGATCAGCCCGACAGGACCGATGCCCCCGGAACGCAGGAACCGGACGAGAGCGATCCGCCCGGTGGCGGCGGCGGTGGCCTTGGCGGTGGCGGCGGCGGTGGCGGCGGCGGTGGCAGTGGCGATCCCGGTGCAGCCCCCTGGTTCCTCGCGTTCCTGTGGTGGCTGGGGTGAGGTCCGGTAGGGAACCCCGTACTGCCCGCGGCCCGGAGTAGCCAGAAGGTTCAAGCCCGGGGGGCAACCCCGGCCTCGCCTTCCTCCCCAATCTCTAGTGAACGGACCGATCACGTCCACTCGTCGATATGCCCGTTCGGTCTCATCAACCATCAAGAGAGGAAAAACCTGCAAATGCCCAAGTCCAAGTTCAGCCCCTTCAAGCTCCTGCGTGCGACCGTCGTCATCGGCGCGCTGGTTGGAGCCCTGGCGGTCCCCGGCGCCGTGTCAGCATCGACCGGCACTGCGCGCGACCACGACGGTGACCATCTGACGAACTGGTTCGAGAACCACAAGTCGCATACCAATCCCCGCATGGCCGACACGAACCACAACGGAGTCCTCGACGGACGCGAGAATCCCGACCACGACGGCCTGAACAACAAGGGCGAGCAGGACTCGCACACGAATCCGCGCGACGCGGACACCGACAACGACGGCACCGGCGACGGCGCCGAGGATGCGGACCATGACGGCCTCTCGAACTCCGACGAGGAGAAGTCCGGTACAAATCCCGAGGATGCCGATACCAACAACGACGGCGTGAACGATTCGAACGCCGACGCGGACTGCGACGGCATGGACAACGCCAATGAGGCGAAGGCCCACACCAATCCGAAGCAGTCCGATTCGAACCACAATGGCGTTCCGGACGGCCAGGAAGACTCCGATGGCGACGGCGTGAGCAACGCCGACGAGCAGGCCAACGGCAGCGATCCCGGTGAGACCGACTCCGATGGCGACGGCACGGCCGACGGAAGCGACGACGATGCCAACGGCGACGGAACGGTCGACGAAGGCGAAGACGACCAGGGCACCACGGATCCCTCGTGCTCCGACAACGGCGGCGAGCAGCGCTGACCTCCAGTTTCTTCTCGACGGTTGGCAGGGCCCCGAGGTGCAGACCCCGGGGGCCTTGTCACGTGCGCCGCACGGCGCCACGGAAGCGCGCCGTATGCTGGTGAGCGGTGGAGCTTGCGCGCCGGGCAACCTGGCTGACGATCCTTGCCGTGGTCGCGCTCCTGGCCGGAGTCGCGCCCGGCAGGGCCCTTGCCGGGACCCCATCGGCGGCACCGTCTTCGACGGATCGCTACATCGTCGTGCTGCATCCGGGGGGAGCGGCAGGCACAACGAGAGGGACTGCCTCCGCGATCGGTGCGGGCGCCGCGGCCCCGCCCACGGAGAGCAGCGACGCGCATGCGGCGGCGGCGCGTGAGATCGAGCGACTGGTCTCCCAGCTAGGGCTCCGGCCCTCGCGCACGTTCCACGTGGCGCTGGATGGTTTCGCCGTCCGGCTGAGCCCCGCCCAGCTTGCCGCGCTGCGGGTGACCCCGTCGGTTGCCGCGGTCGTGCCCGATGCGAGGACCTCGGTGGAGGCGGCCGTCGACGGCCCTCCGCAGACAGGGACCGTGCGCACGACCCACCTCCCGCACCAGGTCGTGCCGACCGGCATCCGCCGGGTGAACGACGACCACTCGCCGATCGCACGCATCGACGGCGTCGACCAGCGCGTGAACGTCGACGTCGCGATCATCGACACGGGAATCGCGCCGCATCCCGACCTCTCGATCGCGGGCGGGCATAACTGCACGAGCAAGGACCCCGAGGTCTGGCGCGACCGCTACGGGCACGGCACGCACGTGGCCGGCATCGTCGGCGCTCTGGACAATGAGATCGGCGTCGTGGGGATGGCGCCCGGCGCGCGACTTTGGGCGGTCAAGGTTTTCAACGACGCCGGCCGCGGCTTCGTCTCGTGGTTCGTTTGCGGGATCGACTGGATGATGAGCCTGCGTGACCCCGGGGACTCCAGGAGGCCGCGCATCGAGGCCGCCAACATGAGCTTCGCGAACTGGCTGCCGAACGCCGACGACAGCGACTGCGGCAAGACCAACGGTGACGTCGTCCACCGCGTCATCTGCGCGGCTGTCGCGGACGGAACGACCATGGTCGCGGCCGCTGGCAACGACCACAACAGTGCCTCGCTGCGCCAGCCTGCAGGCTACCCCGAGTTGCTCACGGTCTCCGGGCTCGCCGACTTTGACGGTCGACCCGGCGGGCACGGCCGGCAGGCCGACATCTGCCCGACCTACTCGCCCGACGTGGACGACACGTTCCTGGACGAAAGCAACTTCGGTCCGGACGTGGACCTCATCGCTCCCGGCAAGTGCATCCTCTCGACGTACCCGGGCGGCATCTACGCGTGGGAGACGGGCACGTCCATGGCGGCGCCACACGTCACGGGGGCGGCGGCGCTGGTCGCGGCCGCGAACCCGGGGGCGCGGCCTGGCCAGATCAGGCAGGCACTCCTCCACGCCGCGAACTTCCACTGGAAGACGAGCACCGATCCGGACGGGCATCCGGACCCGTTGCTCGACGCTGCCGATCTCGGCCCGCTGCCCTCGTTCAATGTGAGTGTCGATCCACCCTCGGACGAGCTCGGGCCAGGCGGGTTCGCCACGATTTCCGTCCACCTGTCGCGCTCCGGCGGCGAGACGGCGGCCCTCGGGCTGAGCACGACCAGCCTGCCCGACGGGGTCGACGCGACGTTCGAGCCGCCGCGCCCGACCGGGAACGAGGCGACGCTCACGTTGCGTGCCAGCGGGCCGCTGAGCGCGGGCACGGACACCATCGTGGTGCGAGCCACGGACAGTGCGCGCATCGACAGCACGAGCGTGGACGTGAAGCTCCGCGGCGGCGGCCCCACCCTCGACTTCGTGCATCCCGCGAGCGGGACCACGATCAGGCACACCGCGAACGCGACGATCGCCTGGAACGAGCACGATCCGGGGCCCCCTCCAGGCCATCGCCAGGTCCGGCGTCAGCGCGCGGACCCGACGGACCCGGGAAGCTGCGCCAGCGTGGACTGGCAGAACGACGGCCCGCTCCTCGACGCAGCATCGGTCGACCCGTCCGGTTCGCTTGCCGACGGCTGGTCGTTCAAGGACTCGGGCCTGGCGCCGGACGGCTGCTATCGCTGGTTCGTGCGGCTCACGAACGGGGATGGCACCTCGGCCGCCTGGGCTTCTGGCGCGGTCCTCGTCGACACGCACGCCCCGCCTCCACCCCTCGTCAGCGGCAGCGGGCAGAACACCTTCCAGTCCGGGCCAACCGCAACGATCTGGGTGCGTGGTGGTCATTCCGGCACGCTGCACCTCACCGCACGTGGCACGGATCCCGATTCCGGCGTGGCCTCGCACGCGTTCGGTGCGCTCGCCCACTCGACCGGCTGGAGCGTCGGGGCCGGTTCCGGACAGGGGGACCCGGCGAGTCTCGACCTGCACTGGGCCGCCAACGCCGTGGACACGTCACTGACGGTTCGCAGCACCGATCGAGCAGGGCACGCCGGCGCGGCGCGCACCGTGGTGATCCGGGTGGACTCGGGCTCGCCACACCCGCCAGCGTGGAAGTGGCCGGCACCCGGCGCCACGATCATCCACGACGACTATCCCGAGCTTCACTGGGCCCCGGGCCACGATGCGGGATCCGGCTTCGCACGCCTCCAGCTCGTCCAACGGCTGCGAGGCCGGATCGTGCATCCCGGGAACTGCTCGGGCGTGACCTGGTCGACGGACGGACCCGCCCGGCTGCTGGATCGTCACCGCGAGGAGCGCGACGTCGTGTCGGGCTATTGCTATCGCTGGGTGCTGACGCCGCTCGACAACGTGGGCAACACCGGCCATCCCGTGACGTCCGGGACCGTGCTCTCGGACCGTGCGGCGCCGACGGCCAATTTCCTCTCGCCAAACGAGGGCACGCTGCTCTCGCAGAACTCGACGACGGTCTCGGTGCGCTGGACCCAGGCCGAGAGCGGTGGCAGCGGCGGCATCATCGATCGATCGCTGGAGCGCGAGCGCGGCAAGGTCACGAACGCCGGCACCTGCAACGGCGTGGCCTGGCGCGTCGACTCGACCGACCACGGGGCGTCACCGTTGGTGCAGTCGGGGCTGAAGCCGGGCTACTGCTACCGCTGGCGCATCAACCTCGAGGATCCGGCAAGCAACGTGGGTTCCTACCTGTCGGGCCAGGTGCTGATCCGGGCTTCGGCCGCGACATCCGCGAGCGCCGGGAGGACTGCCGCAAGTGCAGGGAGTGCCTCGAGCGCGGCCCCGAGCGCGGGAGTGCCCCGAGCGCGGGAGTGCCCCGAGCGCGGGAGTGCCCTGAGCGCGGGAGTGCCCCGAGCGCGGGGAGTGCCCCGAGCGCATCGAGCACCGCCGCATTTGCCGCGGAGCCGCCGCGAGTTGCCGCCTGGCTCGCCAGTCCGGTCGGCGCATGGACTGAGCACGCAGGGCAGGGCCACCGGGGATTCCGCGCTCGCCATTCCGGTCGGGGCATGGACTCGGCGTCATCGCCTGCGGGCCGATTTCAGCCAGATGTTCACCCGAGGCACGTGAGCCAGGCGGCCACGGGTCTCCGCCCGCGCGCCCCAGGAATCGAAGCGGCCGGGACCTTCAGAGTTTCCTTCAACGGCTATCTGAGCTGGTCGTGCGCAGCCACGAGCCGGGATTCGGCGAGCCTCAGCTGCGAACTTCCTGGCTTACGTGTCCCCGGCGAACGCCTGGCAGGTTTGGGCCCCTCCCTCACGTACTCGGATAGGTGGCGCGAGGAGTGGAAGCGGCACGTCGCGAATCACCCTCGGGCTGTGCCCCAACCGGACTGACGCGTGTCGAGGAGCTCCGCGTACACGATGACTCCGCGCTACGCCCACGCAGGCGAGCGAGGGGTATCGTGGTGGCACAACACAGCACGAAGCAGCACAGGCAACAGGGGCGAACACCATGACTCAGCTGATGGAGCCGCAGTCCGCGGCCGAAGACGGAACAACCACCGAACGAGTCAATCACTGGATCGGCGGGGCCCTGGTCGAGGGCACGTCCGGGCGGAGTGGCCCCGTCTACGACCCGGCGACTGGCCGGCTGGCACGCCACGTTGACTTTGCCTCGACCGAAGAGGTCGATGCGGCCGTCGCGGCGGCGAAGAAGGCCTTCCCGGCTTGGCGCGCCACCTCGATCAGCAAGCGCACCGAGATCATGTTCCGGATCCGCAACCTGGTGGACCAGCACCGCCACGAGATCGCGGCGCGCCTGACCGCCGAGCACGGCAAGGTCACCTCCGACGCGCTCGGCGAGGTGGCGCGTGGCCTCGAGAACCTGGAGTTCGCCACGGGCGTCCCGCACCTGATCAAGGGCTCGTACAGCGAGCAGGTCTCGACTGGTGTGGACGTCTACCAGATCCGGCAGCCGCTCGGCGTGGTCGCCGGCATCACGCCTTTCAACTTCCCGGCCATGGTCCCGATGTGGATGTTCGGCAACGCCATCGCTTGCGGCAACACCTTCATCCTGAAGCCCTCGGAGAAGGATCCCTCGGCGTCGCTCTACATCGCTGAGCTGCTTGCCGAGGCCGGCGTGCCCGAGGGCGTCTTCAACGTCGTCCAGGGCGACAAGGTCGCCGTCGATCGAATCCTCGAGCACCCCGACATCAAGGCGGTCAGCTTCGTCGGTTCCACGCCGATCGCGCGGTACATCTACGAGACCGGCACCAGGAAAGGCAAGCGCGTGCAGGCCCTCGGTGGCGCAAAGAACCACATGGTCGTACTGCCGGATGCCGACATCGACATGGCCGCCGACGCCGCGGTCTCGGCTGCGTACGGCAGCGCCGGCGAGCGCTGCATGGCCATCTCCGTGGTCGTTGCCGTCGGCGACGTGGCGGACCCGCTGGTCGAGGCCATCAAGCTGCGCCTGCCGCGCATCAAGGTCGGGCCGGGCGCGGATCCGGCCTCCGAGATGGGCCCGCTCGTGACCCGCGAACACCGCGACAAGGTCGCCTCGTACCTCGAGAAGGGCAAGTCGCAGGGCGCGGACGTGGTCGCCGACGGCCGTGAGCACCCGCTCTTCGGCGGGGACGGCTTCTTCCTCGGCCTGTCGCTGCTCGACAAGGTCACCCCGGAGATGGACTCGTACCGCAACGAGATCTTCGGGCCGGTCCTGGAGGTCATGCGCGTCCCGACGTACACCGACGCGGTGAAGCTCGTCAACGACAACCCGTATGGCAACGGCACGGCGATCTTCACGCGGGATGGCGGCGCGGCTCGCCAGTTCCAGTTCGAGGTCGAGGCAGGCATGGTCGGGGTCAACGTCCCGATCCCGGTCCCGGTCGCGTACTACAGCTTCGGCGGCTGGAAGGCGTCGCTCTTCGGAGACCTGCACATGTACGGCCCCGAGGGCGTGCAGTTCTACACGCGCGGCAAGGTCGTCACGAGCCGCTGGCCCGATCCCGGCACGAGCAAGGTCGACCTCGGCTTCCCGCGAACGCGCTGAGGGGCCCTTGACGCGGGCCGAGGTCGGCGCGCACACTCCAAAGTAATCGATTGCATGGCGTCCGCGGAGCAGCCCGCCGCGGGTCGCACGGTTGGGGGACCGATGCAGCCAGAGCTCACGGATCGGGAGGTTGAGACGCCCGCGCAGGACGGACCGGCGCAGTCGCGCGTCCCCGTTGAGGCGCCAGCTGCATCCAGGCGATCCGCCGCACCCGAGGAGGGTGCGAAGCACCATCTCACCGGGATGCAGATCCTGGTCGAGTACCTCATCCGCCAGGGGGTGCCGTACGCCGTCGGCATCCCCGGGCACGGCTGCTGGGCCCTCACGGACGTGCTGCTGGACCACGCAGAGCAGATCCGCACGATCCAGGTGATGCACGAGCAGTCCGCCGTGCACGTCGCGGATGGCTACTTCCGGGTGACCGGCCGGCCGCTGCTTGCCTTCACGAGCATCGGTCCGGGGCAGGCCAACACGGTCGTCGGCATGGCCACCGCCTACGCCGACTCGACGGCCGTGCTCCTGATGACGGGCTCTGCCCATACCTACATGCGCGGGCACGGGCTGTTCCAGGAGATCGAGCGCCGTCACCAGGCCGAGAACCCGCGCATCTTCGATCCGGTCGTCAAGGAGTGGTGGCAGCCGTCGCGCGTCGACGAGCTGCCGTTCGTGATGCACCGCGCCTGGAACCAGATGCTCTCCGGCCGTCCGGGCCCGGTCCTCCTGGATATGCCGATGGACATCCAGGTCGAGGCGGCCGACGTCGCCATCCCGGACCCGGAGCAGCACGAGGCGACCAACGGCCCGCGGCCCGCGGCGGACGACGTGGAGCGCGCCGCGGCGCTGCTGCGCGACGCGCGCCGGCCGGTGATCGTGGCCGGGGGTGGGGTGCTGCTGGCGGGCGCGGCGGACGAGCTCACCGCCTTGGCCGAGCGGCTCGGCGCCGCCGTCGTGACGACATGGCAGGGCAAGGGCGCGATCGACGAGACGAACGAGCTGAACGCCTGGAGCGTCGGCGACACCGCCTCGACGTCCGGCAACGAGCTCGCCGCGTCTGCCGACGTGCTTCTCGCGGTCGGCTGCCGCTTCACGGACTGGTCGTCGAGCTCGTGGCGCCGCGGCATCACCTACGCGATCCCGCCGACCCGCCTGATCCACCTCGACATCGACCCTCGCGAGATCGGCAAGAACTACCCGGTCGAGGTGCCCCTGCTCGGCGACGCACGCGCGGGGCTGATGGACCTCCTCGCGGCGCTGGGGCCGCCACCGCGATCCGGCCACTACCGCGACGGCGCGTACTTCGCCGAGATCCAGAAACGAAAGCGGGCGTGGGACGAGCTGAAGGGCCGCAAGGAGCTCTCCGACGCCGTCCCCATGACCCAGGCGCGAGCGATCCACGAGATCCAGGCCGCGTCGCTTCCGGACGCCATCGTCGTCACCGGCGCCGGGCTGCCCCAGGCGATCGTCAAGCAGAACTGGGTGACGCGCAAACCTCGCACCCATATCACTTCGGGCGGCTTCTCGACCATGGGCTTCACGCTCCCGGGCGCGATCGGCGCGAAGCTCGGGCGGCCCGATCGCCAGGTGATCGGGATCGCCGGCGACGGGGACTTCCTGCAGACGATGCAGGAGCTCGCGACGGCTGCGCTGCTCGACCTGCCGGTGGTCTTCGTGGTGCTCGATAACAGCGGTTGGATGAGCATCAAGGGCGGCCAGCAGAACTTCTTCGGGCGCAGCGCCGCGACCGACTTCCTGCGACCGGACGGCTCCCTCTACACGCCGGACTACCGCGCCATCGGCGCCGCGTTCGGGCTCCACGCGGAGGCCGTGGATCAGCCGGGGCAGGTCCGTCCGGCGGTGGAGCGTGCGCACGCGTCGGGCGGCCCGGCGCTCGTGCACGTACGCGTCGGGCGCGGACCCGAGCACGCCCTCGACAAGACCGGCTGGTGGGACGCGCCGGTTCCCGAGAGGCACCCGGAACAGCGGTCGCGCTACCTCGCCGGCCGCGCCGAGGAGCAGCAGTGAGCGTGCCCACGGCGTCCCCCGGCATCGTGGTCGGGAGTCCCGGCGCGCCGGCGGGACCCCTGGCGGGCGCGTCCGTCGGGGTGAACCAGATCCTGTGGGCGAACGACGACCTGCCCGACCTGACGCCGGCCGTCGACGCGCTGGTCATCCTCGACGAGATTCGCCGGTTGGGATACGCCGGCAGCCAGCTGGGTACGACGTTTCCACGCGGCACGGCCCTCAGGGACGCGCTCCTGGCGCGCGGCCTCCGCATCTCCGAGGTGTACGCCACCCTCGGGTGCGACCGCGAAGGTCCGCTGCCGTCGGCGGCGGAGGCAGGGCGCGCCCGGCTGGCCGAGCTCCACGCCGCCGAGGGCGACGTGCTCGTCGCCGCGCTCGAGCTGACGCCCGACAGGATCGAGCTCGGCGGGCGCGCAACGGCCGACGGCGTCCCGCGGATGAGCGACGCCGGGTTTGCGCGGCTGGCCGGCCTCCTCGAATCCCTGGGTCGCGAGGCCACGGCGCTCGGCCACCAGCTCACGTTCCACAATCACGTCGGGACCTACGTGGAGACGCCGGACGAGCTCCACCGGCTGATGGCGGTTTCCGACGCCGACCTCGTCGGCTGCTGCCTGGACGTCGGCCATTACCTGCTCGGGGGAGGCGACCCGGTCGCGGCGCTGCGGAGCTACGGGGAGCGAGTCCGCCACGTGCACCTCAAGGACGTCGACCCGCGCGTGATGGCCCGCATGCGTACTGGCGAGCTGGCGGGGTTCCTCGAGGGCCTGCGGGGCCGCGTCTTCACCGAGGTCGGTGCCGGCTCACTCGACCTCGCCGGCGTGCTCGGGGTCCTAACCGAGCGGGACTACCGCGGTTGGATCGTCGTCGAGCAGGACACTACCTGGCGGCCGCCGTCGGAGAGTGCGGCGATCTCGCGGGCTGTCCTCGATTACGGCTTGCGCGAGCTCGCGCGAGGTCTGCAATGAGCAGTCAGCTGACCGGGCCACGCCGTTCGCGGCGGCCGAACCCCGCGAGGCGATCGTGAGGATCGCGCTGCTAGGCGCCGGCCGCATCGGCCGCATGCACGGCGGCCTGCTCGCGAACCAGCCCGGCGTCTCGCTGGTGGTGCACGACGTGGATCCGGCGCGCGCAGCCGACCTGGCTGCAGCGACCCACGGCACCGTCGCGAGCAGTGTGGATGACGCCCTCGGGCAGGCCGACGCCGCCGTGATCGCTGCCTCCACCGACGCGCACGCAGCTCTGGTCGCCAGGTCGATCGAGCGCGGGCTGCCCACCTTCTGCGAGAAGCCCCTGGCATTCGACCTTCCGGAGACGCGCGCCCTCGTCGAGCAGGTCGAGAAGTCCGGCGTCGCCCTCCAGGTCGGGTTCCAGCGCCGTTTCGACCTGGCCTACGTCGAGGCCCGCCGGCTGGTCGAGTCGGGCGAGCTCGGCACTGTCTACCTCGTCCGCCTGATTGCCCACGATCACGAACCGCCGCCCGACAGCTACATCCCCGTCTCCGGCGGGCTCTTCCGCGATTCCTCGATCCACGATTTCGACTCGCTGCGCTGGGTGACCGGCCTTGAGGTCGACGAGGTCTACGCGAAGGGCTCGGTGCGCGGCTTCCCGATCTTCAGCCGATACGACGACGTCGACACGGCCGGCGCGATCCTCCAGCTCAGCGACGGAACCCTCGGCGTGCTCAGCCAGACCCGCCACGATCCGCTTGGCTACGACATCCGCATGGAGATCGTCGGTTCCCGCGACAGCGTCGCGGTGGGGCTCGCGGCGCGGACGCCACTGCGCTCACTGGAGCGCGATGCGCCAGCGATGCCCGGACCGGCCTGGACCACGTTCCTGACCCGTTTCGAGGAGGCCTACCGCCTCGAGCTCCTCGCCTTCCTCGATGTCGCCCGCGGCGAGGCAGCCAGCCCCTGCACGGCGCGCGATGGCCTGGAGGCGATGCGCATTTCAGTTGCGGCCGGACGCTCCCGGACGGAGCACCGGCCGGTTCGTCTCGTAGAGATCTGAGGGGCGGACGCCCCGAGCCGTAAGGGAGGTGAGGCCAGGGAAATGTCGAGAGAGAGACCCGGGGATCGCACGCAGGCGATCGCCAACCGACCTTAGGAGGAGGACCGATGAAGTCCCAAACGTGGTTCGCCAGCTGGCTCACACTTTTCGTCCCGATCTTGCTGGTCGTGACGGCCTGCTCGAGCGGCAGTACACCGTCGAGCGGGGGAGGAACGCCGGCCGGAGGTACTCCGGCGGCGGGCACTCCGGGAGGGGGAACGCCCGCCTCGAACGTGAAGCTCACCATCGCGGCCGTCCAGGGCGTCGAGGACGCCGGCCTCAAGGCGCTCGCGCCGATGTACACGGCCAAGACGGGCGTGCAGATCGTCATCACCGAGTCGCCGTATCCCGACCTGTACACGAAGCTCGTGAACGCGTTCGGGTCCAACGACGCGACGTATGACCTCTTCATGATGGACGACCCGTGGATGCCGAAGTTCGGCACGATGGGTGCCCTCAGCGACCTCGGCGCGATGGGCGTCACCAAGGACCCCGACGTCGCGCAGATCGTGTGGGACGTCGGCACGTGGCCGCCGCCGCACGGACCGGTTCCGCCCAGCGAGAAGGCCAAGACGGCGCAGCTGCTCGGCGTGACGATCGTCGGCAACGTCGAGATGTTCATGTACCGCAAGGACCTCACCCCGACCGGGCCCGCGTCCTACGACGAGGTGCTGGCCAACGCGACGGCACAGAACAAGCCCAACCTCGCCGGCTACATCATCCGGGGCAAGGCGACCAACCCGGTCGTCGCCGACTTCCTGCCGATCCTGTGGTCGTTCGGCGGCGACGTCTTCGACGACAACTGGAACGTGGTCTTCGACAATCCGGCGTCGCTGAGCGCCGTGCAGTTCCTCGTTGACAAGCTGAAGCCCGTCGCGCAGGCCGACCCGGCAAGCACCGACGCTTCCGACCGCGACCGGCTGATGGCCATTGGGCAGGGCTACCAGTCCTCGACCTGGCCGGGCGAGATCAACACCGCGGTCCTCGGACCGGGCACCACGGTCACCGGCAAGGTCGCCTTCCAGCCGATCCCCAAGGGCCCCAGCGGCAAGGGCGTGGGCATGATGGGCAACTGGATGCTCGGCATCCCCAAGGCCTCCAAGAACCAGCAGGCGGCCGCCGACTTCATCAAGTGGATGCTCCAGGCGGACACGCAGAAGACCTACGCGCAGAACAACGGCATCCCGTCGCGGACGAGCGTCCTCAAGGACGCCTCGCTCCAGGCGGCCAATCCCTACTTCTCGGTGCTCGCAGACGCGTTCGCAGCACCGCCCAACTGGCGCCCGCGCACGGACCAGTGGAACGCTGTGGAGACGATCATGGGCACCGAGCTCAACGCGGCGCTCGCCGGCCAGGAGACGTCGCAGGACGTTGTGACCAAGGCTTCCAGCCAGATCCGGACGCTCATGAAGGGCGCCGGATATCCGACGACTCAGTAGTCGACGGCGTGGGCATCGGGATCACCCGCAATCGATGACCGTCCTTGCACGCCGGCGGTCCTCGTGGGCCGCGCGCAGCCGGCAGGAGCGCCTCGGTCTGAGGCTGCTCCTGCCGGTTCTCGTCACGGTCGTGGTGGTCACCACGATTCCCTTCGTTCTGGCCGTCGTGCGAGCCCTCACCTCGGACGCGGGCCAGTTCATCGGGCTCGACAACTTCACCAAGGCGCTCGAGAACGGGCAGCTCATCGAGGCGGTCAAGCAGACTGCGATCTACGGGGCGATCGTGCTGCCGGCCGAGATCCTGCTGGGTCTCGGGCTCGCCCTCCTCGTGCATCGCGAGGTCAGGTCGCCCGGCATCCGTGCCGCGATCTACGTCGCGGCGATCATCCCCATCGTCATCCCCCAGATCGCGGTCGGCGTCGTCTTCCGGCTCGTCTTCGCATCCGACTACGGCGTCATCAATGCAGCGCTCGGGCTCCAGGGCCACGACCAGATCCTGTGGCTTTCGCAGCCGGCGCTGGCCATGGTCTCGGTCGCGAGCGTCGACATCTGGCAGTGGACGCCCTTCGTGTACCTGATCATGTTCGCCGGGTTCCAGACAGTTCCGAGCGAGTCGGTCGAGGCGGCCCAGGTCGACGGCGCGACCTCCTGGACGCAGTTCCGCCACATCGAGCTGCCGTACCTGCGGCCGCTTCTGCTGCTGGTGCTGTTCTTCCGGCTCGCAGACGTGCTGCGCGTCTTCGACGCCGTCTACGTGCTGACGGGTGGTGGCCCGGGCGCAACCACCCAGTTCCTGAGCCTGTACCTCTACCGCATCGCGTTCCGCTTCTCCGACCTGGGGCAGGCGTCGGCGCTGGCGGTCGTGGTGATGATCGCGATGACGCTCTTCTACACCGTCATCAGCCGGTTCCTTCCGGTGGAGCGCGCCTGAGATGCCGCGCCTCCTGAAACGCATCATCACGGTGGTCGTGCTCGGCGCGGCGCTGGTCGCGTTCGTCTTCCCGCTCTACTACCTCGTCGCGACGTCGCTGAAGGGCCAGGCCGAGCTGTACGCGGCGGTGCCCACCCTCATCCCGCAGGCACCGACCCTCGACTCGTACCACAGCGTGCTCGTCGACCGCGGGATGTCCGAGCTGCTCTTCAACAGCACCGTGGCGGGCGTCTCCGCAACGGTCCTGGCGTTGATCATCGCCTTTGCCATCTGCTACCCGATCACCCGACTGCCGGTGTCGCGTCGCGTGAGCGCCTTCGTGCTCAACTGGTCGCTCTCGCTGCGCTTCCTGCCGCCAATCGCGGTCGTGGTCCCGTACTACACGATCGAGCGCGCGCTCGGGCTCTACAACCAGCTGCCGGCGCTGATCATCGTCTACACGATCTTCAACCTGCCGCTCTCGATCTGGATGCTGAAGGGCTTCCTCCAGGAGATTCCGCTCGAGCTGGAGGAGGCCGCCATGGTCGACGGCGCGAGCCGCCTGCGCGCATTCCTGCGCGTGCTCCTGCCGCTGACGCGCACGGGCGTTCTGGCAGCCGGCGTCGTCGTCTTTGCCTTCGACTGGGCGGAGTTCCTCTTCGCCTTCATCCTGACCGCCACGCCGCAGTCGATGACATTCCCGGTCGGGGTGCAGGGACTGGTCACGCAGTTCGAGATCATCTGGAACGATATGGCCGCCGGTGGGGTGATCGCGATCGCCGTGCCGCTGGCGCTGATGCTCGTCGCTCGACGCTACGTGGTGGCCGGCCTCACCTTCGGCGTGATCCGCGACAAATGAGCGCATCGGACGTGTACCTGAACGGCGCAACGATCATGACCACGCCCACCGATCGGCACGTGGAGATCGCCCGCGCAACCGGTTATCAGGGTGTCGAGCTGCGGGCCGAGCGACTGCTTGCGGACGCCGACGAGGTCCGCGTGGCCGCCGAGATCGTGCGGCCCGGCGAGGTCTGGAGCCTCAACGGGATCCAGGTCAAGGTCGCCCTGGACGGCTCGCTGCGCCGCGACCTGCTCGACGCGGAGCTTCCGCGGCGCGTGGAGGCCTGCCGGCGGGTCGGCGCCGCGTACCTGCTGATCGTGCCGCCCCGCGTGGGGGGCGTGGACGCCCAGGCCGCGCTTGCCGGCGTACGGGATGGGGTTGCCCGCATCCGGGACGCCGCAGCCCGCCACGGCATCGGGTCCGCCTTCGAGTTTCTCGGCTTCGGGGACTGCCCGATCGATACGCCGGAGCTCGCCGGCCGCGTCGTGGAGGGCCTCGACGGCGTCGACCTCGTCCTGGACTCGTGCCACTGGCACGCCAGCGGCTCGGGGTCGCTCGACGCGTTCCCCGTGGAGCGGCTCGCGATGGTGCACCTCAACGATGCGCCGCCGAAGCCGCCACGCGAGGTCGAGGACGCGGACCGCCTGCTGCCGGGCGACGGCGTCATCCGGCTGCCGGAGCTCATCGCCGCGCTGCGGGCGAGGAGCTTCGACGGGCCGTGGAGCCTCGAGACGTTCAACCCGGGCTACTGGGAGCGGTCCCCCGTGGAGATCGCGCGCGAGGGTCGTGCGCGGCTCTCGAGGCTGCTGGAGCCGTCCGCATGACGGACCGCCATCACGCACCCACCATCCGCGACGTGGCGCGCCATGCCGGTGTGTCGACGGCGACGGTGAGCCGCGCACTGTCGGGCCTCAGCACGGTGCGCTCCGCCACGCGTGACAGCGTGGTGGCGTCTGCGACGACGCTCGGGTACCGGCCGTCAGGCATCGCACGGTCGCTGAAGCTGCGCTCGACACGCACTTTGGGATTGCTCGTCACGGACATCGCGAACCCGTACTTCCCGGAGATCGTGCGGGCGGTCGAGGACGCGGCCCTGGAGCGCGGACACACGCTGCTGCTGTGCACGGGCGCGGAGGATTCCGGCCGCGAAGCCATCTACCTTGAGCTCCTCGCCGAGCGTCGCGTCGACGGCATCATGATCGCGTCCAGCGGGCTCCAGGAGCGACACCGGGAGTGGCTCTCACACGCTCGGGTGCCGGTCGTCCTGGTGAACTGCACGTCGGTCGGCCTCGCTCTTCCCGCGATCCTGAGCGACAACCACGCGGGCGGCCGGCTGGCAGCCGAGCACCTCCTGGGCCTGGGTCACCGCCACCTGGGCCACGTGTCGGCGCCGCGCCGCTACACCGCGGCCGGCGAACGGCTCGCGGGCATCCAGGAGGCCATGGCCTCCTATCCGGACGCCGAGGTCGCCGTCGTGAACGGCGACGCGCGAGTCGAAGGAGCGGAGACTGCCACGCATGCGCTGCTCGACCGGCACCCCGAGACGACGGGGCTTCTCTGCTACAACGACCTGTCGGCGATCGGCGCCCTGCGAGCGCTGCGGGCGCGCGGCCTCCAGGTTCCCGGCGACACGAGCGTCGTCGGCTACGACGACATCGCCGCCGCCGGCTGGGTCGAGCCACCACTCACCACCGTGGCGCAGCAGACCGCAACGATGGGTCGCTGGGCCGTCGAGCGGCTGACGGAGCGCAACGGCCATCTGGGCGACGACCGGGCCCACGACCAGGCCGACGACCAGGCCGAGGTGGTGCGCCTTCCGGTCGCGCTGCGTGTCCGCGCCAGCTCGGCGGCACCGTCGCGATGACGAACGAGGAACGAGGCCGAGCCGGGTCGCCGCTGCTGAGGCCGGCGTCCGCGGACGCGGGGGGCATGATCCACTCGATCCTGCCCGCCGACGCCGGCTGGGAATACACGTCGTTCGAGGTCAGGCGGCTCGAACTGGGTGAGCGGCATGAGCGTCCCGGCGACAACCAGGAAGTGCTCGTGCTGATCCTCGAGGGGGCTGCCGCAGTCACTGCGGAGGACGAGGACTTCGGCACGCTGGGGACGCGGGCATCGGTCTTCGACGGGCCGCCGCCTCCGGTCGTCCTTGTCGCGCCGGGAATCGACGTCAGCGTGACAGCCACCTCGGGCGCGCTCGTGGCGATCGCAGCGGCACCGGGCGGCGAGGTCCGGCGCACCGCGGCGTTCGCACCGTCGAACGTGCTCGTCGAGTCGCGCGGCAGCGGCAACACCGAGCGGCGGATCCACCACCTGCTGCCGCCCGCCGTCGAGGCGGGGCGCCTCATTGCCTACGAGGTCTTCACGCCGGGTGGCAACTGGTCGAGCTACCCGCCGCACAAGCATGACACCGAGGATCCGCCGCGCGAGGCGCAGCTCGAGGAGCTCTACCTCTACCGTTTTGCCAGGCCGAAGGGCTTCGCCGTCCAGCGGGTCTACACGGCCGACCGCACCCTTGACGAGACGGTCGTGGCGCGGGACCTCGACGTGGTACTCGTACCGCGTGGTTACCACATGGTGGGTGCGCCTTCCGGCTACGACTGTTATTACCTCAACGTGATGGCCGGGCTCAACCGCGCGTGGCATTTCACCGTCGACCCCGATCACGCATGGCTCATGAACTGGGACCCGGCCGTCCCGACGACGCGAGGACGCGTCGAGGAGAATGACGACGATGCAGACCCTACCCGCGCTGGTTGACTGTCCGCTCTCCCGCATGGTGCAGCGGACGCCGACCGACTACTGGAACGACTCCTGCGCCCAGGACGACCTGGCCTACGCGATCGAGCGAGGAGCAGTCGGCGCCACGTCGAACCCGACGATCGTGCTGGAAGTCATGCAGAAGGAGCGGTCGCACTGGACTGGCCGCGTGCGCGACCTTGCCGCCGACAACCCTGACTGGACCGAGCTCGAGCTCACCTGGGCGATCGCCGAGGACATGGCCGTCGGCGGCGCAGCGCTACTGCAGCCCGTCTTCGAACGCGAGAGCGGTCGCGTCGGCCGGCTCTCGATCCAGACGAATCCGTCGTTCTACCCGGATGCAGGGCGGATGCTCGAACAGGGACTCCGCTTCGCAGCGCTGGCGCCGAACATCCAGGTCAAGTTCCCGGCCACCCGGGCAGGCATCGCCGCGATCGAAGAGGCGACCTTCCGCGGCGTGAGCATCAACGCCACGGTCTGCTTCACGCTCCCGCAGGCGCTCGCCGTCGCGGATGCGGTGGAGCGCGGCGTGGCGCGGCGCGAGCGCGAAGGGCTGGAGGTCGATTCCGTGCACCCGGTGTGCACGCTGATGATCGGCAGGCTCGACGACTGGCTGAAGGCGATCGCCGAGCGCGACGACATCGCTGCCGATCCCAACGCGCTGAACTGGGCCGGGATCGCCGTCTTCAAGCGTGCCTACGGCCTGTTCCGCGAGCGCCGCTATCGCACGCGCCTCCTGGCAGCGGCCTTCCGCCACCGCCTTCACTGGACCGAGCTCGTCGGCGGCGACATCATCCTGACCCTCACCCACCAGTGGCAGGTGCGCTTCAACGACTCCGGCATCGACCCAGAGCCGCGCATCGACGCGCCGGTAGACCCCGCGATCATCGCCGAGCTGACGACGCGCTTCCCCGATTTCACGCGCGCTTTCGAGCCGGACGGAATGTCACCCGCCGAGTTCGACACCTACGGCGCCACCGTGCGCACGCTGCGAGGCTTCATCAAGAGCTACCACGACCTGATGGGCTCGATCCGCGACATCGTCCTGCCCGATCCGGACAAGTCAACGTAGCTTCCCGACGGCCGAACGGGAGCCCGGAGCGGCTTGCGCTCGCTCCGGGCTTCTCCAGTTGCGATCCTGAGGCTAGTGGCGCGTATCGTGCCGACGCTGACCGTTGACCCGGCACCGGTCGGTCTAGGGAGCCAACGAGACCTGCCACATGCCCTTGCCGTGGGTGGCAGTGCGGAGCAGCTCAGTGGTTGTGCCGGGGCTGGCAACCGCCATATCGAAGATCGCGACCACCGGGAGGCCGGTCCCGAACGGCGTCCAGGTAACGCCGCTATCAATCGAGGCAAAGACGCCGATGTCGGTGCCTGCGAAGAGGTGCGTTGAATTGTTCGGGTCGACCACGAACGCGTTGACCGGCACGTCCGGAATGCCGCTGCTCACTTCGGTCCACGTCGGTGTGGCACTTTGGAGGTTGGTCGTCTTCCACACGTGACCGAGGCCGGCGGTGATGCCACCGGTGAACCCATCGAGCGTCACGTAGGCGGTGGTCTTGGTGTTCGGATCGATGACAACGCGGGCCACGTATCTGGCCTGCCAGGGCCCAGTAACGTTGACCAGCGTCGACGATCCCGTTGTCGTTCGCCACACGTCGCCGTTGTTGAGCCCGACGATCCGGAAGTTGTCATCCAGCGGAGAGATGCCGATGGCGCTGACGACGATCGGGGCTCCGTTGGGTAGCGTCCCGGACTCGATTGGGGCCTGGCTCACGAGCGAATTGTTGGTGCCGGTGTTGGCCGAGCGGTAGAGGCGGTCGGTTCCGAAGTAGACCGTGTTGGGCGTGCCGGGACCGAGGGCGAGTGGCGCGTAAAAGAGGGTGTTATCGGCGCAACCGATCCCGTTGAAGCTCACGTTGCCGTTGCAGCCGATGAAGGTCCAGTTTCCATCGCTCGCGTTGGCAACTGACGTGACACGCGCATATCCGAGCAGGTTGTGCTTCTGGTTGAAGTAGGTGTGATACATCGTGACGGCAGTGGTGTTGGCAGCGTTCTGATCGATGGCTGAGAAGCCACCGTCGCCGAAATCAGCGCGCCTCCACGTTCCAGTGCCGTTGCGGAGTTCGGTGCCGTTATCCTGCGTGCCGCCGATGGTGAACTTGGGATCGGTTGGGTGGACGGCGATGCTCTCGAACTGGGTCGCGCTGAAGCCAGGCGTATTGAGGCTCTTCCAGGTCCCGCCCGAATTGGCAGACCGGAAGATTCCGCCATCGTTACCCGTATAGATCACCGCGTGGCTGGAGGGAGCAATCGCGATGGCGTGGGTGTCCGGGTGGAGATTGGTGTCGCTCTTCACGAAGGTTGAGCCATTCGTCGAACGTTTGAACTCCGACGGCCCAGAACCGACGTTGGAATCCGCCGATCCGCCCAGGTAGATCTTCTGCGAGGTGGCCGGATCGATCGCGACGGCGATGTCGTAATAGCACTGACCGCCGCAGAAGCCCGTCGCGCTGCTCAACGTGGTCGGAAACGTCTGGCCGCCATTCGTCGACTTGAGCAGCTTCCCGCCGGTTGTACTGTCGATTCCTGCCAGCACGGTCGTGGTCGCCCCGACCTTGTTGGCCGCAAACTTGACATTGTACAAGCCGCCTGCCAGGGCCACGCGCTTGGTGAAGGTGGGCGAGGCTCCCCACGAGCCGGTCGCGGCCACGTTGGCGTTGGTCGATCGGTAGACCCCGCTGACACTGCCCAGCAGATCGATCACGCCGACGAGCAGAACGGACGAGCTGCCGGGCGCAAACCTCACATCGCTGATGGTTGCGTTTGGCGAACCCGGGATTCCATTCACCCTGGAGAATGTCGGCGTGGCCGCCTGCGCGTTGCCGCTGAAGTAAAGCCCGATTGCGGCTGCACCGGGTCGCTGATCACCGGATGCACCGCTGAAGCCAAGTGACGTACCAAGGAACACGCGGTTGTGGTTGTGAGGATCGAACGCGATGGAGGTGATCGATTCAGACTGGAACGCGTGCCCGTCGCCAGCGCTGGTCCCGGTACCGGCGATCTTGGTCTCGAAGGGACCTTGCAGGGTATGCAAGGCAGTGTTGGCGTTGATGATGCGGTACACGCCCACGCCGGCCTAGCTGTCCAACGAGAAGTTTCCCTCACCGGTGCCCACGTACAGCTTCGTGTGATCGGCAGGGTCGAGAGCCAGCGCGCCAACGGCGAGCGACAGGGCACTGTTCATGAGGGGTGTCCAGGTTGGTGTCGCCACGCCGGCATTCGATGATCGGTAGACGCCGCCCTGGGCAGTACCGACGTAGATGAGGTTCGCGTTCGTCGGATCAACCACGATGGCGGTGACCCGGCCGCTGACCGGGATGTTCGTCGCTCCGCCGGCCACCTGGCCGTTCGGAATGGGGGCGGGCCCGATCGGTGACCAGACCGGGATCGTGGCTGGCGCGGGCAGGCTGCCCTTCTGCGCAGCTTGCTGTTGGAACATCTGCTGGATCGCCAGGGCGCGTGCGTTGTAAGCCAGCTTGAAGGGAGCGCCCCGGTAAAGGGCGACCTGATGCTCCCGCATCTTCAGGTACTTGCGCGGCTCGATCGGGAGTCCAACCGGCGGTTGATCCGGATCGTTCGATGGGCCCACGCCATTCCGGGCGATTGCGACGGACCCACCGCCGAAGAGGCTCAGCATGAACACCATGCCGAGAAGCACAGACGAAAGCTTTCCCCGCGAACGCATTACGAGTTCTCCCTCTCCCGGATGACGGGTCGTGGCCTTCTGGGGGCCATGACGACACCATAGCCGCGGGCCGACTCGGCGTAAAGACAGAATCGACCACAACGCAACGGATATTGCGGTTTGACGGCCGGGTTCATGATGTTGCCGCGAGGGAGGCGTTGAAACCCGGTCCGCATCGCGGCCGGCTGGACGGAGCCGAGCCACTGGCGAGCCCGTCCCGCGAAGAGCAACCGTGCATTGCTCGAGGGCGAACATCAACTGCTGCGCCCGCTTCCAACCGGGCGCCTGATCCAGTACCGGTTCCGCAGGGAGGCCGCCGGGGCAACCGTCCCCGGCGCTCTTCGATTCAGCCGGACTGCTCGCCCCGCGGCTATGCCAGGTACTCGCGCGCCGTCGCTCGCTTGAGGAAGTGGCCGTCGCCCTTTGTGCCGGTGTACTTGCCGCCCTCGATCACGACCTTGCCGCGCGACAGCACCACCTCGCTGGCGCCCTGCACCTGGCGGCCCTCGTAGCACGAGTAGTCGACGTTCATGTGATGCGTCGAGGCGGAGATGGTGTGCTTCCGGTTCGGGTCGTAGACGACGATGTCGGCATCGGCACCCGGCGCGATCACGCCCTTTCGACCGGCCAGGCCGAACATCCGCGCCGGCGCGGCCGAACAGACCTCTACCCAGCGCTCCTTCGTCAGGCGGCCGCCCACCACCCCGCCGTCGTGCATGAGATCCAGGCGATCCTCGACGCCCGGCAGCCCGTTGGGAATCTTGCGGAAGTCGTCGCGGCCCAGCTCCTTCTGGCCGTGGAAGTCGAACGGGCAATGGTCCGTCGAGACCACCTGGAGGTCGTCCTTGACCAGGCCGGTCCACAGCTCGGGCTGGTGATCGGCGGGTCGCAGGGGAGGCGAGCAGACGAACTTGGCGCCCTCGAACCCGTTGCCCATATCGTCCAACGACAGGAAGAGGTATTGCGGGCACGTCTCTGCGAATGCCATAGCGCCCCGGTCCCTCGCCTGCCGCACGGTGTCGAGCGCGTCGCGGGCCGAGAGGTGGACGATGTAGACCGGCACGTGCGCCGCCTCCGCGAGGCGGATGACGCGGTTGGTGGCCTCTCCCTCGAAGATCGGGTAACGGACCACCCCGTGGTAGTACGGATCGCTCTGCCCGGCCTCGATCGCCTGCGCGGCGACGACGTCGATGGCCATGCCGTTCTCCGCGTGCATGAGGATCGTGCCGCCGTTGATCGCCGTCCGCTGCATGGCGCGGAAGATGGCGCCGTCGTCGCTGTAGAAGACGCCCGGGTAGGCGGTGAAGAGCTTGAAGTCGGTGACGCCTTCGGCCACGAGCCGGTCCATCTCCGGGAGCGTCTGGTCGTTGACGTCAGACATGATCATGTGGAAGCCGTAGTCGATGGCGCAGTTGCCCTCCGCTTTCGCGTGCCAGGTGTCCAGGCCGTCGCGCAGGGACTTGCCACGGGTCTGCACCGCGAAGTCGATGATCGTGGTCGTGCCGCCGAAGGCCGCCGCTCGCGTCCCGGTCTCGAACGTGTCCTTCGCGAAGGTGCCGCCGAACGGCAGCTCCATGTGCGTGTGGACGTCGATGGCACCGGGGATCACGTACCTCCCGGCAGCGTCGATCGTGCGATCCAGGTTCTGCCCGAGCGGCGAGGCGGCGAGGCCCATGCCCACGGCGGCGATCGTCTCGCCCTCGATCAGGACGTCGGCATCGGTCGAGCCGTCGGCGTTGACGACGGTCCCCCCAGCGATGAGCGTGCGCATCGATCCTCCCGTCATGACTCTGCCTCCGGTTCGTCCGCCTGCGGCCCGTGCATCCAGGGTGTGTAGGCGACGCCGACGAGGATCCCCTCCGGGCTGAGCAGCCGCGACGTCGTCTGGCCCCACGGCTCGAGCTTCGGGCTGCTCAGGATCCGGTGACCCGCCGCCTCGAGCTCCGCGATTGCCTCTGCGACGGCTTCCGGTGACTCGACGTCGAACTCGAGCCACGTGGTCGGAACAGGCAGGTCTGCCGGCCACGTCTCGGTCCCGAATGTCGCCTCCGCCGCCTGCTTGAGCGGCCACAGGGCGAACGCCTTCACACCTTCGACGTCGTCGTTGGTGAAGTAGCCGGGCGCGGCCTCCGCGAGCGTAATCCCGAGGCCGCGCTCCCAGAAGGCGCGGCTCTGATCCATGTCGCGCACGATCGGACCGAAGCCGGCAACGAAGCTGATCTTCATTGGGTCGCATGGTAAAGCTCGCCCGGAGGCCGCGGGGCGCACGTGCCGCGGCCCGTGCGGCGACGCCGGCGCACCTCGTGATGGCAGGCCGGTGCAATGGTTCTGCAAGCACCCTGCAACGGGGCTCGCCCACCTGTATGGCTCCCTGCTGGGCGGGCCGGACCACACTTGTGGCGGTTCGTACTAGGAACGGAGGAACGCCATGCAGGCCGTTCATGCAAGCGGAATCCAGCACAACTGGGATATCTATACCAACGATGGCGAACGGCTCGGCACCGCCAAGCAGGTCACCGAGACGTATGTGGTGGTCGAGAAGGGCCGCATCTTCAAGCACGATCTCTACATCCCCCTGACCTCGTTCATGGAGGCCGACGAGACGGAGCACCGCGGCACCCTCTCGGTCAACCACGACGAGGTCGACTCAATGGGTTGGGAAACGCCGCCGGGCAACACCCCCGGCAGCGACGGCGGCCCAGCTGCCAACGATCTGCCGCCGGTCACGGATACGGACGCCCGAGCGCGGCCGGAGCTCCTGCCCGAGCGCGGCGAGGCGCCGATCGATCGACCGGAGTCGGCACAGCCGAGCATCGAGACGGAGCCGACGCCGATCGACTCCTGAATACAGAACAGCCCGACCGTGCTGGGGCACGACCGGGCTGACCATTCACAGGGGCCGGGATTGGCGACGTCCCGGCCCCTTTCCTTGTGTGCTCGTCGCAGGCGCCGCCGGATCAGCGCCGCTTGACGTCGATCAGCACCTGGATCGTGGTTGCGGCCGGATCCGACGCCCACGACGGCACCGACAGCTGGTGGCAGCCCGTGCCGTTCACGCCGAGGACGGCCCGCACGGTGCCCGTCGAGTCGGTCTCGACGTCGGTGTTGACGATGGCGGTCAGTCCCGTGCTGGGGATGGCCTGGGGAACGCCGATGCTGACCTTGCCCTCGAAGCTCACCACGATCGCGCGGTCCACGCCGCTCGGCGCGGTGATCCCGTACCGCGCGGTCACATCCGATGGCCTCATTGACTCGATGGTGAGCGTGGGGCCGCCCTTGACGTCGCCCGCGCGCGACAGCGTCATGGTCATCTCGTCGCTGTTGCCGTTGCGCAGCGCGTTCGTGCCGGTGATCTTCCAGCGGCCGCTGGTCGGATCGGTCAACGCGGCCTGGTCGCAGGTGAAGCCGGTCGAGGGGCTGAAGCTCCCGCTTGGCGACGTGGGCCCGACGGTCGCTTCCCCCGACGGGGGTGCGGACGGCTCGATCGTAGCGCCGGAGTCTGTCGGCTGGAGTGTCGGCTCCAGGCTGCCGAGCGCAGTTGAAGGGGCCGGACTGGCCGACGCGGCCGCGCTCGCCGAGGGGAGGGGGACAAATGTCGTCCCTCCGCCGCCGCCGGGACGGAACGCGAACCAGGCCGCGCCCGCGAGCAGAGCCAGGGCCGCCAGCAGCCCCACGATCGAGGCCAGGCCCGAACCGCGCTCGCTGGGCAGCTCGGCACGCCGCGTGGTGGTGCCGCGGACCGGGTCCTGTGGCCAGCCGAGGGGCAACCCGCAGTTGCGGCAGAACTTGGCGCTGCCGTCGTTGAGCATGCCGCAGCTGGGGCACTGCGTCTGATAAGTCCTCGGATCGGCGCCGCCGTGAGGCGGCTGGTTGGCGCCCCGGTCGCGCCTGAAGAGCCCGGTCATCGAGGACTCACGCGCTGGCAGCCGCGACGCTGAAGGCGGGGATGATCTCGCGGCGGTAGATCTCGAGCTGCTGCTCCTCTTCGCCGTTCATCAGGTACAGGTTGAACTGGTCGACCCCGGCGTCGGCCAGCTCGCGGAGCTTGGCCACTTGGTCCTCGACCGGGCCGAGCACGCAGAAGCGGTCGACCACCTCGTCATCGACGAAGGCGGCGTTCGACGAGCCGACCTCGGCATGGTGCAGGTAGTCGTAGCCGTGGCGATCGCGGATGTAGCCCGTCAAGCTTTCGGGCAGCTGCTCGCGCGGGTACTTGTTCACCAGGTCCACGACGTGGTTGCTGACGAGGGCCGGGAACCAGCGAACGCGATCGCGGCCCGTGGCCCGATCACTGACGTGTGCCGGGGCCGCCGCCTGGATGCGGATCGCGTCCGGGTCGCGTCCGGCGGCGGTTGCCGCCTCGCGGACCTGCGCCGTCATCCAGCGGATCAGGTCGGGATCCGCGAGCTGGAGGATGAGTCCGTTGGCGATGCGGCCGGTCATGGCGATCGCCATCGGTCCGTAACCCGCCACCCAGACGGGAAGCTTCCAGGGACCCGCCCAGGTCAGCCGCAGCTCCGTGCCCTCGTACGTGGCGGGGCGTCCCTCGACAAGGTTGCGGATGACGGCGATCGCCTCCTCGAGTGTGGCCATCGTCGTGGGCGCCTTGCCGAGCACTCGCCGGGCGCTGTCACCGCGTCCGATGCCGAGGTCCATGCGCCCGCCGCTGATCTCGTTGAGCGTGGCCAGGGCGCTGGCCGTGACGCTCGGCTCGCGCGTGGCGGGGTTCGTCACGCAGGTCCCCAGGCGAAGATGCTGCGTGTTGACGGCCATCAGGGTCAGCAGCGGGTAGACCTCGCGCCACAGGACATGCGAGTCGAAGAGCCACCCGTAAGCGAAGCCCGCGGCCTCAGCCTGTTGGGCCAGGGCGATGGTCCGCTCGATCGGGTGCTCGGGCTTCAGGGTGAAACCGAATTCCATAGGCCGGGGAGCGTACCCCACTACGGCCGAACGAGGTCCTCGTACGCGTCGGGGCGCCGGTCACGGTAGAACTGCCACGTCTGGCGCACCTCCTCGACCTTGTCGAGGTCCATGTCGCGGACGAGCAGCTCCTCCTTGTGCGCGTCACCCACCTCGCCGATGAACTGGCCGCGCGGGTCGCAGAAGTAGCTCTGCCCGTAGAAGTCGTCGTCGCCGAGGGGTTCGATGCCGACGCGGTTGACCGTTCCCACGAAATAGCCATTGGCGACCGCGTGGCTCACCTGCTCGATGCGCCACAAATATTCCGACAGGCCGCGCGAGGTCGCGCTCGGGATGAAGACCATCTCCGCGCCGTTCAGGCCGAGGGCGCGGGCGCCTTCTGGGAAGTGCCGGTCGTAGCAGATGTACACCCCGACCTTGCCCACGGCCGTCTCGAAGACCGGGTATCCCATGTTGCCCGGCCGGAAGTAGTACTTCTCCCAGAAGCCCTTGACCTGCGGGATGTGGGTCTTGCGGTACTTGCCGAGGTATTTGCCGTCGGCGTCGATCACGGCGGCGGTGTTGTAGTAGACGCCGGCGGCCTTCGAGTCCTCCTCGTACATCGGCACGACCAGGACCATGCCGGTCTCCTTCGCCAGCGACTGCATGCGGACGGTCGTCGGGCCGTCGGGGATGAGCTCGGTGTAGCTGAAGTACTGCGGATCCTGGACCTGGCAGAAGTAGGGCCCGTAGAAGAGCTCCTGGAAGAGCATGACCCGCGCACCCTGCTCCGCCGCCTCTTGGGCGTACTTCTCGTGCTTCTGGATCATCGACTCCTTGTCGCCGGTCCACTCTGCCTGGAGCAGCGCACCGCGGACGATTCGGGGCATGGTCTGGACCCTCCGATCCTGTGGGCGAAGTGCGCGCCGAGTCGGCCAGCGACAGCGGCGCGCCATGTGTTTCTCGGCTAGGGCGTTCCCTGCGTGTAGTAGATGCCATCACCGGTGCCGCCGCTGGCCCGGTTGAAGATCACCTGGAGCACACCGCCGTGCTGCTCGATCTCGCCGTTGCTGTCGTTCCCCGTGTGGACGAGGTCGAAGTGCGACGCGATGTCGCCCGAGGTGTAGATCGTGATGATGCCGCTCTTGCCGACGATGATCGCGGTCGAGGACGTCACGCCGCTGCCCCACACGGCGATGTCGGGCGGGTAAAGGTAGCCATTGCCGACCTGGCTGTGCCCCCACGCGCCGCCGGTCCTGCCGGCAACGTATGTCCCGACTCCCTTGTGGAGGTACGCGATCACAAGCTTGGCGTCGCCATTGATGACCAGCTCGGGCCACTCCGAGGACGCCGAATCGACCGTCCGGATCGACCAGGCGCCGCCGACCGAGCGCTCCGCGAGCTTCAGCCCCGTACCCGACGCGGTCGAACCGTCAGGGTACGCAACCCTGGCGAGGCCTCCCATGGTCATCCGCAGCGACGGGCCGCCGCTCGCGCAGCAGGTGGCGTCGATGGTCGAGAGCGACCAGGGACCGCCGGAGTTCGTCAGGTACTGGAGGCCACCGCCGGCGCCCTTTGTCCAGAAGGCGATCGAGTAGGTGCCGCCGTGGACCTGGAGCGACGGGTTGTGGTCCCTGCCGACGTGGCGCTTGGTGGTCACCCAAAAGCCGCTCGCGTCCGTTGCCGTCCAGAGGCTCTTCGGCTTGAACGTGTCGGGGTCCTTCCGGACGAAGGCGATGTAGACGTGGCCGCCGTCGAGCGAGATCGATGGTTCGACATCGACCTGGTGGCTGACCTGTGTGGTGACCCAGCTGCCGCTGGCGTTGGTGACGTACCAGATGCCGCCCGTCAGCGGCCCCTCCACGGCGATGTGGACCCTGCCGGCGGCGTCGACCACCATCGAGTGGGCCGGCAGGAACCGCTCGGCAAAGACGAGGTGCGGGTGCGTCCAGCCGGGTGCCACTGCCGCTGCCGGGGCCCCGAGCAGGAGGAGGGCGGCGAGCGCAGCGATCGGAGCCAGGGACCTTCGCATCGGATCTCCTTCACCTGGTGGACGCCGTTATCGGCCGTGCCGCCGGCGCAGACCCCGATGGTAGCGACCCCCGCGCCGCCCCGCGTCAGCCGGGGGATTTGGTGAAGTAGATGCCGGGCCCGACCCCGCTTGCCCGGTTGGAAAACTCCGTTTGGCCCTGAGCAACCAACGCGATGGTCCGGGCCGCGGCAGGGACGTTTGGACGTCAGGAGCAGCGGTCCGAGCCGGAGTCGCCGTGCGTGCCGCCGTTGATCGGCAGAAAGGCCCAGTCGTACGAACCGGCGTCCAGCGTCAGGCGTAGCACGCCGAAGGTTTCCGCAATGCGCACCTCGCTACCGGCCCGGATTGCCTGGAACTCGTACGCGTTGCCGCCGCCGGTTCCGACCACGAACTCGCGGGTGCCGCCGCCGGCGACGGGCGCTCCGTTCGCATCGAGCTGCGCGAACCGTTCGTAAAGGTGGTCGTGGCCGTTGAGCACGATATCCGCACCGGCGGCGGACAGGGCGCGCCAGACGTAGTCGAGCTCCGGATCGTTGCCGTGGGGGCCCGAACTGAAGCGGGGCTGGTGCCAATAGGCGAGGACGCACTGGGCCGGGTGGGCGGCCAGCTCACCGGTCAGCCAGGCGAGCTCGGGCGAGCCCGGGCCGCACCCGCCGATGTAGCCGCAGTTCGCGTCCAGCGCATAGAGGCGCCAGGCGCCGAGGTCCCAGGTGTACCAGGAGTCCCCGAGGCTCCCCACGCTCGGCCCGAAGTAGCCGAAGTAACCCGCTGCACCAGGCGTCTGGTACTCGTGATTGCCGGGCACCGGGTACGTGCGATCCTTGAACTGGCCCCACGACGGGTCATAGCAGTTCGCATAGTCCTGCGGGCTGCCGCTCTCGTAGGCGTTGTCGCCAAGCGTGGCCACGACCCCGGGGATCGTCTCGATCTCCGCCGCGCTGGCTTCGTCGATCGTGCCGTCGCAGCGGGCTGCATCGCCTGCGGCGATGAGCGTCTGTGCGCCGGAGCCGGGCCCCGAGGCGCCGACGGGTCCGAACGAGCGCTGGCTTCCCGGCGCCGGCCCGGATCCGGCGCGCGGAGGCAGGATCCCGGAGAGCAACGCAGCGATCACGACGGCCAGGACCGCGGCGCCGAGCACGCCGACAGCAATGGCACGCCCGGTTCGCGAGGTCACGCGTCAGACCGTGCCCCGCCGCGCATCCCGGCGGCCGTTATTGCTCGTAGCCCTCCACGGTGTCAGGTGGCCGCACGCTCGCCTCGCTCGGGTCGAGGCCGGCTGCGCGACGTGCCTCCCGCTGGTGGAGCAGGTCGTACGACTGGTCGAGCTGCACCTGGATGTCCTTGAGCCGGACGCGCTCGTCCTCGGAGAGGCCGCCTTCACGGCCGGCCTGGAGGTACAGCGCCTCCTCCTCGCGAGCGAGGTCGTTGATGCGCTGGTGGATCGTGGTGTCGTCCATGTGTTCTCCGGTCGAAGTGGGCTTGCCCGGAGGCTACACCCACTCGCGGCCGCATGGCTCAGCGCAGAACGACGAACGCGTCAAGGTCGACGCGCGGATGCCCACCGGTGCTCGCCACGACGATGGAAATGGTGTGCTTGCCGAGGCTGCTCCAGCGCGTCGCGTAGACGACGCGGCGTTCCTGGAGCGCCGCGGCCTGGAGATTGATGGTGGCCACCTTCGTCCCGTCGACCAGGACGTCGGCAAGCCCCCGGTCCGGGCCCCGCTGGGCGACCACGCCGATGGCGCGCCCCGTGAACGCGAGGCTGGCTTTGGCGCCCGGCTCGGTGGAATAGCGGGTGCCCCCGCCAGAGGCCTTCGCGTCGGGCGCGGCCTTCCACGTCCCTGACAGCGCGGCGCTGCTGCTCTGAACGACGTCCGGCAGGACCTTCAGCGCCGGCGTGAACGCGCTGAGGTTGCCCGCTTGGTCACGGGCGCGAACACGGAACAGATGCAGGCGGTCCGATCGCAGGAACAGGGTTGCGCGGGCGGTCGCTCCGGGGGGAAGGATGACGTTGCGCCACTTCCCGTTCCCGGAGCGTCGCTGCAGGTTGTAGTTCACGACGCCGCTGCCGCCCTCGTCCGTGGCGCTCCAGCTGACCGTGGTGATCACGCGACCCAGGGTCGCGCCGGTCCGCAGGGTGGTGAGCGGCGCGGTAACCTTCGGGGCCGTCGTGTCGCCGCTCCCCGACGGGGAGGAGTTCGTCCACACGAACTGCACGTTCGGCTGGTAGTAGCGCTCCTGGATCTTGCGGAAGCTCCAGCCCATGTCGGCGCACTGGACCATGCTGCGCTCGTAGAGCTTCCAGCCGTCGGCGTCGGAACCGCAGGGCACCTGGCCGCCGTAGCGGTAGCCGGTCAGGAAGAAACGCCCGTTCTTGCGGAGCGTCAGGCCCCATGTGCTGGCAACTGCCTGGAGCTGCTTGTCGGTGGGGTTGGCGAATTCCGGCTTGAAGAGCTGGTCGACTGTGTCATCACGGACGTCGTAGCAGACGCCGCTCGCGGTGCGGTACGCGGCCCGGTGATGGCCCTGGAGCGCGTAGTACCAGCCGTACTGCTTGACCGCCGTGGCGCCCGCCTGGAGGACCGCCATCGGATCGTACGTGGGGAACTCGCCCGAGGCCATGACCCATCCCACGTAGTCGCGGAAGTCCACCACCCACACGCCTCCGGTCCGGCTGTTGAGCACGCGGATCGTGGGGGGCGGCTCGGTCTTGCTCGTCCAGTTGGTGCCGCACGATCCCGCCATGGCGGGTGCGGACTGAACCAGCGGCAACATGCCGCCGGCGACCACCGCGAGCACTAAGACTCGTGCCAGCTGGGCCAGCTTGTGATCAGACGCCCGCTGGGCGCCGCTGCTCGGGAAACGCAACGATCCTGCCTCCTCACTGCCGGAACACCATGCAGGGGCACGGTGACGGTGTCATCGGGGCCGCAGCGACAGGCTATGGAAAGCGTCGGGCTCGCAGGGCTGAACGGATCCGGGATGCGTGCAGCTGGGGCACGCGGGGTGGCTCGGGAGCGCATTGGCGCGAACGAGCCGGTGGGCGACCAGGCCAGGTTCTCGAACCGGCGAGATCGACAGAGCCCTGCCGCTGGGGCGGCGGTCTTCTGTTGGGAGCCTCTCTGTCCGTGGGGGTTCGGGGCCTATCGTACCAGTGGCTCAAGTCCAGTGCTTCAACATGGTGGCCGCCGTCCAGCCGGTTGCCCGTCGCGGTCAGCGGCCCTTCCAGACCCACCAGGAACCTACCGCGGCGAGTGCGCCGCCGATCCAGTAGGAGAGGTGGGTGAACAGCTCGAGACCGGTATAGCGGCTGAAGCCGCCCGGTGTGATGAGGATTCGGAACGTGTACAGAAGGGACATGGCCACGGGCACGGCGATCGCCACGGCAAGCAGGACGACGATGAGGCAGTAGTTGGCGCCGATGTCGTAGCGACCTTCCGCCTTCAGCCAGACGATGGCGATGAGCGAAACGGACGCAGCCACGGCGAGCTCGGAAGGCCCGAAGAAGGTGTTGAGGATGACGGCGAAGAGCAGGAAGGTGATGAGCAGGATGACGGCGGCCCCGCCAAGGAGCAGCTGCTCGCCCCTGGTCATCTTGCCGAGCAGCCCGCTCATGGCCTTGGCCATCTCGTCGACCGGGGAGGGCCCCCCGGAGACCGGCGGCGGAGGCGGCGGAGGCGGGACCTGGCCCGCGGTCGGCGGCACCTGGCTCGCCGGCGAGGGCGCCGCGGATGTGCCTGCTGGGGCATTGACCGGCTGCGGGGCTGGAGCTGCCGGCGGCGACTGCCATGCCGGGGTACCGGGCGGCGGCGCCATCGGCGGCTGACCGCCTGCAGAAGGCACCGGGGACTGGACACCAGCCGCCTGAGGCGGACGGGGGAAAGGTGCCTGGGGCACGGGAGGAGGTGTGGGCGAGCCGGGCAGCTGGCCTGGCGGCGGTTGGTTCGGATCTGCCGGATCGGACATGATCAGCCTCCCTGCGTTCGCATTGCGTGCACTCTAGCGTTTGCCGGCCGCCGGGGACTGCCGGAATCGGGAGGCAGCGGGTTCATCCGCTGGACCGATCCCCGGCGTGGACCGCGGCCTCGGCCTCGATAAGGGCGCGCAGCGCGGGACGCTCCACGTCGGCGACAGTGCGGCACTTCACGTGGCGGGCGCGCTTGCCGGTTCCCTCCAGCAGCCCGGCGGGGTCGGGCAACTGCGCGCCATCTGCGAATTGCACGTTGACGTGCGCCGTGTGGGCAACCAGCGCGATCAGCAGGTCCCGCAACCGGATCGGGCCGTTCGAACCAAGGCCGTAGGCGACCAGGTGGTCGGGAAGGTCGACCTGCTCGGTGGCGTTCGGCACCACGCTCAGGACGAGCTCCCGAGCACGGCGAAGGGTCGCAGCGATCTCCGGCGACCGGCCCTCGAGCAGGGCCGCAAGGCCGTGCTCAACCATGTCAGCTCCTCCCGAACATGCCCAGCCCATGGCCACGCTAGCACTGCGGGGTTGCGCCGCGCGACTTTGGGGCGCAGACTCTCGGCAATCATCCGGTCGCACCAACGGCGGCCGTCCAACGCTCCGCGTATCCCTCCGTCACCGTGGTCCAGACACGGTGTTCCGGTAGTGAGGAGGCAAGCCGTTGCCGGTTCGCGTACTCAGCGCCCCCCGGGCGCCAGCCCGATCCGGTACAGGCACGCCGCTCACTCTTCTCCACCACCGAGCCTCTCCAGGCTTCGTCCGCAGCGCCGGTCGCCCCACCGCAGCGCGCGACGAGCCGCCCTCGAACCCATTTCTCACGGCCCGGGGCGATCGCACGTGCGCGATCGCCGGTGCGGCCACGTCCTTCCAGCGTCGAACCGCACCAGGATCGGGCTGATCGCGATTCATTGACCGGCGGCGGTGAGGTCCGGGTGCCCCAGCATCCGGACCTCGCCCGCCGCGAAGGGTCGCCGAACCTGCATGCGTCTGCCGAGCCGGGCGTAGCAGAGTCTGGGGCGCGTCAGAGCCGCAGCAGTACCGCTCGATCGTTCTGCCAGATGATCCGGTAGCCCGCGGCCCTGGCCTGCGTCACGTATGCCACTGTGCTGGGGTAGCCCTCGACGACCAGGTACGGGAAGCCCTGGAGCAGGAGGCTCGCCAGGTCGTTCACGTCCTCGAGCCGGCCGCCGACGGTATGGACGCTATGTTCCGGATCCTTGGTCGCGTCGGTCTCGATGACGCCTGCGAAGACGCCCAACGGCGTTGCATCCCATTGCTGGAAGCTCGGCGCGACGTGGAGCAGGGTCGTGGACGGGCCCATGCGTCCCGAAGCCTGCTCCGCCTGCACCGCGGCCAGCAGCTCCTGCCGTGGCTTGTCCAGGATCGTGCGGCTGTCCGGGTATCCCACCCAGTAGCCGCTCTCAGCGCGGTGGAGGACGATCGCCAGCGAATCGGCGTAGCGGTGCTGCTCGATGCCGACTTCCTCGATCTGGTCGGGCCGCGGGTCGACCGTCGCGAGCAGAACGAAGGCAAGGATCAGCCCGACCCGCAGCCGCTGCGGCCAGCCGCGCCTGTCCCAGATCGCGGCCAACCCGAGCGCCCCGACGATCGCCGCAAAGAACGGCAACCAGTAGCCCGCCGACTTGGGCACCTCGAAATGGATGGACTGGACGAGGAGCGAGTCACCGGGGAAGGCCTCACCGACGGCGAGCGCCGCCGCTCCCACCAGGATGGCCGCTCCGAGGACCCGCACAACGTCGAGCGAGCGCACGAGGACAAACCCGGCGACCGCGGCCACCGTGACGATCCCCCAGTCCAGCAGGGTGGTCAGCGCCGCACCCTTGGCGAGCACGATGGCGTGCGGCACAGACGTTGCAAGCACCGCCACCCCGGCCACGCCGGCGGCGACGACCACGACGGCGAGGATGATCGCGCCCCAGCCGAAGTCGCGGGCCGGGGCCCTCGGCCGCCCCGCGGTGGCCGGATCGCGTTCGGCGGGGCCGCTCAACCAGGCAGCCGCCAGCAGGCCGGCAGGTAGTGCCGGAAGGGCCGCCCACGCGGGTAGTACGAGGCCGACCATGATCACGGCCTGCGGCAGCGCCCCGATCGCGGCGCCGACCACACCGGCCACCGCCAGACGAAAGCGTTCCGGAGACAGCAGCCCGAAGAGGCCCACGGTGGCCACCGCGAAGGCCCCGGCAAGTGGATGAACGAGCACCGCGGCGGCGAGCGCGGCGGCAAGGACCACCGCCCGCGAGCGGCCTCCCCACGCCCCGCGGCCGACCACGATGGCGAGGGCGATCGCCACGGGCGCGAAGACGAGGACCGTGGCGCGCGCGTCGGGCAGGCGCAGGAAGGTGAACGTCAGTGGGACCGTGAGGAGCGCCCAGTAGCCAGCGCTCGACGCCGGGGTTCGGCCGGTCGCGGCGCTCGGGCCATCCGTGTCGCCAGCAAGGGTCTGGGCCAGGTGCGCGGCCCCGAGCGCGATGAGGATCGACAGCGGGAGGGCAAACGCTGCCACCGCCAGTGCCGCCGGGAGGGCGGTCAGGGTGGAGAGCGTGCCGAGCAGCGCCACGTACCCGATGAAGAGGCGCGACGGCCCATAGATCGGCGAGGGCGAGACGGCCAGCGTCTCCCAGGTGCCGTAGGTGCGCAGGTGCTCGACGGGCGCGAGGTGGTTGGGCAGAACGTCGATGAACGGCACGACCGGGCTGGCGAGCTGGAGGATCAGGGGGGCCGACCAGACGATCGCGATGAGCAGCCAGCCGAGCGGCCCGAAGGAGGGCAGGCGCCGCTCCCCGGGGACGAGCCACGGACGGACGAAGATGCCGCCGGACAGGATCGCGAGGTTGACGATCGCGAGCGTCAGCGGTCGGAACAGGCCGAACGGCCCGATCGCGAAGAGCAGCACGGTGTCCAGCACGATGGCCGCGACCAGCCCGCTCAACGCGAGCTCGGCGACCGACCCGAACGGGCTCCAGCGAATGATCCGGACGAGCACGGCGCCCGCCCCCACGTTCATGGCCGTGGCAAGGAAGACCGCGACTGCGGCAGGCAGGGTCGTTCCCAGCTGCGAGACGACCCCTCCGAGCGCGCCGCCTGCCGTGAAGGCCACGGCGCTGCCCTGGAGCAACGCGAGCCCGACCGCCAGCCCGACCAGCCCGACAAGGTTCACGAGCACGAGCGATCGATCCTGGCGGCTGCGCTCGGCAAGGAAGGGCGATGCCGAATCGGTGGCCTGACCCAGGTTCGCGGGGCCTCGAAGCAGGGAAGGAATGTGGATCGGAAGCTCTCCGTGTCGGGGGCGCCGATGGTAGCAAGCCGGGCTGGAGGCACTGTGGGTCGGTGCAGGGGACTGTCCCCCGTACCAAAGGAGGTTTCCAAAATGAGGCGTCTGCACGATGCGCCGCCGACGCCTGAAGCCTACCGTCGCCGTAGCGCCGACTGCGCTCAGGCAGGCGAGCGAGCGGCGCTGGAGTGATCGCTCCGACCGTTTGGCGGGGCACCACATTCATACGGCACGGGCGTCTCGTCCGGGCTCGCATCGCGAGAGGGGCGTCTCGGGAACGCCCCTCTCGCCTTGTCCGGCGGTCCGCGTCCCATCCGGTCGGCCAGCGCCGCCGCCCGGCATCCGTGGCACACTCGCGGCCACGCGGCGTGACGGGCGTGCCACGCAATCGAGGGCCGGAGGGAGCCGAGCCGGCAGGGCCTGGAGTGCGCCGCAGGTGAGAGGTGAGGTCATGGCCGTCGTGGTGGCACCGGGCACGATGAGTGCCGAGGAAATCGTCTCGCTGTCGCGGCGATACACGCTGTACGAGTGGTCGGCGCAGAACGCCGTCGACCCGATCCCCGTCGACCGCGCGGAAGGCGTGTACTTCTACACGCCCGACGGCAAGCGCTATCTCGACTTCAACAGCCAGCTCATGTCGGTCAACATCGGCCACGGCGACAAGCGCGTGACGCAGGCGATCAAGGACCAGATCGACAAGCTCGCCTACGCCAACCCCTTCATGGCCACCGAGGTGCGCGCCCGCCTCGGCCAGAAGCTCGCCGAGCTGTTGCCAGGCGACATCAACGTCGTCTTCTTCACCAACGCCGGCGCCGAGGCCAACGAGAACGCCATCAAGCTCGCCCGCCAGTTCACCGGTCGCCAGAAGATCCTCGCCCGCTATCGCTCGTACCACGGCGCGACGGGACAGGTCATCAACGCCACGGGTGACCCGCGCCGCTGGGCTGCCGAGACGGGCGTGTGGGGCGTAGTCCGCGCACCCGATTCGCACCGCTGGGGCCGCAAGGATCCGGAGCCGGTTGCGGAGAGCCTCCAGGACCTCGAGGAAGTGATCATGTTCGAGGGGCCGCAGACGATCGCGGCGTTCATCCTCGAGCCGGTCGTCGGCACGAACGGCATCCTCATTCCGCCCGATGGCTACCTCCAGGGCGTGCGCGAGATCTGCGATCGCCACGGCATCCTGCTCATCGCGGACGAGGTGATGTCCGGCTTCGGCCGCACCGGCGAATGGTTTGCGGTGAACCATTGGAACGTGGTGCCGGACCTGATCTCGCTCGCCAAGGGCCTCACCAGCAGCTACCTGCCGCTGGGGGCGGTTGGCATGCGGCAGGGCATCGCCGATGCTTTCCGGGAGAAGGTCTTCTACGGCGGCCTCACCTACAACAGCCACCCGATGGGCTGCGCCGCGGCGCTGGCCACGATCGCGGTCTACGAGGAGGACGGCCTCATCGAGCGTGCCCGCGAGATGGGCAAGGTCATGGCTCGCCACCACCGTGATCTCGAGGCTCGACACCCGAGCCTTGGCTCCGGCCGCAACATCGGGCTATTCGGCATCCTCGAGCTGGTCCGCGACCAGAAGACGTACGAACCGATGGCTCCCTACAACGGCACAAGCCCCGAGATGAAGGCCGTCGCCAAGCACCTGCGCGACAACGGCGTCTACACGCTCGTGCGCTGGAACACGATCCACAACAACCCGCCGCTGACGATCACCGAGGAGCAGCTCGGTGAGGCATTCGCGGTCATGGACGGTGCGCTCGACATCGCCGATCAGGGCGTGCGCGCCTGACCTGGGGAAGAGCCAACCGGAGGTGTTGACCGGTTCGACGCACCGGTCGTTGCCCGCCCTACGATGCTTTCCTCGTCACCCAGACGCGAGGACAACGATGCCGACCCGACGGGGCATTTGGTACTGAGCGCCGTCGGGTTGGAGGAAGTCCCGAGCCCTGCGGACGCCGACGCGCCGACCTCGGCCGAGGAGCGCCGCAGCCCGAAGCGACCGCTGCTTCGGAGCGTCCTCTCCTTCGTGGTCTTCTTCGTCGGCCTCGCCATCGTCTGGGAGGGGTTCAAATGGCTGGCCGGGGACCCATGGCGCCTGACCGCGATCGGGTACGAGCACCACCCGCCGTTCCACCTGCTCCAGGCCGCCGATCTCCAGCTGCCCCACATCTGGGACATCGCGGGGGCACTCTTCCAGCCTGTGCAGCGAGGCCAGGAGCAGACCCTCGGCCAGTTCCTGGTGGGGGCGGCGCTCTTCACGTGGGGCGAGGCAGCCATCGGCTTTGTGCTCGGCGCGCTGATCGGCATCGTGCTTGCCGCGATGTTCGTGCACTCGGTACTCGCCGAGCGCGCGTTCGTGCCCTACGTCATCGCCAGCCAGACCATCCCGATCGTTGCCCTCGCGCCGTTGATCGTGGTCGGGATCGGGCGGGGGATCGTCGCGGTCGTCGTGATCGCCGTCTAT
>JBBRYO010000011.1:0-37415 GCA_038237595.1 Candidatus Limnocylindrales bacterium | reverse complement strand
CGCGGCCGACCGTGCGCGAGAACGCCGCCATCCTTGGCGACCTGCGCAACGACTTCGACTTCACCCAGGCTCCCAGGCCGCCGCTCGTCCTGGATCCCTGGCCCTAGCCGCCGGACGGGCGCGTCACCGGCGAGGCGGAGCGGCGTGCCGGCCCCGGAGGACGGCGATGACCTCTGAGGGCGGCAGGTCGCGCTCCGCGAGCAGCACGAGCGTGTGGAAGAGCAGGTCCGCGGCCTCGCCGGCGAGCGCCGACTGGTGCCGGCTGCCATCTCCGCCGCCAGCCGCGTCGTCCTTCGCAGCGATAACGACCTCGATGGCCTCCTCGGCCACCTTTCGCGCAACCGCATCGACTCCGCGTTCCAGGAGGCTTACCGTGTAGGAGCCCTCGGGGCGCTCGCGAGCTCGTTCCTCGATGGTGGCCCACAGGGTCTCGAACCAGGCGAAGCCCTGCGGAGCGGAGAGGGGACCGGCGGCCCCGGTATCGAAACAGGAGCGGGCGCCCGTGTGGCAGGTGGGACCGGCCGGCTCGACCGAGAGCAGGATCGCGTCGGCGTCGCAGTCGAGCGCCGCGTCGACCAGCCGCAGGACGTTGCCGCTGGTCTCGCCCTTGCGCCAGAGACGGCCGCGGGACCGCGAGTGGAAGTGCACCTCGCCGGTGGCCAGCGTTGCCGCGAGCGCCTCGGCATCCTGCCAGCCGAGCATCAGGACGCGGCCGTCCGCGGCGTCCTGTACCACCGCCGCGATCAGGCCGTCCGATCCCCACGCCACGCTCGAGGGATCGAGCGCAACCGACTGGCTCACGCTGCGGCGATCAGCCGAACGGGCACGCCCGCGGCTGCAAGGGCGGCCTTCACGGCCGCTATCGAGTGGATATCGCGGTGGAAGATCGAAGCCGCAAGCACCGCATCGGCGCCGCCCTCGACGATCGCGGCCGCCATGTCCTCCGGCGAGCCCGCCCCGCCAGACGCGATCACCGGCACGTCCACAACGCTTGTCACGGCCCGCAGCAGCGACAAGTCGAAGCCCTGACGGGTGCCATCGCGGTCAATCGAGGTCAGGAGCAGCTCCCCGGCACCGAGCTCGACGGCGGCTTGCGCCCACGCGACTGCATCCAGGCCGGTCGAGTCCCTGCCACCGCGAACGACCACCTCCCAGCCGCTTCCGTCGGGCATGACCCGTGCATCGATCGATACGACCACGCACTGGCGTCCGAAGCGGCGTGCGCAGCGCCGGATCAACGTTGGATCCTGCACGGCAGCGGTATTCACGGCGACCTTGTCTGCCCCGGCACGCAGTACGGACTTCATGTCGGACGCTGACCGCACGCCGCCACCCACGGTCAGCGGGATGAATACGCGCCGCGCCGCGCGCTCAACCACGTCGAGGAGCGTGGCTCGTCCCTGTGCCGCGGCCGTGATGTCGAGGAAGACCAGCTCGTCAGCTCCTGCGGCCGCGTATCGCGCCGCGAGCTCGGGCGGATCGCCCTCGTCGACCAGGTCGACGAAGCGCGTGCCCTTGACGACGCGGCCGTTCGCAACGTCGAGGCAGGGAATGACGCGCCGCAGCAGCATGGCTCAGGGCACCGCGGCGAACGCCGGAGCGGACGGCTCTGCAGCCGCGCGGCCTTCGATCAGCGCGAGGGCGTTGGCCAGGATCCGCAGGCCGTCGGCGCCCGATCGTTCGGGGTGGAACTGGACCCCGAGCATGCGATCCTGCGCGACGGCGCTCGCGAACCGGCCGCCGTGGACGGTCTCCGCGACGACGCAGCCCTCGTCGTCGGGCACCGCCACGTAGCTGTGGACGAAGTACGCCGGGGTCCCGCTCGCGATGCCGGCGAGCAGGGCGTGCTGACCGACGGGCTCCAGCCCGTTCCAGCCGATGTGCGGCAGCTTCGGCGCGTCGGGGATCAGTGCCACCTTGCCGGGCAGCAGGCCGAGCATTCGGGCACCGTCCTCCTCCGACCGCTCGAAGAGGAGCTGGAGCCCGAGGCAGATCCCCAGGTACCAGGCACCCCTGACCACGGCCTCCGGAATGGCGCGATGGAGTCCCTGCCGCCGCAGGCGAGCCATGGCGGGTCCGCTGGCACCGACGCCGGGAACGACCAGGGCATCGACGCCGGCGAGCTCGTCCGGGCGTCGGCAGAGGCGGACGTCGGCGCCGAGCAGCTCCAGCGCCTGCCCGATGCTGACGAGGTTGCCGGCACCGTAATCGATCAGCGCCAGCGTGGTCATCCGAGCGAACCCTTGGTCGAGGGGACGCCGAAGCGGCGCGGGTCGATGGCTGCGGCAGCCCGCAGCGCGCGCGCCAGCGCCTTGAAGGCGGCCTCCGCCACGTGGTGGTCGTTGCGACCGGAAGCTCGAAGGTGGAGCGTGGCGCCCGCGGTCCGCGCGAAGGCTTCGAGGGCGTGCTCCACGAGCTGCGTTGACAGCTCGCCGATGCGCTCGCCGCGGAAGGCGAGATCGAGCACGGCGTACGGCCGGCCTGAGAGGTCCACCACGGCCGTCGCGAGCGCCTCGTCCATCGGCACGCTCGCGTCTCCGAACCTGGTGAGCCCGGCGCGATCGCCGAGGGCCTCCGAGAGCGCCTCTCCAAGGGTGAGCGCCACGTCCTCCACGGTGTGGTGCTCATCCACCTCGAGGTCGCCGGTGGCCTCGACGGACAGATCGAAGAGTGCGTGGTGCGCAAGCGAGCTCAACAGGTGGTCGTAGAAGCCGACGCCCGTGTGGACGTTCGCCTGGCCGGTGCCGTCGAGGACCAGCTCGATCCGGATGCTCGTTTCGCGCGTGGTCCGGGTGCGGAGCGCTCTTCGGCCCGGCAATGCGTTTTCGTCCCTGGCGGCCGGGCTCGACGCGGTGGCGGTCACGGGGACGATTTCCTCGATGCTCATGTCGCGACGACCTCCAGGAGACGCTCGTTCTCGGTGCGGCTGCGGACCGTCAGCCGGAGGTGCCCGCGAAGCGGGTTGGCGGGCCCGAACGTGCGCGGCACGATCCCGTGCTCCAGCAGCTTCTCCGCCGCCGATTCGGCGCTGGCCTGGTCCCCGATCTTCACGAGCAGGAAGTTCGTGACGCTGGGATATGGCGTCCAGCCCGCAGCCGCAAGGCGGTCCGAGAACCAGGCACGCTCCTCGGAGAGCCGCGTGACGTTGGCACGTGCCAGCTCGGGGCGCCCGAGCGCCGCGGTCGCGAGCGCCGCGGAGGTGGTGGCGATGCTCCCCGGCGGGCGGATGCGCTCCAGGCGCTCGATGGTGGGGCGAGCCGCAACCCCGTATCCGACCCGGATGCCGGGCAGGGCGAATGCCTTGGAGAGCGTTCGGATCACGACCAGGTTCGGATGCTCCGCCCGGAATGGAACGGCGGTCTCGGGCCAGAACTCGGCGTACGCCTCGTCGACGACTACGATCGGAGCGGCCTTGCCCAACGGCCGCGTTGCCCGCAGCACCGTCTCGATGGTGGCGAGGGGCTCCGGGGCGCCGGTCGGGTTGTTGGGGGCGCACAGCCAGACGACCTGGACATTCGCGAGGCGGGCGATCACCGAATCGACGTCGAGCGCAAACCCCTGGTCCGCCCCAAGCCTCGGCACCGCCACGATGCGCGCCCCCTGCTGCGTCGAGAGCACGCCGTACATCGCGTAGGTAGGGATCGGCACGAGCGCCGCGCTGCCAGGTGGGAGGAACGCCTTGCCGACGAGGTCCAGCACCTCGTCCGCGCCGGCACCGACCACGATCTCCGAATCCGGCACCCCGACGTAGCGCGCGGCCGCCGCGGTCAGGTCTGCGTAGGCGCTGTCCGGGTATTCGTTGAGCGGCGGATCCATGGCACCCCGGAGTACCTCTGCAACGAATGCAGGAGCGGCTGGCGACGTGTTCGTGTCGAAGCGCAGGACCTGGGAAGGGTTGAGCCCGTAGCGCGCCGCGATCGCCTGGTTCGACGGCTCCCAGGTGTAGACCTGCGAAGCGGGCTGAGCATCTCGGGACGCCGTGGCCTCAGGCATGCTCATCGCTGACGTCGTCGAAGCGGACCTCGACCGCGCGACGGTGCGCGCTGAGCCCTTCTGCCTCGGCCACGATCCCGACCGTCTCGCGGATCGACGCCAGGCCTTCACGGGTGACGCGCTGGACCTGGAGCCAGTGCCCGAATGCCTCGACGCCGAGCGCGCCGTAGGCCCGGGCAAGTCGACCGGTCGGCAACACGTGGTTCGAACCCGTCGCGTAGTCGCCGGCCGACTCGGGCGCCCAGGAGCCCAGGAAGAGAGAACCGGCGTGGCGAATCGCCCGGTAGGCCGCTTCGTCGTCCGCGACCACGACCGAGAGGTGCTCCGGCGCGTAGTCGTCGGCGAATGCGATGGCTTCGGCGAGGTCCGCTGTTTCGACGATGAGACCGGCCTGGCCAAGCGAGGCGAGCAGTTGCTCTCCGCGAGGCAGTCCCGGGAGCTGGCGAGCCACCTCGATCTCGACCTCGTCGGCGAGCGTGGCGGACGGCGTGACGAGGATCGCGGGCGAGTCGGGACCGTGCTCGGCCTGGCTCAGCAGGTCGGCCGCCACATGCCGCGGATCGGCGGTTTCGTCGGCAACCACCATGACCTCGGACGGCCCGGCAGGCATGTCGATGGCGACCTCCCCGAGCACTTCGAGCTTGGCTGCCGTGACCCAGGCGTTGCCGGGCCCAACGATCTTGTCGACCGGCTTGATCGTCTCGGTGCCGTATGCCATCGCAGCGATCGCCTGGGCACCACCCATCGCCAGGAACTCGTCCACCTCCATGAGACCGGCCGCGCCGAGCAGGGCAGGGGACAGCGTGCCGTCCGGGCGGGCCGGGCTCGCGACCACGAACTCCGCGACGCCGGCGAGTCGCGCCGGGATGGCGCTCATCAGCAGCGACGAGGGATACGCCGCGCCACCCCCCGGAACGTAGGCTGCCGCTCGATCGAGCGCCCGCCACGCGCGCCCGACTCGGATCCCGGGAGCTACCTCCACCCATTCCTCTGGTGGTGGCACCTGCGCTGCGTGGAAACGCTCGATGTTGGCGGCCATATGCTCGAGCGCCTTGCGGAGTTCCCGCGGCAGGGAGTCCCGGGCGCGCAGCAGGTCCTGGCGCTCGACGCGGATGGGGGCGGGGCTTCCGTCGGTGGTGCGCAGTCCGCCGCCAAGGCGTGCATTGAGCTCCCTGAGCGCCTCGTCCCCGCCCGTGCGGACCTGCTCGACGATGGCGCGGACGCGTTGGCGCACCTCCGGCGAGGTGGTCGTCGCGCGGCGAACGATGGCCCGGCGATCGTCCGTGCTCAAATCGGCCAGCCGGACGCGGCGAAGGGCGACCGTGGGTGCGTCGATCATGGCAACAGCTTCTCGACCGGCACGACGAGGATGCCGGACGCGCCGGCGGCTCGCAGGCGAGGGAGGAGGCCCCAGATCTCGTCGGCGCCGACCACCGCGTGGACGGCCAGCATGCCCGCGTGCGCGAGCGGGATGACGCTGGGCGATTCGAGACCGGGGAGAAGCGCCTCGATGGCGGGAAGAGCCGAGGCGGGCGCGTTCATCATCAGGTACTTGCGGCGCCTCCCGGCGATGACCGATTCAAGCATGGTCACCAGGTCCTGGACGAGCGACGCGCGCTCGGCCGTGAAGTGCGGCTGCCCGACGAGGATGGCCTGGCTGGCGTACAGCTGCCCCACCGATCGCAGCCCGTTCATGATCAGCGTCGATCCCGAGGACACGAGGTCGACGATACCGTCGGCGAGGCCCATGCGCGGGGCCACTTCGACCGCGCCGCTGATGGGGACGATTTCGACCGGGGTGCCCTCGGCCTCGAAGAAGCGACGCGCGCTGTTGGGGTGGCTGGTGGCAAGGCGGCGGCCGGCGAGATCGCCCAGCGATCGCGCCGGGGAGTCGTTGGGCACCGCGGCCTCGAGGCGGCAGCGGCCGTAGGCGAGCTCCAGGAGGACCGGCAGCTCGGCTCCGGCCTCCAGCAGCAGGTTCGTGCCGGTGATCCCCAGCTCGGCAACGCCGTCGCCGACGAACTCCAGCACGTCGTCGGTCCGCACCGAGAGGATGTCGAGCGGGTAGTTCTCGGCGTGGGCAACCAGTGCGCGCGTGCCGTCCTCGAAGATCAGCCCGGCATCGCGGAGCAGCCCGATCGTCGGCTCGAGCAGGCGGCCCTTGTTCGGGATCGCGAGGCGGAGACGGCCGGGATCGCCGATTCCGGGCGCGTTGAAGGTGCTCATCGGCTCCGGCCGGTCACGCCCGCGCCACGATCGAGGGCATCGCGGTAGCCGCCGGTTCCGTGGCGCAGCCACTGTGCGATGCGCGTGATGGTGGCCGTGCTGGCTCCGGTCTCACGCGAGATCTCGCCGTAATGGCGGCCCTGGTCGAGCAGCTGCGCGACCTGCCAGCGCTGGGCCATGTCGTGCAGCTCGCGCAGCGTGCAGAGGTCACGGAAGAAACGTTCTGCGGCGGCGCGGTCGGGGAGTGCCACGATCGCGTCGAAGAGATCACTGGTTGCGGGGTCGAGCCAGTCGGCGGGGTCGGTGCTCATGGGTGGTATCGCGCGTCTCCGGTGCGTGCTGCTGTGCTAACGTAGTAGCATGCTAACACGTCAGCATGTTGCCACGTCAAGCCGCCCCGGCGCGGGATCGCCTTCGGGCTCCGCAGGCGAGCTCGATCGACCGCCCATGGAGCTGATCCCGGCCATCGACCTCCTCGGCGGCAGGGTCGTCCGCCTGACGCAGGGCGACTTCGCGCGCGCCACGGTCTACAGCGAGGATCCGCTGGCGGTGGCGCGCCGCTGGGTCGGGGAGGGCGCCACGCGTTTGCACATCGTCGACCTCGACGGAGCCCGCACAGGTCGACCGGTGCAGACGGCGCTGGTCGCCGCGATCGTCCGCGCCGCCGCCGTGCCGTGCCAGGTTGCCGGGGGATTGCGCACGGCCGCAGATGCGCGCGGGGGTCTCGACGCCGGCGCCGATCGCGTGGTTCTCGGCACCGCCCTGCTGAAGTCGCCCGAGCTCGCGGCCGAGCTGATCAAAAAGCACGGCGTCAGGTCGCTCGTGGCCGCCATCGATGTCCGCGCCGATCGCGCAGTGGGGGAGGGCTGGGCAGAGTCGGCGGCAGGCATAGACGGCATCGAAGCCGTGATGCGGCTCCAATCCGTGGGAGTGGAGTGGTTCGCGGTGACGGCAATCGATCGCGACGGCCTGCTCGAAGGCCCCGATCTTGCCCTTCTGGACGCCGTCGCCAGGGCGGCCCCCACCGCGAACGTCATCGCCTCGGCTGGTGTCGGATCCATCGCGGACATCCGGGACCTGGCCACGCGCGGGTTCGCCGGAGTCATCCTCGGACGAGCCCTGTACGAGGGCACCATCAGCCTGCGGGACGCACTGACGGCCGCGCGAATCGCCGTCGGACGACCTGGGGATCGTGCGTCGGCGGCACCTTCCAGCGAGTAGCAGCTGCGGTCGCTGGGTGACGTCGCGCCGCGACCGTCAGCAGGGCGATGAACGCACTCCATCGCCGCTCGAAGTCGAAAGAACAGCCCAGCGTGTCGGAACGATTCTGGACGCGCCGTGTGGGCGCAGAGTTGACGCTCAGCGCCCTCGCCATCGCGCTTGCCGTCCCCTCGGGGCGAGCGCAGGTCTCGAGACGTGGACCTCCGGCGGACCACCGGGCGGACAGGTCCACCAGTTCGCGATCAGCTCGACGCACCACACGACGATCTGGGCCGCTGCCGGTTACGGGCAGCTGTATCGCGCTCCCCTGCGATCAGCGCGTCCAACCATCTGGTCATCTATGCAGCCTCTGTCCAGGGTGTGGGAGCCGGGGTCTGCCGGTCCGTGAACAGCGGCGACTCGTGGGCTCCCACGGCACCAGCGGCGAGGGTATCTGGGCGCTGGCGGTGGACCCCACCGATGCGGACACGCGTACGCATCAACGAGCTTTGACGGCATCCTGAGGACGACGGACGGCGCCGCCGCATGGGCACCGGCCGATAGCGGCCTCACCGGTACGGCGGACGTGGCCGGGCTCGCGGTTCACCCGAGCAAGCCCGGCGTTGTGTACGCGGCAGTCGATGGCAAAGGCATCTATCGCACGACGAACGGCGGGACGTCCTGGACGCCGCGGGGCCTGACGAACCTCCACGTGACCACGATCAGCATCGACCCCACGCATCCGAGGACCCTCTACGCGGGCGTCGAGCCGGGAGGCGTTTACCGCAGCCTGGACGGCGGCGCGACCTGGCATGCATTCAACGTCGGCCTGGGCATCCGATCGGTGATGAGCACAGCGGTGTCGGCGGACGGCAAGCGGGTCTACGCCGGCACCAACGGCGGCAGTGTTGCGGATTATCGCTTCCCATGGGGAGCCCGGCGCGCAGCCGGCAGGCTGTCAGTGCCCAGCGGCCGCCTCATCCTTCTTGTGCGCCTCGATGATCTTCTGCGCCACGTGGGGCGGCACTTCCTCGTAATGAGCGAGGGAGGCCTTGAAGACGCCGCGACCACCGGTCAGTGAACGCAGCTCGGTGGCATAGGTGAAGAGCTCGGACTGCGGAACGTGGGCTCGAACGACCTGGAGCCCGTCCAGGGTGTCCATGCCGAGCACGCGGCCGCGGCGCGTGTTGAGATCGCGGTTGACGTCGCCCATGTAGGTCTCCGGGACGCGCACCTCGACGTCCATGATCGGCTCCAGGAGCACCGGGCTCGACTCCTGGATGCCCTTGCGGGTGGCGAGCGATCCGGCCAGGCGGAAGGAGAGCTCGTCCGAGTCGACCGTGTGGTACGAGCCGTCGTACAGGGTCGCCTTGAAGTCGATCACCGGGTAGCCCGCGATGGGGCCCTTCTCGGCCACGTCACGCACGCCCTTCTCCACGCCCGCGAAGTACTGCCGCGGCACCACCCCGCCGACCACCTTCTCCGCGAACTCCACGCCGCCACCGGGGTTCGGCTCGATGGTGATCCAGACGTGCCCGAACTGGCCGCGTCCGCCGGTCTGCTTCTTGTGGCGTCCCTCCGCCTGGGTCTTGCTGCGGATGGTCTCGCGGTACGGCACCCTCGGCGGTCGCGTCACCACCGACGTGCCGAACTTGCGCTTGAGGCGCTCGCCACTGACGGCGATCTGGTTCTCGCCCTGGCCCCATAGCAGCTGCTCGCCGGTCTCGGCTTGCCGCTCGACGCGCAGGGTGGGGTCCTCCTCGACGAGTCGCGCCAGGGCCGTGCTGAGCTTGTCGAGGTCCGCCTTCGACGCGGGCTCGATCGCGATGGGCAGCGTCGGCTCGGGGAAGTCGATGGGCGGCAGGACCAGCGCCCGCTCGCGCGAGGTGATCGAGTCACCGGTCACCGTGTGGACCAGCTTCGCCACCGCGGCGATCTCCCCGGCGCGCGCCGCCGGGACCGGGATCTGGTCCTTGCCGTGGAGGCGCAGCACCTGGCCGATGCGCTCTTCCTCGCGCCGGTTCGCGTTCCAGACGTGGTCGTGGGAGCGGATCGTGCCGGAGTAGACACGGAAGTAGGTAAGGCGCCCCACGAAGGGGTCGGCCGTGGTCTTGAAGACCTGCGCGAGCAGCGGACCGTCGGGATCGGGCGGGACCTCGACTTCCTTGCCGGCGCCCTCGAGCGCCGTGACGGGCGGCTCCTCGGCCGGGGAGGGGAGGTACTTCACGATCGCCTCGAGGATGCCGGTGATGCCGACCTCGCGGGCCGCGGCGGAAAGGAGGACCGGCGCCAGGACGCTCTCGCGAACGCCCTTGTGGAGGCACGCCTCCAGCTCGGCGTCGCTCACGTCCTCGCCCTCGAGATACTTGGCGAGCACGTCGTCGTCGGCCTCGGCGGCAGCTTCCAGGAGCTGGTCCCGCCGCTTGGCTACTTCTTCGACCAGGTCGTCCGGGATCGGGATCTCCGTCTGCTTCGGGCCGTCGTAGGTGTACGCCTTGCGATGCACCAGGTCGACATAGCCACGGAAGGTCTCGGCGGCCCCGATGGCGACTTCGAGCGGCGCGACCTTGCTGCCGAAAGCCGCGCGCAGCGCATCGAGGGCGGCGGTCGGGTTCGCATTCTCGCGCTCGCACTTGGTGAGCACGAAGATGGCCGCGACCCCGTGGCTCCGGCCCTGGGCGATGGCCGTTTCGGTTCCCGCCTCGACCCCGCCCGAGGCGTCCATCGTGATGAGTGCCGCATCGGCCGCGCTGAAACCCTCCACCACCTCTCCCACGAAATCCGCGTAGCCCGGCGTGTCGATCAGGGTGATGCGGTACCCGTCGTGGTCGACCGTGGCCACCGAGAGCGACAGCGACAGCTTGCGGCGCTGCTCTTCGGGTTCGAAGTCCAGGCTCGCCGTTCCCTCGTCAACCTTGCCGAGCCGTTGCAGCCCGCCAGCCGCGTAGAGCAGGTGTTCTGCCAGCGTGGTCTTGCCGGAACCGGCGTGACCGGCCAGGACGACGTTGCGCAGGCGCGGAAGCTCGACGTTGTCCACTCAGCCACCTCCGGAAGATCGACTCGAAGGGCGGGGCCTCGGTCAGGCCGGGGCAGTCTCCGGACCGGTCGGCACGTTCAGGCCATCATATAGAATCCCCGACGATGTCCGGACACTCCAAGTGGTCACAGATCAAACGCCAGAAGGGCGCCAACGACGCCAAGCGCGGCGCCGTCTTCACCAAGATCGGGCGCGAGATCTCGATCGCCGCGCGCGCGGGCGGCGGCGACCCTGACGCGAACTACCGGCTTCGCCTCGCGATGGAGATCGCCCGGGCGGCCAACATGCCCGCCGAGAACATCAAGCGCGCCATCGAGAAGGCGGCCGGCGGCGACAAGGCGGAGCAGTACGAGGAGATCGTCTACGAGGGCTACGGGCCCGGCGGCGTGGCGATCCTCGTCGAGGCGGCCACGGACAACCGCAACCGGACGGCGGCCGAGGTGCGTTCCATTTTCGTCAAGTCGGGCGGGCAGCTGGCGGGCGCCGGCGCCGTGGCCTGGCAGTTCGAGCCGCGTGGCGTGATCTCGGTCCCGCGCGACGGGCAGCAGCCCGATGACGTTGCGCTGGCGGCCATCGACGCAGGAGCGGAGGACGTCGACACCGAAAGCGATCCGCTCGAGATCGTGACCGAGCCGGGCCAGCTCGAGTTCGTCCGGAAGGCGCTCGAGAGCGCGGGCGTGCCGGTCGAGTCGGCCGAGCTGACGATGCATCCCAAGTCGACGGTCGAGATCGACGGCGGCGTCGTACGCCAGAACCTGCGCCTCATCGAGACACTCGAGGACCTCGACGACGTGCAGCGCGTGACGGCCAACTTCGACCTGCCGGACGACATACTGGCCGAGGCCGCTTCAACGTGACGGCCGCCCGGACGGCATGGCGCGGGGGTCGCGCGGCATGATCGTCCTGGGCATCGACCCGGGGACGGCGATGACCGGATACGGCGTCATCGAGCGGACAGGCAGCAAGCTCCGCCTGATCGACTACGGCTGCTTCGAGACGCTCCCGGCACAGGCCCTTCCCGAGCGGCTGCGCATGATCCACGAGGCTGTCGAAGGGCTGATCGAGACCCACCGTCCGTCGCTCGTCGGTGTGGAGCGGCTCTTCTTCAACAAGAACGTGCAGACGGCGTTCGCCGTCGGCCAGGCGCGCGGCGTGGTGCTGCTGGCGGCCGCGCAGCACGGGCTGCCGGTCTTCGAGTACGGGCCCCACGAGGTCAAGATCGCGGTCACGGGCTACGGCCGCGCGCCCAAGGACCAGGTCCAGCGCATGGTGCAGATCGTGCTCGGCATGGCCGTGCTGCCCCGACCCGACGATGCCGCGGACGCCCTGGCGGTGGCGATCTGCCTTGCGCACGGCCAGCGGGCGGCTTGACCGGCGCGTGATCGCCTCGGTGGAGGGACGGGTCGGTGCGATCAGCCCCGATTCGCTCGTGATCGAGACCGGAGGCATCGGCTACCGCATCTTCTGCGGGCCGAGCACGCTGGCAGCGGCGCGCGGCGGCCAGACGATGAAGATCCACACCCACCACCTGGTGCGCGACGACCTCCAGGCGCTCTACGGATTTCGCACGACCGAGGAGCTGGGCTTCTTCGAGCTGCTCATCACCGTCACGGGCGTGGGCCCCAAGGTGGGCCTCGCGATCGTCAGCGCCCGGCCGGTGGCGGACCTCCAGCTCGCCATCCTCCAGGGCGACGAGGTGATCCTGACCGCCGTCACGGGCGTGGGAAAGCGGCTGGCGGCCCGGATCGTGCTGGAGCTCAAGGAGAAAGTCGCAGCGGCCGGTGGGGCCGGAGCGGTGGGCGCGGCCGGGACCACGGGTGCCTCGGAGTCCGAGGTGGGTGCCGCCCTCCAGGCGCTCGGCTACTCCGCGACCGAGGCCCGGGAGGCGTCGCGCGGGGCCGTCGCCTCGCTGCCGCCCGGTGCCTCGCTGGAGGAGCGCGTCAGGGCCGCCCTGCGGGTGCTCCGCAGGGACTGAGGTTCAGTGGCTCGCGGTCAGTTGCTCAGGACCGAGAGGTGCGTAACGCAGTCACGTCCAAGCTGGTGCGCGCTGAACGTCACGTCGTAATGCTGGAAGACGCCACCCGGCCGTCATGGCGTCGAACGAGAACCCGAAGCCGTAGCCTGCCGAGCTGCTGAGCGTGTACTGGGTAACGAACGAGCCGCTGATCGCGGCCGATCCGTTGGTACCGAGGATGCATGTGCCCGCCACGCTTGACTTGAGCTGGAAGTCGTTGCGAAACGCCCCGCTTCCGATGTCGGTGCACACGGCCCGCGCACTGATCGGACCTACGTTCGTGAGGGCGCCGACCGCTCCAGCGCCGGTTCCGTGTTGCTCGAGCAGCTTCGATGCGAGCACCTTGACGGTGGTGACCGCCGCAGGCTGGACGGAGCCTCGCGCCGGACGGGTCGCCGCCTTGTGAGTGCGCGTCAGCGCAGCCGCCGCCGATGCCGTTACGGCGATCACGGTCACCGCCACCAGGATTCCAGCAAGCGCACGGCGATGTGATCGCCGGATGACCCCGGAACGACCCGCCTGGACTTCACCAGGAAATGTTTCCAACACGTTGGTACCCTCCTGCGATTTGGCCAGCGCCCCGAGCCGCGAGACTTGCAGTCGACGCGTTCGCCTTTCGAACGCTTACGAGGGGCCGGGATCCCACATCTTGTAGTCGTCCGTTGGCTCGGCTACTAGAACGGGTGTTCCAATCCGCGGAAGACCTGATAGACTCGCGCCCGATGGATGAGAGCGGACGGGCGATCGGGCCGTTGCCACTCACGTTGGACGAGGCGGCGGCGGAGACCAGCCTTCGTCCCCGATTGCTCGACGAGTACGTCGGCCAGAATCCGGTCAAGCAGAACCTTTCGATCTTGCTCGAGGCCGCGCGGGCGAGGGGAGAGGCCGCTGACCACGTCCTGCTGTACGGGCCTCCGGGACTTGGCAAGACCACCCTCGCAAACATCATCGCGCGTGAGCTCGGGGTGAGCATCCACACCACCAGCGGCCCGGCCATCGAGCGCGCAGGGGACCTGGCGGCGATCCTCACCAACATAGACGAGCGCGACATCCTGTTCATCGACGAGATCCACCGTCTCAACCACTCGGTCGAGGAGATCCTCTACCCGGCCATGGAGGACTTCGCGATCGACGTGATGATCGGGCGCGGCCCCAGCGCCCGTAGCCTGCGGCTGTCGCTGAAGCCTTTCACGGTGGTGGGCGCGACGACCCGCGCGGGCCGCATCAGCTCGCCGTTGCGCGACCGCTTCGGGGCCGTCTACCGGCTCGACTACTACTCGGTGGACGAGCTCGCAACGATCATCGAGCGCTCGGCGGGGATCCTCGGCGTCGAGATCGACCAGGAGGCGGTGTCGATCCTGGCGCGAAGGGGAAGGGGCACGCCGCGTGTCGTCAACCGCCTGCTGCGCCGCGTGCGCGACTTCGCCGAGGTTCGCGCGGAGGGGCGCATCGGCGTGGCGGAGGCGGAGGCGGCGATGACCGCCATGGACATCGACGACGAGGGTCTCGACACGACCGACCGCCGACTGCTGGCGGCCATCGTCCAGAAGTTCGCCTCCGGGCCCGTGGGCGGCGCCGCCGTGGCCGCCGTCATCGGCGAGGAGGTCGAGACGATCGAAGATGTCTACGAACCGTACCTGCTCCAGCTCGGGTTCCTGGATCGGACGCCGCAGGGACGGGTTGCCACCGAGCGCGCCCGCGACCACCTTCGGTCGCTGGGCTACGACGTTCCGACGCCGCGCCGCGGCGAACGGGTCGACCCCGGGCTCTGGGACGGCATGACGACCGAGGGACGATCGGAAGGCGAAGAGCTTCCACAGAGCGAAGGACGCTCCGAGAGCGAGCTGCCGGCGTGACGGCCGGAGTTCCCGCCGTGGCCCATGCCGACGGCATGGCCATCGTCACGCGCGGCCTGACCAAGCGCTACGGAGCTCGGGTCGCGCTCAGCGGCCTCGACCTGAACGTGCCGCGCGGTCAGGTCTACGGCTTCCTCGGACCCAACGGGTCGGGCAAGACCACAACGCTGCGGCTCCTCGTCGGCTTGATGCGGCCGAACGCGGGCACCATCGAGGTGCTGGGTCAGCCCTATTCCTGGCGCGACCGTAGGCGCATGTTCCGCATCGGCTCCCTGATCGAGGCGCCATCCTTCTACCCGTACCTTTCGGGGCGCGAAAACCTGGTGGTCTTCGCCGCAACCGGGTCGCCGACACCGCGCGGCCGCGTGGAGGAGTCGCTCGCCGCGGTCGGCCTGACGGAGCGCGGCCGGGACAAGGTCAAGACGTACTCGCTGGGCATGAAGCAGCGGCTGGGGATCGCCTCGGCCCTGCTCTCGAACCCGGAGCTGCTGCTCCTCGACGAGCCGGCCAACGGCCTCGATCCAGCCGGGATCGTGGCCATGCGGGAGCTGCTCCGCTACCTCACGGCAACGGGGCGCACGGTCCTCATCTCGAGCCACATCCTGCCCGAGATCCAGCAGCTGGCGGACGTGATCGGCATCATCGACCGCGGCCGCCTGGTGCGAGAGGGCCCGCTGGAATCACTGCTCTCCGAGACTGCTCGGGTGCGTGCCTGGGTGCCGCCGGCCGAGGTGCCGCGCGCGCTCTCGATCCTCTCGGCCATGAACGCGCCACTCGAGGCCGCGCCGCCCGGCACGCCGCACGCGGGCTGGATCACCGTCCGGGTCCCGGCCGACCGATCGGCCGAGGTCAACCGGCTGCTGGCGCAGAACGGCATCTACGCCAGCGCCCTCGACGTGTCGAGCGACCTCGAGTCGGTCTTCCTGTCGCTGACCATGGGCGGGCCGCCGGAAGATGGCGGCAGGCCGCTCGGCCCACCGCCGGGATGGGGTGCGTCAGCCGCCGTGGAGCAGGGGATCGGCCCGCCGCCCGACGCAAAGCCATGATCCGGATGCTCTCGGCCGAGCTTCTCAAGCTCCGACGACGCTGGGCGAGCTACATCGTGCTGGCCGTGCTCGTCGTCCTGATGGGGCTGGTCTTCCTGCTGGTGGGGTTCGCGGGCAAGGGTTCGTCGAGCGCAGGGCTCGTCGTCAGCTTTCCCGGCGCCTATGGCCTGATCAACCAGTTCGTGTTCGGGCTGGGAAGCCTGCTGGCCGTCGCGTACGCAGCCGCTATCGGTGGAGCCGACTGGAACTGGGGCGTGATCCGGGTCGTGATCGCGCGAGGCGAGAGTCGCGGCGGGTACATCCTGGTCAAGGCGCTGGCCATCGCGATCGTGCTCCTGATCGGCGTCCTCATCGCGTACCTCGCGGGCATCCTTTTCACCTTCGGCGGGGCCGCCCTTGCCGGCATCCCGGCGGGCAACCCGTTCGAATCGGGCTCGCTCGGAAGGCTCGTTCGAATGATCGCCGACGGGTACGTCGTTCTGCTCGAGCGGGCGTCCATCGGCTTCGGGGTTGCGGTCCTGCTGCGCAGCCAGCTGGCGGGCGTGGTGATCGGCATCGTGCTCCAGATCGGCGAGACGATCCTTGCGGGCGTGCTGCTGGCACTCATGATCAGCACCCGCTTCGGCGGGCCCGGGCTCAGGGGCCTGGACAACCTGGGCACGCAATGGTTCCAGTTCCTGCCATTCAACATCGGCAACAGCGTGCTCAACAGCTCGACGAGCTCCCCGAATGACCTCGCCAGCGCAGTGCTCCAGCCGGTCGAGATCAACCTTGCGCTGCTCGTGACCGCCATCTATCTCGTTGCGGCACTTGCGGTTGCGGTCATCACGACCGAGCGCGCGGAGATCAGCTCGTGAGGGCCGTTGCGACGCCGGCCTTGCCCGCAGATCCCCTGTCGCCCATCCGCTTCAACGTCCTCGCGGGGCCGCCCGCCGACGGCGAGACGCGCGCCAGGCTCGGCCGCATGGAGACGCCACATGGCGTGGTCGATACGCCGGTCTTCATGCCGGTGGGCACGAACGCCACGGTCAAGGCGCTGGATCCGGACGACCTCCACGAGATCGGTGCCCAGATCATCCTGGCCAACACCTATCACCTCTCGCTGCGGCCCGGACACGTACGGATCGCCCGATTCGGCGGTCTGCACACCTTCATGGCCTGGGACGGCGCGATCCTGACCGACTCGGGCGGCTTCCAGGTGGTCAGCCTTGGCGACCGGCTGGTGATCGACGACGACGGCGTCACCTTTCGCTCGCACCTCGACGGCGCGCTGCTGCGCTTCACGCCGGAGCATTCGATCGCCGTCCAGGAGGCACTCGGCGCGGACATCGCAGTGTGCTTCGACCAGCCGGTGCCGCCACACGCATCGAGCCATGCCCAGGTCGCCGAAGCGACCGAGCGAACCGAGCGCTGGGCGGAGCGCTGCCTCACGGCGCACATTCGCCGCGACCAGGCGCTGTTCGGCATCATCCAGGGAGGGCTGGAACCCGATCTGCGAACGTCGGCAACGGCGGCCATCGCCGCGCTGCCCTTCGACGGGCTGTGCATCGGTGGGCTCGCCGGCGACGAGACGCCGGAGCAGCGCCGGGCAACGCTCGACGTGGTCGTCCCGCTCCTCGCCGACGACCCGCGACCGCGTTACCTGATGGGCCTGGGCTCGCCGATGGACCTGCTGGATGCGGTCGATGCGGGGATCGACATGTTCGATTCGGTGCTGCCGGCGAGGGTGGCACGCAACGGCAGCCTGTGGACCCCCGACGGCCGGCTGAACCTGCGGAACGCCGCCTTCCTCGACGATCCGCGACCGGTGCAGGAAGGCTGCCGCTGCCGTCTCTGCCGCACGTTTTCGCGGGCCTATCTCGCGCACCTCTTCCGGGCGGACGAACTGCTCGCGTACCGCCTCGCGACTTGTCACAACCTGACCTTCACCCTAGACTTCATGACCAGGATCCGGTCGGCAATCGCCGCCGGGACGTTCCCCCAATTGGTGCGCGAGCTGCGAGCTCGCCAAGCCCGGAATAGCCCTGCCAACGACAGTGGGCGTGACACCCAAGCTGACACAAGCGTCACGCAAGCTGCAGCGAAGGGAGGGTGAAGTCGGAGTAGAGAGGCGTCGGCCACACTGGACGGCGTCATGTGGAGGCGTACAGACCCATGGCAGGCAGAGTTCCCGCCCGCCGCGAAACCAAGAAGAAGCCGAAGGCGCAGACCGCAAAGCCGAAGCTCGAGTCGCTGCTGGACTCCCCACCGCAATCCGTGGAGCTGATCAAGCCCAAGCGGAAGCCGCGATGGGAACCGGAAGAGACCGAGGAGTAGGTATCGGCGGGGATCGGCCCTCGGTCACAGCCTCGGAGGAGCACCAGGCATGACGATCACGGGGGCCGGACAGGCGACCGGCGCAGAACGAAACGGCGCGGACCGCGGAGCGGATCGAGCGGCGGAGCGGGTCAACACCGAGCGGACCAAGGCGGTGGACGCCGCGATCCTCTCCATCGAGAAGCAGTTTGGCCGCGGGTCGATCATGAAGCTCGGCTCGTCCGAGCGGCAGGCGGTCGACGCGATTCCCACGGGCTCGATCGCCCTTGACCTGGCGCTCGGCGTCGGCGGCATTCCGCGCGGCCGGATCACGGAGATCTTCGGACCGGAGTCGTCGGGCAAGACCACGCTCTGCCAGCACGTCCTCGCGGAGGCGCAGCGCCGTGGCGGCGTGGTCGCGTTCATCGACGTGGAGCACGCCCTGGATCCGCAGTACGCGCGGAATTGCGGCGTCAACGTGGATGAACTCCTGGTTAGCCAGCCGGACACCGGCGAGCAGGCCCTGGAGATCACGGAGACGCTGATCCGCTCCGGCGGAATCGACTGCGTCGTCCTGGACTCGGTGGCGGCCCTCGTGCCGCGCGCTGAGATCGAGGGCGAGATGGGCGACTCGTTCATGGGCATCCAGGCACGGCTCATGAGCCAGGCACTGCGCAAGCTCACGGGCGCGGTCAGCCGCTCGAACACGGCGCTCGTCTTCACCAACCAGCTGCGCGAGAAGATCGGCGTGATGTTCGGCAACCCTGAGACCACCCCCGGTGGCCGGGCGCTGAAGTTCTACGCCAGCGTGCGCCTCGACATCCGCCGCATCGAGACCATCAAGACGGGCACCGAGTCGATCGGCAGCCGCGTCCGCGTCAAGGTCGTCAAGAACAAGGTCGCGGCTCCCTTCCGCGTCGCCGAGTTCGACGTGATGTACGGCGAGGGCATCTCGAAGGAAGGCGGCCTGCTGGACGTCGGCGTCGCCTCGGACGTGGTCAGCAAGACGGGCGCCTGGTTCAACTACGGTGACGTGCGCCTCGGCCAGGGACGCGAGCAGGCCAAGGAGTTCCTGCGCGCCAACAAGGACGTGATGCAGCAGTTGGACACGGAGATCCGCGGCAAGGTCGCCACGATCGCCATCCCAGTGGAGGGCATCTCCGAGGCCGAGTAGGCCTCGACTGGCGCCCCCCGGCCTCAGCAAGGTGCCGCCGCAGCCACGAGCCTCGTACGAGCCGAAGCGTGCCGCCCGCGAGGCGGCACGCGAACGCCGGGCGGCCGTCGACGATCCGAACGTGGTGATGGAGGCGGCCGCAACCTTCCTCGCGGTTCGGCCGCGCTCCGTCGCCGAGACGGGGAAGCGGCTCCGGCACCTTGGCTACCCGCCCCGGATCGTGGATACGGTGCTGGAGCGCCTGGCGAGCATGGGCTACCTGGATGACGAGGCCTTCGCTCGTGCCTGGGTGGAGTCGCGCGATCGCGCCCGGCCGCGCGGCCAGACAGCGCTCCGCCGTGAGCTCTCGCTCAAGGGTATCCAGCGTGACGTAGTGGAAGCGGTGCTAACGGAGCGAGCAGGATCCGCGACTGCCCCGAGGCCGGACGTGAACACGATCGATGAGGAACCTGTCGGCGCTGATCGTCTTGCCGCGGAGCGCCTGCTCGCGCGCCGCCGTGCTGCGCTCGACCGCGAGACGGATCCCAGAAAGCGTCGCCAGAGGGCCTATGCGCTCCTGGCGCGCAACGGCTTCGATCCCGAGACGTGCCGCGAGGTCTCGGCGCTCAGCGTCGCGGGACACGAACCGGAAGAGACGAACCCCTGACCTGACCCAGAGCGGGGCGGCCCGTCAGGTGCGCTCGTGACGTCCGGCGCGGAAGACGAGGTGCGTGATCCACGACCCGAGGTAAGCCCCGAGCCCGGCACAGACGAGCGCTGCGACGAGAAGGAGCAGGGTCGGCTTGTTGCTGATGATGTAGCGCTCGGCAAGGCCGATGCCCGCGGCAAACCCAAGGATCCCGCCGGCCACGACGCCGATCGCCTGGACCACGCTCATCCAGGTCATGGTTTCTTCCGCACGCTGCCGGCCGATTGAGACGGCTGGCGACTCGAGCCAGCGTCGCACGGCGATCAGCGCCGACGCGCCGAGCACGACGAGCTGGCCGGCGCCCAGGACCCAGATCGCGATCTCCATCTGCCCCGTGCCGCCACGACGCAGCCACTCGGTCACCATCGCCCGCGTTTCGGCCTGGGCGATCACCCAGATCAGGGTGCCCATGACGGCGGAGACCAGCGGCACGAGCTGGACCACGCGCATCGTCGAGTTGGCCGCGGTGCGATTGAGGGTCACCGCGCCGGCGATGAGGGCCAGCGCAATCAGGATCAGGGAGTCACCGGCGCCCTCCAACCCGCTGAATTGCACCGGTCCGGCCGGCGGCGCGTACCCGGTCGCCCACGGCGGAAGGCACCCGATCATGACGACGAGCACTCCGACGGCGACTGCGACCCGCGTCGGGGAGCGCCATGGAACCGGAGACGTATCGACTGAACGGAACTCAGGCTTCCAGCTGAGGCCAGTCACGCAGGTCCCTCGTTTCGCGAATCAAGCGCCGTCCCCTCATCGCTCACGGTACCACCGCTTCGTTTGACGCTCTCAACGGAACGCGAGTAGGCTTCCGGCCAGACTTGCCCAGTGCCGTCTCCGTCCCAACGGCCGGGTTGCCCGACCCGCGAACCGGAGGTTGCCCCTTGGCGGCCGATCCAGATCGTGCCGCGGGCCGTCCTTTGGTGACGGCTGGACTTGAAATACTCATACCTCCAGCGTAGCGCTGGATGGAGGCACGAAGATGCAAGATCTCGTCATTCTTGCGGTCGTATTAGCGGCGCTCGCAGGAGGGCTCGTCGCCGGATTCTTTACGCGTGGAATCATCGCCGCGCAGTCCGTCAAGAGCGCCCAGGACAAGGCCGCGCGCATCGTCGCGGAGGCCCGCGCCCAGCAGAAGGAGCTGATCCTTCAGGCCAAGGACGAGCAGGTCCGTCTCCAGCGCGAGAGCGACGAGGAAGGCCGCGCACGCCGCGCAGAGCTCGGGACCATGGAGCGCCGCCTGCTCCAGCGGGACGAACAGCTCGACCAGCGCACGGACATGCTCGAAGAGCGCACGCGCAAGCTCATGGTCAAGGAGCAGGACCTCGAGACCCAGCGCGAGCAGCTCGAGCAGGCGCGCCAGGAGCAGCTCGCCGCCCTCGAACGCGTCAGCCTCCTCAGCGTCGACGAGGCCAAGAACATCCTGCTCGAGCAGGTCCGCGAGGAGGCCGAGCACGACGCCGTCCGGCTCGCGAAGGCCATCGAACGCTCCGCGCGGGAGAACGCCGAGGAGAGGGCGCGCGACGTGGTGGTCACGGCCATTCAGAGGGTCATGGTCGACCACACCGCCGAGATGACCGTCTCGGTGGTGCCCATTCCGTCGGACGAGATGAAGGGCCGCATCATCGGCCGCGAAGGGCGCAACATCCGCGCCCTCGAACAGGCCACCGGCATCGATCTGATCATCGACGACACCCCCGAATCGGTGCTCATCAGCGGCTTCGACCCGGTCCGCCGCGAGATCGCGCGGCTGGCTCTCACCAAGCTGATCCAGGACGGCCGGATCCACCCGGGTCGCATCGAGGAGGTCGTCGCAAAGGCGCGGGCCGAGGTCGACCTCGTCATCCGCCAGGCCGGTGAGGCGGCCGCCTACGAGACCGGCGTGCCAGGACTGCCGCCGGAGCTCATCAAGCTCCTCGGGCGCCTGCGCTACCGAACCAGCTACGGGCAGAACGTGCTCAAGCACGTCATGGAGACCGCGCGTCTCGCCGCCGTCATTGCCGCGGAAGTCGGAGCCGACGTGCAGGTCGCCAAGACGGGCGGACTGCTGCACGACATCGGCAAGGCCGTGGACCACGAGGTGGAGGGACCGCACGCCGCAATCGGCGCGCAGATCGCTCAGCGCCACAACCTGTCGATGAAGGTGATCAATGCCATCGCCGCGCACCACCAGGAGGTGGAGTACGCGTGCATCGAGGCGCCGATCGTCCAGATCGCGGACGCCATCAGCGCGAGCCGGCCTGGTGCGCGGGGCGAATCGATGGACACCTACGTCAAGCGCCTGGAGGATCTGCAGGGCATCGCCAACAGCTTCTCTGGCGTCGAGAAGTCCTTCGCCGTGCAGGCCGGCCGCGAGGTGCGCATCCTGGTCCGCCCCGAGGAGATCGACGACCTGGCATCCATGCGCCTCGCCCGCGACATCGTGCGCAAGATCGAGGAATCGCTGACCTATCCGGGTCAGATCAAGGTCACCGTGATCCGTGAGACGCGGGCCGTGGAGTACGCGAAGTGATCGGCTCTGTGTCGCAAGATGCTGCAATCCTCGCGATCCGCGTCGCAGGACCGTACTGGTCAGCGCACAGCGTCGTTGTCCCAATCGGCGACGAGCATCTCGTGGTCTTCGGCGGGGCGTCGAGGATCGTGCATAGCGACGCTGCTCTCGTTCGTGCGGGCGCCCAGATCGCGCCGCAACTGCAAAGCCGTCTCCGCGGAGAAGCTGCCATCAGATGAACTGGAGCTCGTCCATGCGATCAGGGACTTGATGGCTTACCGTGGACATACGGTTGCAGAGACGGCCCGAAACATCGCGATGGTGGCGGGACGCGCGCTATCCTGCGATGTCGTGGCGGTCCAGGTCTTCCACAGCGATGTGCCAACGTTTGACGCGCTGCACGTGGACAATCCCGGGACCTCCGAGACGACGCGCGTCGAGATCGCCGGACCCGACGCCCGTGAGTACCTTGCCGGTAGTGAAACCCTGGCCTCGCCGCGCATCGAACATAGCGTGACGCCTGACCCGCGAGTTTGGACACAAGAAGTCGTGTCGCGGATGACGCTATCCCTGCGGGCAGGTGCCACCCGCGGCGCGCTGCGTTGGGCCATGCTGCGACACGTCCGCGTGGGTTCACGCTGCTGTGTCAGCGAATCGGGCGGGCCATTGTGGAGTCGGCCGAACTGCTCCTGGAACAAGCCGCCGCGCGAGAGGAGCTTGCGGTAGAGCACGAACTGCTGCGCTTGGCGACCCGCACCGATGCACTGACCGGGATCGGCAACCGACGGGCCTGGGACAGGGCCTTGGCGGCTGTGCTTACCGGTGATGGGAAGGGGCCGCCATTCGTTGTTGTTAGTGCGGATCTCGACGGCATGAAGGGCGTGAACGATGTGTACGGACACCCCGCCGGCGATGCCGTCATCCGCGGAGCCGCCAATATCCTCCGGAGCAGCGTGCGCGATTGCGACGCCGTTGCCCGGGCGGGCGGAGACGAGCTCCTGGTTCTGCTAACCGAGACTGATAGCTCGGGCGGCAGAGCGGTCATGCGGCGCATCAGGCGAGCGATGGCAGCCTGGCGGGTGACGGAGTTCGGATTGACACCCGCGCTCTCACTGGGTTGGGCTGGATCGGACGACCAGGCAGCAACAAGCGTCGAGCGTGCGGATGCGGCGATGTACCAGTCCAAGCGGCGCCGTTCCAAGGTGCCCGCGTCAACGTCGAAGGGCCGTTACCTGCGCTTGGTCAGCTCACCTCAGGCGGAGCGCCGCAAGCTCGGCGCGGTTATCAGGCCGAGATTGGAACGCTGATGGCCCAGGTGCGCCACGAGGGCGCTTCAGCGCGGACCGCGACGCCTCGGGATGATGGCCGGGGTCGCGATCGGTCCGCCCTTGACCACCTCGCCTGGGTGTTGGCGGGCGCTGAACCCACCGACGACAAGACGCAATTCCCAGTTGTGGATAGGCAGGGGTGGGTGACCCGGGCATCTTAGGTTGAGGACCACAGGATCGCCGAGGCCTGAAACTCGCAGCCTGAGCCAAGTGCCGGGCGGTACGCGATCACCCGGACGCTCGCGCTCCGGTTGGCGCTGCCGGTGCCGGCTCCGACCTCCAGGCTCGTGCTGCCGAGACCCGCGTCGCCCGTGTTCCATGCGGTTGTCGTCCAAATTTGTCCAGATTCGAGGGTGCGCACCTGGAAGCGGGACGTGTCTCCGTCGAGGAAGGCGCGAACAGCCTGCGAGGTGTTGTTGATGAACACCACGTAGGCGTAGTCGGGATAGGACGGCGAACACTCCCCGACGACCTCGCCGAGGCCCGGAAGGTCGAGAATGACAGGCTGGGCGTTGGCAACGGCCGGGACCACGATGCGGTTGGCCACGACCGTGGTGTGCGAGCCGCGGGCGAACCGGGTCGAGTCCAGCCCGTCGAGCTTGTCTGCGTTGAGGTTGGTCGCCTTGCCGGCGGTCGCGTTGACGCTGATCGGCGCGCGGCCGGCGGGCACGCTGATGGACAGTCCACGGGCGCTGGTGCCACCGGTCGCGTTGGTGTTGGTCAGCTGCAGGACCGCGCCGTTGGTGCCGCTCTTGAGAGTGGTTGTGGCAGCCGAAGTGTTGGTGGCGCCAAGCACGAGGTAGGAGACCGCCGCGGCCGTGCCGGAGGAGGCAACGACCGAGACAACCGCGATCACGAGGACCGACCTGTGGCGCGCGAAGGATGCGGCCAACCGAGCTGGAGCATAAGACATCGGGTCCCCCTTCGATCTTCGCGTCGCGACCGCGCGGCAATGCGTGGTCGCCTCAATCGAATGGTAGTCCCCCCGAATCCGGGCCTAGCTCAGTCTTTCTGACACGACGCCTGTTTGAGGTCACCACCCCCTCACCGACCGAGACGTTGAGTACGCCGAGTCCCGGCGTGCTCGGGGCAACGAAAGGTGGTGAGGCGGTAGCACGTCCACCGCACCCTTCCGCCAAGGGAGGCTCAACATGCCCGCGAAGCACCACCTCGTGCTCCTGACGGTAGGGGGCGACCGTGCTCTCGCCCCAACCGTTAGCCATTCGGCGCAAGTCAGCGAAAGGATCTACATCGACGGACAGACGTGCCGGATCAATACCGCGGCCCCGCTGAAGATCGACGCGAGCAAGAGTCTGCTTGCCAAAGCGAATCGCTTCAACATTATCGGCTTCCCGGTGGCACCCGAGACCGTCGGTCCGATCACGCTACCCTCCGGCTACCAGCCGCCGAACAACGGACTCCCCTCGCCGGTTCGCTACCACCATCGCGTCACGACCGATGTGCTCGCGGTGCTTCGTCGCGTGGTGATGATGCAATACACATGGAACCGCGCGTACCAGCGTTTCTCGTCCCCATCATGAGCGTCAGGAAATCCCGGCAGCAGGCGGCGGTGAAGGCGCAGATCATCAATCCCGGGCCTCCCGACACGTACCAGATCTGCACCACGACAGTTTTGATCCGGCCAATCATCTCGGGACCGTAGAGTCATTCTCAACCCGGAAATCAACGCTTCCCCGGGGGGGCGCAGGACGGCGGGGTCGATCGCAACTCCAGGCTAAGCTGAAGGTGGACCCCGGCCGGACATCGCGATAGAGTCGCGTGGATGGGATCGGCCCTTGTCCTCGCAGGCGGAGGCATCACCGGTATTGCGTGGGAGGCGGGGGTCCTTGCCGGCCTGGCAGCCGCCGGGGTAGACACGCAGAAATGGGATCTGGTGGTGGGGACATCAGCTGGCGCCTACGTCGGCGCGCGATTGACCGGAGACGGTTCACCGGACCCATTGTTCGCCGCGCAGAAATCCGGCAACGATGCCGCACAGGAAGAAGCTCTGCGGACGCTTTTCGGGGCCGGTTTTGTTCGAGTGTTGCGCCTGTCGCGGCGGCCGCGGCTGCGGTGGGTCGCGGTGATCTGGCTGGGCAACCTCGTCGTGACATCGCTCATGCGCCACGCGATGCGCTACGGGTTTCGATCGACAGCCACACTGCTGAAGACGCTCGGGCCGGGCCGTGCGCACGCTGGTCCGCAGGTGGTGGCCGCCCAGATCGGAGCAGTCGCCAACACGAAACGGGCAGGGGCGGGTCGTCTGCTCGACTACTGGGAAGGTGAGCTCGGGTCAATCCAGGGATGGCCATCGATCCATTTGGTGACAACAGCGGTGGACACGACGGATGGCTCAAGGGTCTTGTTCGACGCCTCCTCGGGAGTTCCCTTGGCGGCTGCCGTGGCGGCGAGCAGCTGCCTGCCCGGCTTGCTCGCGCCGATCGAGGTGCATGGCCGACGCTATGTCGACGGCGGGATCGCCTCGCAGGCCAATGCCGATGTCGCGAGCGGGCACCAAGAGGTCTGGATCGTCTCACCGTTCGGCGCGGCCAGCCTCGATCGTCAAGTGGCAGAACTCCGGGCGACTGGCTCGACCGTCCACGAGATACGACCGAGCGGCGCGGCCCAACAGGCTATCGGCCCCGGCATCGGCGTCATGGATCCTGTTCGTCGGTCCGGCGCGGCCCGCGCGGGCTTCGCCGATGGTCGCGCGGCGGGAGATTCCTATATGGCCCCCTTCACCTTGACGCAAACGCCGAGCGACTAGCGATCTGAGCATGGACGAACCGAGCCGGCCCACCGGCACCATTACGTTCCTCTTCAGCGACATGGAGCGCTCCACCGAGCTCGCAGTTGAGCTAGGCGCAGGCCCCTACCGCGAGGTCCTGGAACAGCAGCAACGGCTCCTCCGCGAGGCATTCGCGGCACATGGCGGCATCGAGCGGGGAACGGAGGGCGATTCCTTCTTCGTCGTCTTTCGCGACGCACCATCCGCGGTCGCTACCGCGGTTGACGCCCAGCGGGCGCTCGCGGAGGCACACTCGCCCAGCGACACCGCGCTTCGCGTGCGGATGGGCATACACACTGGCCAGGGCCTGCCAGGCGGGGACGATTACGTCGGGATCGACGTCAACCGCGCTGCTCGAATCGCCTCGGCCGCCCATGGCGGACAGGTGCTCGTCAGCGATGCAACGCGCGCGCTCTCGATCGGGTCGCTGCCCGATGGCGTCGCACTCCGCTATGTGGGACAGCATCGACTGAAGGGAATTCCAGAACCGGAACGCCTCTACCAGCTGACTATCGCAGGGTTGCCATCCGACTTCCCAGCCGTGCGCTCACTCGACGCCCCCGTGACAAATCTCCCCGTTCGGGTGTCCACTCTGGTAGGCCGCGAACGTGACCTGGAGGAGGTCGAGGGACTCATCCGTGTCGGGCGACTGGTCACCCTGCTGGGGTCAGGTGGTACCGGCAAGACGTCGCTCGCCACGGAAGTCGCGCGTCGCGTCGCTCCGAACTTCCCCGATGGCGCATGGTTTGTCGCACTCGACTCCGTGGTGGACCCGCAGCTCGTCGGCTCCGCGATCGTCGCGGCATTGAACCTCCGGGACATGACCGGTCGCTCGGCTCGCGAGCGCCTTCTCGACAATCTGCCCGGCCGCTCGCTGCTGCTGGTCCTGGACAACTTCGAGCAAATTGTCGAAGCCGCGCCCCTGGTCGGGGAACTCCTCGTCGTGGCTCCGACGGTGAAGGCCATAGTGACGAGCCGTGCGCCCTTGCGCCTGAGTGCCGAGCAGGTCTACCCGGTGGCGCCGCTCGCTGTGCCTGGACCGGCCGACGGACTTGATCTGGTCGAGTTGATGTCCGTACCGTCCGTGCACTTGTTCGTCGACCGCGCGCGCCAGGTCCAGCCGGATTTCGAGCTGACCATGGGGAATGCCCCAGCCATCGGGGACATCTGTCGGCGACTCGATGGCCTGCCTTTGGGGATCGAGCTCGCCGCCGCCAGGATGCCGTTGCTGGGGCCAGTCGGAATTCTGGACCGCCTCGAGCACCAGCTCGCCCTGAGTGGGCTCGGCCCGCGCGATGCCCCTGAACGTCAGCGCACGCTCGAGAACACCATCGCCTGGAGCCACGATCTCCTGGATGGGCCCAGTCGCTCGCTCTTCGCGCGCCTTGGGGTCTTCGCGGGCGGTTGGCGGCTGGAGCAGGCCGAGGCTGTGTGTGGTCCCGCCACGGAGCTGGGAGGCGAGGTCGTGGACATCCTCGACCGCCTCGTCAACCAAAGTCTCGTGACGACGAACGCTCGCGCTGACGCTGTCCGTTTCGGAATGTTGGAAACGATCCGCCGTCACGCGTCCGAACGACTGAGCCATGACGAGACTTACTCCAACGTTCGTCGCCGGCACATGCTCACCTATTTGGCCCTGGCCGAGAGCGCCGCCCCCGCGCTCGAAGCCCGCGGCGCGGCGGTCGCGCTCGAGCGGCTGGGCGAGGAGCGCGAAAATCTCCGGACTGCAGTGCGGCTCGCCGTTGACACGAAGGATGCTCAAGTCGGTCTCCGACTCGGGAATGCGCTGTCGCGGTTCTGGTCGTTGAGTGGCGAACTGGAGGAGGGTGCTGCATCCATGCTCGCCCTGCTCGCCATCCCCGGCGCAGAAACTCCGACCTCATCGCGGATGCGTGCGCTGGAGGCAATCGGAAACATGTACTACTTCGCCGGCGGCCGCGAGCGGCCTCGCGAGATGTACCGGGCGCAGCTGGAGTTGGCCCATGTGCTCAACGACAAGCATGGAATCGCCGATGCCCGATACAACCTTCTCTTCGTGGACTATGGACCGGATGACTCGCAAGGGGCTCTGGTCGAGCTCGATGGCATCGAAGCTGCGTACCGAGAGCTCGGAGACGAACGCGCGATTGCGCGGACGATGTGGGCTCGCGGTAGCCAGCTGGTCGGTGCCTCGCGAATGGCAGAGGCCGTCAAGATCCTGGAGCCAGCCATCATCCGATTTCGGGAGCTCGCGGACTACCGCTATCAGATGCAGGCTGCTGGATCGCTCAGTGCGGCAAACTTCGCGCTCGGCAACCCGGCGAGCGCGGCGCGGTGGCTCTTGGAGGGGGTCGCGGTCGCCCACGAGGATCGCAACCTTCCGATGACTACCGCGGGGCTACCCAGCATCGCGATGGCGGTCTTCCACCTTGGACTGCCAGAAGCTGCGGCCGAAATTCTCGGTGCGTACGACGGCCTATCCCAACGCTACGGGGTCCGCATGCCCGAGAACCTCGAGCGGCTCCTGACGACTCATGACCCGCCGGCCCAGGTGCGTGAAGCGCTGGAGCCGGACGTGTATGACCGCGCGCGGGCGCGCGGGCGGCAGATGGGAATCGACGAGGCCGTCGCCTTTGCGATGGAGATGGTCGGCCGACCCGCCGCGAGCGGGTCGGAGTAGACCGCGACGCGCTGATGTTGGCCAGGCAGCGGGGCATCTGCCGCACGTCGGCTCCTCGGTTTGAGCGATCGCCGTCAACTCGCCCTTGCGGACGACCCCGGCGCTGCTGCGCCCCCCAACGCCGTGGGACGACACCCGTTGACGCCGATTCCTCTCGAGTACACAGTGACCGTCGAAGCGGGCCAGCGGGCACCCAGACCCCGCGGTGCGTCGCTTCGCGCCGTGTTGGCGCCTCGCCCAAGGGAGGCTGTTGTGGTCAGGAAACGCCTCGTTATGGTTCTCGCGTTCGCGATGCTTCTGGCAGCAGCTCCGACGCAGGCGAAGCCGCTCGTTCGAGAGCACTACAGCGGCACCGACTCATTCGACTTCGATGACTGCGGGTTCACGATCCACGACGACGTTACGTTCAGCGGCGTCCTTCATGCTCAAGGCCCCGCGCGCCGACGGTGCGCCACCCTACTATTTCGACAACTATGACAATCGCGAGACCTTCAGCGCGAACGGCACGTTCTTCACGATCGATCATCAGGGGTTGTACAAGGACCTCCATATCACGCTCGTCAGCGGGACGATCTACCAGGTCACGTCGATGGAGACGGGGCGGCCATTCGTGGTCCGCGACTCGGACGGCACCAGGATGTTGTCGGACCGGGGACGACTTCTCACCACGTTCCAGGTTGACACCAAGGGGCGACACGGACCTGGACAACGACGAGTTCATCGATGGGAGCTGGTCCCTGCTCGCCGACAACGGCCGGCACCCCGGCTTCTACGCGGACACCTCATCCCGATGCTGTCGTCGGCCGACCTCGTCCACTGGAGGTACGAGGGCGATGCCTTCGGCGACCGACCTTCCTACGCCGTCGGCAATGCCGGGCTGTGGGCGCCAGAGGTCGTCTATCACCCCGAGAGCGGGGATTACCTGCTGTACTACACGGTCACGGACACGACATTGCCGGGCGGCGGAAGCGCCATCGGCGTCGCCAGCGGCCCGACCCCGCTCGGTCCCTGGACCCACGCCGCGACCCCGGTCGTGGAGCCCCATGGCGCCGATTGCTGCGGACCTGATTCGCGGCGTTGGGTCTACGACCCCGACGTTCTTCGGACATATGGTCAGGACTACCTCTACTACGGCAGCTACTTCGGCGGGATCTCCGTCCGGCATCTCTCGGAGGATGGTCTGACCACGGATCCAACCAGCCAGACCAACGTCGCGATCGCGAACAAGTTCGAGGGTGCGGAGGTCGTTCGCCATGGAGGGCTGTACTACCTGTTCGCGTCCGCGACCAACTGCTGCGCTGGCCCGCTCACGGGCTACAGCGTCTTCGTCGGGCGTTCGGCGAGCCCGACCGGACCGTTCCTGGATCGTGAGGGTATCTCGCTCAATGACAACGAGGACCCTGCCGACGCAACCGACGGTCGAGCCGGCGGAACCGTCGCGCTGAGCATGAACGGAAACCGCTGGGTGGGACCCGGTCACAACACCGTCTTCAAGGACTTCGACGGCCAGTGGTGGACCATCTATCACGCGGTCAACGTCAAGCACCCGTACTTCGCCGGCGCCCCCGGGTTCACGAAGCGGCCTCCATTGCTCGACCAGCTTGACTGGGTCGACGGATGGCCCGTCGTGCGCGGCGGCAGGTTCGCATCCGATGGCCGCCAGCCCGCGCCCGCGGCGCAGCCCGGTTGGGAGACGGATGCCCAACTTCACGTGGTGCCATGGGACAGGGTCGGCAGGCCGATCCAGAGCGCCACCGACCAATTCAACGGCAGCACCCTGTCCGCCGATTGGTCGTGGGTCCGTCCGCCGGACCCATCGACGTGGAGTGTTGGCGGCGGTGCCTTCAGCATGGACACCCAGGCTGCCGACCTGTACGTCGATTCGAACAACGCGTCGGTCCTCACGCGGCCCGCTCCAACGGGGAACTACGTGGTCGAGACGAAGGTGCGGTTGTCGGTGCCGGCCGAGGGCTGCTGCTTCAACTACGTCCAGGCGGGGCTCGTTGTGTACGGATCTGACGATGCATTCATCAAGCTGGCCGTCGCATCGATCTGGAACACGCGCCAGACGGAGTTCGCCAAGGAAGTCCCGACCGCACCCGAGGGCTTCCCGCGCTACGGAAACACCGTCGTCGGGCCACCCGGCGAGTGGACGTGGCTGCGAATCGTTGTCCGGACCACAATGCCCGGAGGCGTGGCCGGGCCCTATGGAGGCAATCAGCGCTTCACGGCATACACGAGTCACGACGGCATAACGTGGACTCGGGGCGGCACCTGGGCTCATGACCTCACCGATGGGGTGCTACTCGGGCTGGTGGCCATGGGCGGATCGGGTTTCCGCGCCGACTTCGATTACGTCCGGGTCAACCGCGTCCATCGATAGGGCGCCATGGCAAGGGCACCGCACGGCTACGTCGCCGGATATGTCTACGGGTGGCGGTTCGTAGTCAGATGCTCGCCGTCGTCTAGGGTCTCCGGGAGGAGACGGGTGCTCTGCCACACACGGCGACTCGCGGTCATGACGCCCGCCTCCGCCCGCCTCAGGGTCTTCCGCTCGGCCGGCGTCAATGGCTCCTGTGCGTCATACGGCCGCACCAGGTCGGCCGTCCCGTTGTCGACCAGCGGCCCATTGAGCTCTGAGTCCCACAGGAGCACCAGCGAGGCCAGTACGAGCGCACGTGCCAGAGTCGCATGATCGACGCCCCGACCGTGGCTGGAATGGCGACGTCCTGACGGAAGCAGCATGGCAATGAACACCGCAGGCCCACCCCGGGCGCCAGTCAGGCGTAGAGCCTCATCCCGATCGCGAATGATCGTGTTCCCAATCCGCACACACGCGCCACCGGCGCCGGGACGAGCTCCCATCCCGTGGTAGTACCGAGCGGGCCGGCGCCCGAAGTCCGGCGCGGTCGAGTAGTCTCCTGCATGGCTCGGGTCCGAGTCGGCGCGATGGTGGGTCCGGTCGCTGATACCGGCTGGACCGCCGCGCTACCGTCCAACTGCAGCGTGATGCTGCAAGGATGCTGCACAAGGAGCCGATTACGCACGAACGTGGAGTACGCGAAGTAGCCTCCGGCCCCCCGTCTCGACGCGCCCCATCCGAGCCGCTCGCGGCCGACCGACTGCCGCCGCTCCCGGAGCGGGCCGCGAACGGCACCCTGCGGATCCTGATGATCGGCGACATCATCGGCAAACCTGGACGAGCGACCGTTGAGCGCCACCTCCCGGACCTGCGCGAGGATCGCGGCATCGACTTCGTGACGGCGAACGGCGAGAACGTGGCCGGCGGCATGGGCCTGACACTCAGCACCGCGCACTCGCTCTACGGGGCGGGCGTGGATGTGATCACGAGCGGCAACCACATCTGGGACAAGCGCGAGATCATCCCCGAGCTCGACCGGGAGGAGCGGATCCTGCGTCCGCTCAACTACGGCGAGCAGGGTGTCCCGGGCCGCGGTTGGGGCCTGTTCCACGCCATCGACGGCACGGAGCTCGCGGTCATCAACACCCAGGGCCGCACCTACATGCAGCCGATCGACAATCCCTTCTCGACGATGGACCGCCTGCTCGACGACGGCGCCGACGAGCTCCCGCCAATTCGCATCGTCGACTTCCACTGCGAGCTGACCAGCGAGAAGACCGCCTTCGGGGTGTACCTGGACGGACGCGTCAGCGCCGTATGCGGGACCCACACCCACGTCCCGACCGCGGACCAGCGAATCCTTCCGAGAGGGACGGCCTACGTCAGCGACCTCGGCATGACCGGCCCCATCGACAGCGTCATCGGGTTCGCGCCGGAGACCGTCCTGCCGCGCTTCCTGACCGGCCTCCCCACACGCTTCGAGGTCGGGAGCGGCCCCGTCATCTTCAACGCCCTGATCATCGACATCGACGTGCGGACCGGAGCGGCCGTGGCCGTCGAGCGCCACAGCCGCCTGCTGGACGGGTGACGACGCTCCGGCGCAATACCGTCGACCTGCACTGCCACACGCAGCGCTCGGACGGAGTCCTGCCGCCGCTCGAGCTGTACGCGCAGATGCGCCGCTACGGCATGCACCTGGTGGCGATCAGCGACCACGACTCCCTGGCGGCCTGTCGCGAGCTGCGCGACCTCGGCCTCGGCGAGAGCCCGTCGGCAGCCGGGCCACAGGTGATCCCCGCGGTCGAGATCAACACCATCGGCGGGGAGTTGCTGTCGCGGCTCGGCCTCGGTCGCGAGGGCGAGGAGCTCCACGTCCTCGGCTTCGGCCTCGACATCGACGATCCGGGCCTCATCGCGACGCTCGAACGGCAGCGCCAGAGCCGAAGGACGCGGATCCTCCGGACCGTCGAGCGACTGGCCGAGCTGGGCTACCCGGTCGAGGGCGTGCTCGATGGCGGGGTCGACATCGACGCGCTCGGTCGCCCGCATGTTGCCCGGGCGCTGGTGCGCGCCGGCTTCGCCGATTCGGTCGACGACGCCTTTGATCGCTACCTCGACTACGGACAGCCGGGTTACGTGCCGCGGCAGGGGATCGGGCCGCGCGAGGCGATCGAGGCGATACGCGGCGCTCGCGGCCTGCCGGTGCTGGCGCACTCGCCGGGGGCGCCGGATCGCGGCGAGGTGATCGGGGAGCTGCAGGGCTGGGGACTGGCCGGCCTCGAGGTGTACTACCGCACGTTCCTGCCGGAAACGGTGAAGCGCATGGAGATCTTTGCCCGGGAGCGCGGTCTGCTGGCCACCGGAGGCAGCGACTACCATGGCGACACCATGAGCTACGCGGCGGCCCAGGCAATCACGTACGTGCCGGCCAGGGTGGGCGAGCTGCTTCTCGAAGCCATCGCTGCCGTTCACGTGGCGGTCCCGTGAGCGACGCGGTCGCGACCGGCGTGCGGCGCGAGCTGCCGATGCTGGAGGTGGGCTTGTCCCCGGCGCGTGGCGAACCCAGGCTCGTGCCCGACGCCGAGGCGCGCCTGGCGGAGTTCGTGACCGAGGACGCGGTGCTGCCGCGCTTTCACGTCTGGACGCTCGGCTGCCAGATGAACCACTCGGATTCCGAGGAGATGGCAGGCGCACTGCTGGCCGCGGGGTGTGCTGAGGCCCCGGCGATGGACTCGGCCGATCTCATCGTCATCAACAGCTGCGCGATCCGCGAGGCGGCCGAGCAGAAGGTCATCGGGCGGATGGGAACGCTTGCCGGACTCAAAGAGGCGAATCCCGCGCTGCGAGTCGTGCTCACCGGATGCTCCGTTCGGGCCGACAACACAACCACGCTGCAACGCCGGTATCCCGCCGTGGACCTGTTCCTGCGTCCGGACGAGGAACCGGAGCTCGCCGCGCGGTTGGGGTTGGCGGGAGCGACGGCGGTGGGCGCCATGGCCGCGGGGGAGGGCCACGGCTCGAGAAAGAGGCACGGCGCGGGGGAGGGGCAGGCCCTCGGGGAGAGGGAGGCCCTCGGGGAGGGGCGCGCCCCCGGAACGTGGCGCGTCGGGCGATCCGTTGTGGGAACGGCGAATCGGCTGCCGGCCACCCGAGCCGCGGCCGTGGCCGAGGGGACTGTTGCGCGGACCGGCGCCACGCACGCGTGGCTGCCGATCATCTACGGCTGCGACAAGACCTGCACCTACTGCATCGTCCCGTTCAGTCGCGGGCCCGAGCGGAGCCGCCCGTTCGACGACGTCCTCGCCGAGGCGCGATTGCTGGCGGCCACCGGCTTCCAGGAGGTGACGCTGCTCGGCCAGAACGTCAACTCGTACGGACACGACCTGCCGCCGGAGCCCCGGTTCGCCGGGGTGCACGGCGAGCGCACGCTCGGCCGGAAGCTGGCGCTCGACGGTAAGCCGGATATCGCCGCGCTGCTGCGTGCCATCGACGGCCTGCGCACCAGCGACGGCCTGCCCGCCATCCCGCGCCTGCGCTTTGTGACCTCGCATCCCTGGGACCTGACGGCCCGGCTGATCGAGGCGATGGCGGAGTGCCCGTCGGTATGCGAGCACCTGCACCTGCCCGTCCAGTCGGGCGACGACGCGGTCCTCCACCGGATGGGGCGGCAGTACACGGCCGCCGCGTACCTCGAGCTCGTGGAGCGGCTTCGGGCCGCCATCCCCGGAATCAGCCTGACCACCGACGTGATCGTCGGCTTCTGCGGCGAGACGGAGGCGCAGTTCGAGGCGACCCTTGACATGCTGCGGACCGTCCGCTTCGACCAGGTCTTTGCCGCCGCCTTCTCGCCGCGACCCGGCACGCCGGCTGCGCGGCTCCCCGACGACGTGTCGCGAGCGGACAAGCGCCGCAGGCTGAACGAGCTGCTCGAGCTCCAGGAAGGCATCGGCCTCGAGCGAAACCAGGGCTGGCTCGGGCGTACGACCGAGGTGCTCGTCGAGGAGCAGCGCCCCGTGCCTTCGCACGGGCACGGCGACGAAGGTCTGGCCGGGCCTCGCCTGACCGGGCGCAATCGCCAGCATCGGCTTGTGCATTTCGACGGCTCGCCGGAGCTCATCGGCCGCCGCGTGCCCGTCACCGTGGAGCGAGCCGGCCCGTACGCACTCTCCGGGCGGCTGGCCGGGTAGCGGGTGGGGCGCGGCGAGTTTCCGCCACTCATCGTCATCTGCGGCCCAACCGCCACCGGCAAGACCGGACTCTCCCTCGAGCTTGCCGCGCGTCTGCCGGATGCCGAGATCATCAGTGCGGACTCGCGCCAGGTGTATCGCGGCATGGACATCGGCACCGCGAAGGTTGCGCACGCCGACCGGGACCGAATCCCGCACCACGGGCTGGACCTCGTCGATCCAGACGAGGCCTTCACGGCAGCTGATTTCCAGCGCCACGCGCGGGCGGCACTTTCCGAAATCGCGACGCGAGGCGGAGTGGCGCTGCTGGTCGGTGGAACCGGCCTGTACATCCGAGCCGTGGCACGCGGCCTACCGCTGGACGCGACCGTTCACGACCCGGAGCTCCGGGCTGAGCTGGAGGCGCGCCACGCGGCGGACGGCCTGCCGGCGCTCGTCGCAGAGCTGCGGGGGATCGCTCCGACCGTCGCCAGCGGCACGGACCTCGCCAACCCTCGGCGCGTGATCCGCGCCCTGGAACGCGCCACCGTAACCGGCGACGAATCGCCGCCTGCGCCGACCGGCTATGCCGCGCCCGTCCTCTGGCTGGGGCTCACGGCCGAGCCCGAGGTCCATGCCAGAGCGATCGCCGACCGCGCCCGCTCGCAGTTCGAAGGTGGCCTCGTCGAAGAAGCTGCTGAGCTGCGTACGCGCTACCCGGAGGACCTGCGCGCCTTCAGCGCCGTCGGCTACCGCGAGGCATTCGCCGTGCTCGCCGGGAAGCTCGAGCGGGACGCCGCCATCGCCGGGACGGTTGCGCGCACGCGCTCGTATGCGAAACGCCAGCGCACCTGGTTCCGGGCCGAACCCGATATCCGGTGGCTCCCGGCGGACGAAAGCGCGCGGCTGACTGCTGCACGCGAAGCCGTCGCGACCTTCCTCGCGGGTCCGTGATCGCCGCCGACCCCTCGATCCTCGCCGGCCTGGCCACTGCGAACCGCGCCCGACCCGCAGCCACCCGTATGCTTGTCGCCTCGTGAGTCTTCGAAGCCAGCTGATCGATCTCGCGCCGCCTCAGGAGAAGGCGTTCCTGGTCGCCGTCGACACGGGCGACGACCAGGGCTGGAACGCCGAGGAGTCGCTCAGCGAGCTGGCCAGCCTCGCCGACACGGCGGGCGCGGAGGTGGTCGGCGCCGAGTGGCAGAACCGCCGCCACATCGACCCCAACTGGTACCTGGGCAAGGGCAAGGCGGAGGAGCTCCAGGCCGCCAAGGCGCAGACCGGCTTCACCATGCTCATCTCCGACGACGAGCTCTCGCCGAACCAGCAACGCAGCCTCGAGCAGCTGCTCGGCGTCAAGATCCTCGACCGCTCGGGCCTGATCCTGGACATCTTTGCGCAGCACGCGCGCACGCACGAGGGCCGCCTCCAGGTGGAGCTCGCCCAGCTCGAGTACCAGCTGCCGCGCCTCACGCGCCTGTGGACCCACCTCTCGCGCACCGGCGGCGGCATCGGCACCCGCGGACCGGGCGAGACCCAGCTCGAAACCGACCGCCGGGTGATCCGCGAGCGCATCAAGCGCCTCAAGGAGCGTGTCGACGTCGTCCGACGGCAGCGCGAAACGGCGTCCCGTGCCCGCGACCGTCGCCTGGTGCCGAGCGTGGCAATCGTCGGTTATACGAACGCCGGCAAGTCCTCGATGCTCAACGCGCTGACCGGCACCGACGCCGCGCGGGCCGAAGATCGTCTCTTCGCCACGCTCGACCCCACTAGCCGTGCCGTGAAGCTCGGCGACGGGCAGTCCGTGATCGTCACCGACACGGTGGGCTTCATACACAAGCTGCCGCACCAGCTGGTCGACGCGTTCCGGGCCACGCTCGAAGAGGTCACTCGCGCGGACGTCCTCCTTGAGATCGTGGATGCTTCCGACCGCCACGCCGCGGAGCATCGCCGGACCGTCCAGCAGGTGCTCGAGGAGCTCGGCGCCGGCGACAAGCCGCGCGTAGTCGCATACAACAAGGTCGATCTGCTCGAGCCCGCCGCCAGGGAGGCTCGCACGCCCGCCCCGGTCATCGGCGGCGAGGTTCTCGTCTCG
>JBBRYO010000010.1:0-39955 GCA_038237595.1 Candidatus Limnocylindrales bacterium | reverse complement strand
GCTCTCGACCGGGGCGGGGCTGCCGCTCTCGACCGGGGCGGGGCTGCCGCTCTCGACCGGGGCGGGGCTGCCGCTCTCGACCGGGGCGGGGCTGCCGCTCTCGACCGGGGCGGGGCTGCCGCTCTCGACCGGACCACTCGCCATGGGTGTCTCAGCGGCCGGCGTGACAACGGGTGTCGCGACCGGCGGCGGGGTGACTGCGGGGGTTGAAACGGGGCGCGGCTGAGTTGCCGCTGTGCTGGGTACCGGGGTGGGTGTGCTACTCGAACAAGCAGACACCACCAGGAACATCGAGACCCACAATGCGAGGCCTCGGCGAGTCCGTAGACTCATTGGCGTCCTTCCTCCTCTGTCCCGCGTCGAGCGGCCGAATGGCCCCCGATCGCTAGCTCTCCTCAACGGCCGGCTCGCATGCGTGCACGCACGCAAACGTCTCCCACGATGTGGCCGAAGGTGCCGCATTATAGGTACGCAGTGTGAAGCGATGTCAAGGAGCGGCGGATGCTCCCGACGCGTTTGGCGCGGGTGTGACCCCTGATGGTGGTGGCCCCAGCTTCCAGGCCGCGATATTCCACCAGAATCGAGGCGCGCCGGGATCGATCGGGCCGTCGGGACCGCTGATCCGATTCGAGAGCGCGCTCCAGCCCTGGTCGTACCAGATGGGCCAGGCCGGAATGTCCTTGGCGAGCTGGTCCTCGAGCTGACCGTAGAGTCCCTTTCGTGCCCCCTGGTCGAGGGTCAGGCGGGCCTGCGCGATGAGGCGATCCGCACCCGCAGAGCTGTAGCCGCCGGGGTTGGCGTCGGCGGTGTTGTCGGCTGTGGTGGCGTGGCTGGTCTCGAAGGCCACCACGTCCTGATCGGGGTCGGTGCCGAGCTGGCGGCTCAAAAGCACCGTATCGAAGTCGTTCGGCCACTTGAGCTGTGCCAGCAACAGGTCGCCGGTCAGGTCGAGCTGCTTGACCTTGAGCTCGATGCCGCACTCGGCGAGCTGGGCGGCGGCCGCCTGGGCGAAGGCGAGCAGGTCCGTGCGGCTCGGCCGGATGGAAATGTCGCTCGTGAGGCGCTGCGTGCCGTGCATGAAGATGCCGTCCGGACCCCGCGTCCAGCCCGCAGCCTGGAGCAGGGTGATGGCGGCCGCGGGGTCGCGCTTCGGGGAAGTCGTGGTCGTCATGGCCCATGAGTCCGCATCGGTCGGGGTGTCGGCGGGGATCGCGGCGCCTCCCGTTGCCCCGGCCGCAAGCACCGACCGATCGAGGCACAGCGCGAATGCCCGGCGCGTGGCGGTGGGCGCGTAGACCCGGCCGGGCCGGACGTTGAAGACGATCGTGCGCTGCGATGCGAGCGGCCGACCACCGACGAGCATGCCCGGAGCGCCGCGGAGTGCCGCTAGCTGGTCCGTCTCGACGTGCAGGACCCAGTCGACGTCGCCGGTGAGCAGTTGCGTGGCCGCGGTTGCAGGGTCGCGCACGACCGCGAGCGTGATGCGCGGTATCGGGGGAGACCCGCCGACGTGGGCGGTGTTCGCCCGGAGCTCGAGGAAGCCGCCCGGTGAATATGTCGAGAGGCGGTATGGGCCGCTGCCAAGGGCCCGCTTCGTGAGGTCGACCAGCGGCAGCGCGGCGGCCTCCTGATCGATACCGTCGGTCGTCAACAGCTGGTCGAGGGCGGCGACGCGCGCGTAGAGCGCACCTGCGTAGGCCTCCGCCTGGAAGTCGCCCGCGGACCCGATGAAGCGCGCGTGCGGCGGAAGCGTCACGCCGGCGTCGTCGAGGGTCTTCTCCAGGGCCGGCGTGTAGTCCGACAGCCGGCAGCCGAAGGGTGGCACTTCGTTGAGGCAGGCGTCGGCGTTGGTGGCATCGGCGATCTGGGTGACCTGCCGCCCCGGAGCGTCGGCGGGGATCTTCGACGCGCTCGCCAGCAGCGAACGGGTCGCTGCCCGCACGCCATTCTCCGAGAGGATGGGGACCCTCGCCAGTGCCTCGCCGAGGAAGGGACTGAAGGCGGCCTTGAGCGTCAGGTTCACGGTCGACCCTCCGGCCACGCCGGCGGTCAACAGGTTCGACGAGACGGCGTCGCAGAGGTCGCTGCCGTAGGGGCAGGCCGGCGAGGCGGCCAGCTCCAGGGAGAAGGCCACGTCCGAGGCGGCGAGGATGCTGTTGTCCTGGAAGCGAACGCCCTCTCGCAGCGCGATCGTCCAGGCGGTGCCGCCGGCATCGACGGTCGGCAGGGCCGAAGCGAGCGTGGGCTGCGGCACGAGGTGTTCGTCGAGGCGGTAGAGCGGGTCGTACAGCAGGTCGACAAGCAGGGCCGTCGTGTCGTCGTCGGCGGGTGGCAGGAACCCGGCTGGATCGCCCGGGACCGCCACGATCAGCTCGCGCGCGTCGCGCGGCGGTGCGGTCGGCGCCTGCGTCGGGAATCCGGTCGGGGGCGCGACCGACGGTTCCTGCAGCGACAGGCAGCCGCCGCACGCGAAGGCAACCGCTGCCAGGACGCCGAGGAGCCTGGCCCGCATCGAGATGGCCCTCACCCGGTCATGACGGGCAGGGCGCCTCCGCTCCGGTCATCGGGCGCCAGCGCAGCTCGGGGTGACGGGCGGCGGTCGCCTCGTCGAGCCGGCGCACGGGCGCGGTGGTTGGGGCGTCATGGAGCAGCTGCGGCGTCTCCACGGCTTCGCGGGCGATGGCGAGCAGCGCATCGGCAAACGCGTCGAGGGTCTCAATCGATTCGGTCTCGGTTGGCTCGATGAGGAGGCACTCCTCCACGATGAGGGGGAAGTAGATGGTGGGCGGGTGGTAGCCGTAGTCGATGAGGCGCTTGGCGACGTCGAGCGTGCGGACGCCGCTGGCCTGGTGGAGCGGCTTGGCGGTTGCCACGAACTCGTGCTTGCAGGGCCCCGGGTACGGCAGCTCGTAGGCCTCGCCGACGCGCTTCCGCAGGTAGTTGGCGGCCAGCACCGCGTCCTCGCTGACCTGCGTCAGGCCGCTGCCGCCGTGCGCCCGGATGTAGGCGTAGGCGCGCACGAGCACGCCGACGTTGCCCTGGTAGGCGCGCAGCCGCCCGATCGAGGTGGGGCGCTCGCCGGGTGCCTCGAGCCGGTACGTCCCGTCCGCCTCGAAGATGACCAGCGGCGACGGCAGGAACGGCGCCAGCTTCTCGGACACCGCCACCGGGCCGGCGCCGGGGCCGCCTCCGCCGTGCGGCGTTGAGAAGGTCTTGTGCAGGTTGAAGTGCATCACGTCGAAGCCCGCCGCGCCGGGCTTGAACTTGCCGAGCACGGCGTTCATGTTGGCGCCGTCCATGTAGGCCAGTGCGCCGGCGGAATGGACCGCCTCGAGCAGCTCCGTGATGCGCCGCTCGAAGAGGCCGAGCGTCGAGGGGTTGGTCAGCAAGACGGCCGCCGTGCGCGGCCCGAGCGCCGCCTTGAGCGCGTCGAGGTCCACGCCGCCGTCCGGCGCGGAGCGCACCGTGACCGTGCGGAAGCCCGCCATCGAGGCCGTGGCCGGGTTGGTGCCGTGCGACGAGTCCGGCACGATGACCTCGTCGCGCGCCGTGTCGCCGCGGGCGTGGTGGTACGCGCGGATCAGCAGGATCCCGGTCAGTTCGCCCTGGGCCCCGGCAGCCGGCTGGAGGGTAACGGCGTGCATGCCGCTGATCTCCGCCAGCATGCCCTGGAGCTCGTACAGCAGCTGGAGACTGCCCTGCGCCGTGGCGTCCGGCGCCAGCGGATGGAGCGTCGCGAACCCGGGCAGCCGGGCCGCCCATTCGTTGATCTTGGGGTTGTACTTCATGGTGCAGCTGCCCAGCGGATAGAAGCCGCCGTCGACCGAGTAGTTGAGGTGCGAGAGGTTGACGAAGTGGCGGATGACCTCGGGCTCGTTCAGCTCGGGGAGCGCCAGCGGTGCTTTGCGGAGGTGCTCCGCCGGGATGCCGTCCAGGGCGTTGGCGGGCGGGTGCGGGATCTTGTCCCCGCCGCGGCCCGGACGGGAGAGCTCGGCCAGCGTCGGCTGGAGCGGCGCTCCGACGGCCACCCGCGGTCCCAGCGAACCCTCGTCGGTCATGCGCTCCGCGAGACGGCCGGACGTCGTCGCCCCGCCGGCGAGCGTTCCCGCGGCTCCCGGAGCTGCCCTTGTGCCGTCACCTGCCACCTGGCGGTTCGCGATTGCGTCCCCTTCGCCGACCTCGGGGGTGGGCTGCGGGCGCGCCAGCGTCTCGGTCACGCCAGGACCTCGCGCAGCGCGGCACCGAAGCGGTCGATCTCGGCGTCCGTGGTGAGCTCCGTCGCGCACACCAGCAGCGCATCGGCCAGCGCCGCGTCGTCATGGAACCAGCGGGCGAGCGGCAGACCGGCGAGGACGCCGTGCTCCAGCAGTGCGTCGTGGACCCGCTGCGCATCCGGCACCCGGACCGCGAACTCGTTGAGGTACGCCCCGGAGTGGAGGCGCGGCGCGCCCGCCTCTGCCAGCACGGTCTCGAGGCGGCGGGCACGGACGGCGCCGGTGGCGGCCACGTCCCGCAGTCCGTGGGGGCCGATCACGGCGAGATAGGCGGTCGCGGCGAGGGCGCACAGCGCCTGGTTGGTGCAGATGTTGCTGGCCGCCTTGTCGCGCCGGATGTCCTGCTCGCGGGCACGCAGCGTCATGACGAAGGCGCGCCGTCCCTCGAGGTCGGTGGTGCGGCCCACCAGGCGGCCGGGGATCTGGCGCATCAGCTCGGTCGTCGTTGCCAGGACGCCCAGGTACGGCCCTCCGTACTGCGGGGCGATGCCCAGCGGCTGCCCCTCCCCAGCCGCGATGTCGGCGCCGTAGTCGCCGGGCGTCGCGAGGACGGCCAGCGAGACCGGCTCGACCACGGCCACGAAGCGCGCGCCGGCTGCGTGCGACAGGCGAGCGGCCTCGGCCATCGGCTCGAGGATGCCGAAGGCGTTGGGCTGGCCGAGCATGACCCCGGCGACCGGGTGATCGCCGTCCGCCAGCGCTCGCTCGAGCGCCTCGAGGTCGGTCGTCCCGTCGTCGAGCGTCGGCAGCTCCTCGAGCTGGTGACGGCCGTCCGAGAAATACGTGCGCGTGGTCTCGACGTAGTGGCGGTGCACGGCTCGGCTGACCAGCACGCGGTCACGGCCGGTGGCGCGGATCGTCATGAGCGCCGCCTCCGCGGTCGCAGCGGCACCGTCGTAGTGAGAGGCGGAGACGACCGGCAGGCCCGTCAGCTCCCCCAGCAGCGACTGGTACTCGAAGATCGTCTGGAGCGTTCCCTGGCTGATCTCGGGCTGGTACGGGGTGTAGGCGGTGTAGAACTCGCCGCGCGAGATGACCTGGTCGACCGCGGCAGGGATGAAATGGCCATAAACGCCGGCACCGAGGAAGCTGGCCAGGTCGACGCGGTTGCGGTCCGCCAGGAGCTCCAGGTGGCGTGCCAGCTCCAGCTCCGGCTCTGGGGGCGGGAGGCCGAGACCGTTGACCCGGACGGCGGCCGGAATGTCCTCGAAGAGGGCGTCGATGCTCTGGATGCCGAGCGCCGCGAGCATCGTCTCGCGGTCGTCGGCCGTGTGCGGACCGTAGGGCACTGGCTCAGCCGGTCTCGATCTGGGAACGGTACGCGGCCGCATCCAGGAGGCCTTCGCCCGCGGTCGGATCGTCCAGGCGCACCCGCACCATCCAGCCGTCGCCGTACGGGTCGCTGTTGACCAGCTCCGGGGCCGATGAGAGGGCATCGTTGACGGCGACGATCTCTCCTGCGGCCGGTGCGAAGAGGTCGCTCGCGGTCTTGACCGACTCGATCACGCCGAACGCCGTCGCCTTGTCGACATGGCGGCCGACGGGCGGCAGCTCCACGAAGACGACGTCCCCGAGCTCGTTGGCAGCGTACGCCGTGATCCCCACCACGCCTTCGGCGCCGTCAACGCGCAGCCACTCGTGGTCGTGCGTGTAGCGCAATCCCTCGGGCACTTCCACGGTCACGTTGCTCCTCCGCTCAAAGGCCCTGCCCCAGGTCGGCCGAACCGGCCTGGACGCGCGCCGGCACCTGACCCAAGGGTCACGACGGGCGCGTGTAGAAGGGCAGTGTGACGACCTCCGCGGGCACGCGGCTGGCACGGACGCCGACCTCGACCATGGTACCCGGCGCCGACTGGTCGGGCGGGACGTATGCCATGGCGATCGCCTTGCCGAGCGTCGGGGAGAGCGTTCCGCTGCTCACGATCCCGCACGCGTCGGTCGCGCCAGGAAGCATCACCGGGTACCCGTGACGGGCGATTCCGCGGTCGCGCAGCTCCACGCCGACGAGCCGTTTGCGCGGCCCGCGAGCCTGCGCCTCCTCCAGCGCCGCGCGCCCCACGAAGTCGCCCGCCTTGTCGAACTTGACGACGCGCTCCAGGGCCGCTTCCATGGGCGTCGTCTCGCGATCGAGCTCGTTGCCATAGAGGGGCATCCCGGCCTCGAGCCGCAGGGTGTCCCGCGCGCCCAGTCCCGCGGGCACGAGTCCAACGGGCGTGCCCGCGGCCAGGAGCGTGGCCCAGACGGCCGGGGCGGCCTCCCACTCCAGGAAGAGCTCGAAGCCGTCCTCGCCGGTATATCCGGTCCGCGCGATCCACGCCGGGGAGCCGGCCGCGTGGCCCTCCGCGATGGCGTAGTACTTCAGTGCCGAGAGGTCGACGTCGGTCAGCGGCGCCAGGATCTCCCTGGCACGCGGTCCCTGGATCGCGATGAGCGACGTCCGCGAGGAGGCGTCGTCGAGGGCTGCTTCGAAGCCCGCCAGGCGTTCCCTGACCGCGGCTGACACGGTCTCCGCGTTCGAGGCATTCGGTACGGTCAGGAAGCGGTCCGGCGCGATCCTGTAGACGATCAGGTCGTCGATTATGCCGCCATCCTCGGCGACGATCATCGAGTACTGGGCTCGGCCGGGCACGAGTCGCGTCGGGTCGCTCACCAACGCGTGCGCGAGCCCGGGGCCTGCGCCCGGCCCGCTCACCCAGAGCTCGCCCATGTGCGACAGGTCGAAGAGCCCGGCGCGCTCACGGACGGCGCGATGCTCCTCGATGATCCCGGTGTACTGGACGGGCATCTCCCAGCCCGCGAAGTCGATCAACCTCGCCCCGAGCGCGTGGTGCGTCTCGTAGAGCGCCGTGCGTCGCGGCGGCGCGGTCGGCTCCGCGGCCACGTGCGTCCCGCTCCCCTGATCGGCGGCCGTGGCGGCCTCGTCCGTCACGCCAGGCCCGCCAGTGGCAGCGCCCGGGCGAGGATGGCTCGCTCGGTGGGGAAACTCATGAGCGACTCGGCGTCGCGAAGGTCGATCCAGCGCACGTCCTCGAACTCGTGGTCGTGGCTGGCGAGATCGCCCCCGGTCGCCTCCATGAGGAAGTAGTGGACCGTCTTGTGGATGCGCGTGCCGGACTGGACGAAGGAGTACTCGATGGGTCCGATGGTGGCGAGGATCCGGACGGTGAGCCCGGTCTCCTCGGTGACCTCGCGCAGGGCGGTCTCCTCGGTGGTCTCGCCGGCGTTGGGCGTGCCCTTCGGCAGCGACCAGGTCACGCCGTCACGGTCGCGGCGACGCTTGCCGAGGAGTAGCTGCGGGCCGCTGGCGCCGCGCCTGATGACGATGCCGCCGGCCGAGGTGGCGCGTGCCGTGGGCAGTCGAGACCGCGCGCTGTTCCTCAGCCGCGCCACGGGGACGAGCCGGCGATCCGCGATCCGCTCAACCCGTTCCGCGAGCGTGTCCAGCGCATCCGGGGATCCCGGTCGATCGCCGCCGAGGTCGGGGCGCGCCCCTCCGGGCCGGACGCCGGGACGAGGCCACGCGCGGCGTGACGGAGGGCCCTCACGGGCTGCAGTCGGGCCTGGGCGAGCGCCGTGGGGGACGTCGGCGAGGGCGTCCGGAACACGCGGTGTAGCCCCAGCTGGCGTTCGCGCCGGTGAGCCGGGGGAAGCACGAAGCGGGTCCGGGAGCGAACCGCGCGGATGGCGGCGACGCCGTTCTGCATGAATTGGATAGTACCCGTTCGGCGCGCCCTTGCAACGGACAATCGGGGGTCCGGCTGCGCCCCTGTACGGCCGCTGGCGGCTGAGGGTCTAGCTGCGCCCCTTGTCCAGCACGCGCTCGAGCTCGCGCGCCCGTTCTGCGGACAGTTCCCCGCGCCGCTCCGCCAGCGCCACTTCCCGGCGAGCGGCGGCGCGGTACAGCTCGCCGGCGCCCGGTGCGAGCCGGTTCACGACCTCGAGGTGCGTGTCGACGGTGCCGACATCGCCGCGCAGCAGTGGCCCCGTCAGGGCCGCCTCGATGCCGAGCGTCTCGGCGTTGGCCAGCGACTGGCGGATCAGCGGCCCATAGATGGCGAGCGAGCCTTTTTCGTCGAGCCCGGCGCCGCGGCCCAGCTCGGCGATGGCGTCGAGCAGGCCGATGAAGCCGCCGGCTGCCAGCACCGCCGCGGCGTGGTATGCGGCCTTGCCGCCGGGGGGCAAGCGGACCGGCTGTGCGCCAATGTCCCACGCCAGGTCCGACAGCGTCGCGAGGAGCGATTCGTCGCCCTCCAGGGCCACGGTTGCGCCCCGGAGCGCGGCCACGGAGCCGTCCACGTCGGCGAAGGCGACCAGCGGGTGGAAGCTCGCCGCGCCCGTGCCGGCGGCCTGCGCGGAGACGAGCACCGAGGCCGGCAGCGCGCCGCTGACGTGGACGATGCCCTGGCCGCCGTAGAGGCGCAGCTCCGCGGCGACGGTCGGAATGACGTCGTCGGGGACGGTCAGGAAGACGAGATCCACGTCGTCGAGGAGGGCGGGGCCGCGATCGAACGCGCGCGAACCGGGCACCAGTCGCATGAACCGCGCGCGTCGCTCAGGGTCCCGGCTGGCAACGGCCACCACCGGCCAGCCCGCCCGGCTGAAGGCCACGCCAAGCGCGAGTCCCGCATGCCCCCCGCCGATGAACCCGATGCGCGGCTTTCCGCTGGGATCGTCGGGCGGGTGGGGATGCCGGTGGCCCGGCATGGCGACCTGCCCGTGGACATGGCCGGCGTCGAAGCGATCGCGCTCGTGGCCATCGGCGAGCCCGTCCGGCGGCTTCTCGAAGATCGGGTGGTCCATCGCGGCCATCGTCGCACGAAGCGGGCATCACCCGGGGCGCGCCGTGGGTATACTCGTGACAACACTTCCCACCACGACCCGAGGCGGGCACACCCGTCAGGAGCCGACCAGCCCGCGTCCGCGCGGGAACAGGAGGCCCGCCCTCGATGAACCGACCCACGTCTCTTCCGGATCCCTTCTCCGCCCGCGACCGGATTCGCGTCGGCGAGCGCAGCGTGACGGTGTACCGCCTCGACCGCTCCGGCCTCGCCGATCTGGCCCGCGCGCCCATGACCGTCAAGGTCCTCCTCGAGAACGTCATGCGCCACGCGGGACGCGAGAGCATCACCGAGGCGGACGTGCGAACGCTGGCCGCCTGGCGACCCGGCCAACCCGCCGAGGCGGAGGTCCCCTTCCTGCCGGCCCGCGTCTTGCTCCAGGACTTCACCGGCGTCCCGGCCGTGGTCGACCTCGCGGCCATGCGCGACGCAATGGCGGCGCTCGGCGGTGATCCCGCTCGCATCAATCCGCTCGTTCCGGCCGATCTCGTCATCGACCACTCGGTCCAGGTCGACCGGTACGGAACCTCCGACGCGTTCGCCTTCAACGTTGAGCGCGAGTACGAACGCAACGGCGAGCGCTACCAGCTCCTGCGCTGGGCACAGTCGGCCTTCCGCGACCTGCGCGTCGTGCCGCCCGGGACCGGGATCGTGCACCAGGTCAACCTCGAGTACCTGGCCCAGGTGGTGGTGCTGCGCGAGCTCGACGGCGAGCTGGTGGCCTACCCCGACACGCTCGTCGGCACGGATTCGCACACGACCATGGTCAACGCCCTCGGCGTGCTGGGGTACGGAGTCGGCGGCATCGAGGCGGAAGCGGTGCTACTTGGCCAGCCGCTCTACCAGCCCATGCCCCACGTCGTCGGCGTGCGGCTCCACGGGGAGCTTCCGCGCGGCTCGACGGCCACGGACCTGGTGCTCGTCATCAGCCAGATGCTGCGGAGGCACGGCGTGGTCGGCGCGTTCGTGGAGTTCGCCGGCGACGGCCTGGCCTCGCTCGCGCTCGCCGATCGCGCGACCATCTCCAACATGTCGCCCGAGTACGGTGCGACCGCCGCCCTCTTCCCGGTCGACGACGAGACCCTCACCTACCTGCGCCTGACCGGACGCGACGCGGAGCAGGTCGCCCTCGTCGAGGCCTACACCAAGGAAACAGGCCTGTGGCGCGAGTCGGGTCCCGGTCCCGACTTCGACGAGGCGCTCGAGCTCGACCTGGGAACCGTCGAGCCGAGCCTGGCGGGCCCCCGCCGGCCGCAGGACCGGGTCGCACTGGCAGGGCTCAAGGAGAACTTCCGGACGGCGTTCCCGAGCGATGTCGGCGCCACGACGGCCGACGAGCCGGCACAGGACGCCGGGGGCCCGGTCGAGGAGGCATCGTCGGATTCGTTCCCGGCCAGCGATCCGCCCTCGTTCGCCCAGGCAGTCGAGACTCCCGGGGCGGAAGCCGGATCGGACGCGCACGCCGGTAACCCCGGCGAACCCCCCGAACCCGTCACGGGAGGAAACCCGGGGAAGTCCGGCAACCCGGGCGAAGGTCATGCACCGGAACCCGCGTTCTACCGTGCCGTGAAGGTCGAGATGGATGGCGAGCGCGCCGTGCTGCGCACCGGTTCGGTGGTGATTGCCGCCATCACGAGCTGCACCAATACCTCGAACCCGACCGTGATGGTCGGCGCCGGGTTGCTGGCGCGCAATGCCGTCGCGCGCGGGCTGGCCGTGTCGCCGACTGTCAAGACCAGTCTCGCGCCGGGCTCCCGGGCCGTGACCGAGTACCTCGCGGCGGCGGGGCTCATGGAGCCGCTCGAGAAGCTCGGCTTCGGGCTCGTGGGCTACGGCTGCACAACCTGCATCGGCAACAGCGGGCCGCTGGACGAGCCGATCGCGAAGGCGGTCGAGGACCACGGCCTCGCCGTCGTTGCCGTCCTCTCGGGCAACCGCAACTTCGAAGGGCGCATCCATCCCCTGGCACGTGCCAGCTACCTCGCCTCTCCTCCCCTCGTGGTGGCCTTCGCGCTGGCTGGACGGGTGGACATCGACCTCACGACCGAGCCGCTCGGCCGCGACCGAAGCGGGCAGCCGGTCTACCTCGCGGACCTGTGGCCGGCCGCGGAAGAGATCAAGGCCGCGATCCGTGACTCGCTCGATCCCGAGCTGTTCCGCCGGATCTACGCGAGCGTCTTCGACGGCGATGACCGCTGGCGGGCACTGCCGGCGCCGCTCGGCGATCGCTACGCCTGGGACGAAGGCTCGACCTACATCGCGCGTCCGCCGTTCTTCGAGGGCCTGACCCCCCAACCGGCGCCCATCCGCGACATCGAAGGCGCCCGGGCGCTTGCCGTGCTCGGCGACTCGGTGACCACTGATCACATCTCCCCGGCGGGCTCAATCCCGGCGTGGAGTCCCGCCGGCCAGTGGCTCCAGGAGCACGGCGTCTCGCCGCTCGAATTCAACAGCTACGGGGCTCGCCGCGGCCACCACGAGGTCATGGTGCGCGGCACCTTCGGGAACATCCGGCTGCGCAACGCGCTCACCGCAAAAGAAGGGCCCTGGACGACGCACCAGCCGTCCGGTGACGAGCTCTTCATCTACGACGCCGCCATGCGGTACGCGGCGGAAGGCTTGCCGCTCATCCTGATCGCGGGCCAGGAGTACGGCAGCGGCTCGTCCCGGGACTGGGCCGCGAAGGGCACCCGGCTGCTCGGCGTGCGAGCGGTGCTCGCCGAGAGCTATGAGCGCATCCATCGCTCGAACCTGGTGGGCATGGGTGTGCTGCCGCTGCAATTCCTGCCCGGGGAGGGGGTCCGCTCGCTCGGGTTGACGGGTCGCGAGAGCTTCGCCATCGGCGGCCTGGCGGCAGGCCTGGCGCCTCGCCAGCAGGTGCGCGTGAGCGTCCATGACGGAAATGCTGAGCGGAGCTTCAGCGCGATCTGCCGTCTCGACGGTCCGATCGAAGTCGACTACTACCGACAGGGCGGTATCCTGCCGGCGGTGCTGCGAAGACTCGCCCAGACCTGAGACATCGGCGATCCCCGGGTGACCCATCACTGATCTTCCGCTCTGCGAGAATAGCCCGCTAATCGTGAGCAAATCTTGAGCGAGGCCACCGCGAGCCACGCCGGTTCGCCTTGGGCCGGCGCGGTGACCGCCCCGCAACGGGAACGTGCCCGATGATCGGTGGCAGGCAGCCGCTGCGCGGACGGAAGGCGGGCGACCGGCGCATCCGTGTCGAGCGGCCTCATGCGGCGTACTTCCGCTACACGGGCAAGGGGATCCTGACCGCCAAGCCGAAGGCCATCGAACCGACAACTGGCTTCGGCAGGTCCCTCCTGCGGGCCAAGCGAGTCCTGATCGGGAGGCCGCTGGCGACCGAGGAGGAGATCGGCGAGCGACTCACGAAGAAGAAGGCGCTCGCGATCTTCAGCTCCGACGCGATCAGCTCGAGCGCATACGCCACCGAGGAGATCCTGAAGGTCCTCATCGTGGCGGGTGCGGCGGCCCTGTTCGCAAGCATGTGGGTCGCGACCGCGATCGTGATCCTGCTGGCGGTCGTCTCGACCAGCTACCGCCAGATCGGGCACGCCTACCCGTCGGGCGGCGGAGCCTACGCCGTGGCCAAGGACAACTTCGGGACGCTGCCTGCGCTCATTGCGGCGGGATCGCTGCTGGTGGACTACGTGCTGACGGTCGCCGTGTCGATCTCGTCGGCCGTGCAGCAGCTCACGTCGGCCGTGCCGGACCTGCTGCCGTGGGCGGTCACCCTCGGCATCGCCTTCATCCTGCTGATGACGCTCGGCAACCTCCGCGGCCTGCGCGAGTCCGGGAACATCTTCGCCGTCCCGACGTACCTCTTCGTGTTCTCAGCGCTGCTGATGATCGTGATGGGCGTGTACCGGGTTGCCGTCCTGCACGACGGCGCGCCACCCCCAAGCGTCATTTCGGGTCAGCCCTCGGTCCTCCAGCCCCTGACCATCTTCCTGCTGCTGAAAGCCTTCGCCAGCGGCTCGGTGGCCCTGACCGGAACCGAGGCCATCGCCAACGGTGTGCCCGCCTTCAAGCCGCCGGAGTCGAAGAACGCGGCGACAACGCTGACCGCCATGGCCATCCTCCTCGGCATCCTCTTCATCGGCATCACCTTCGTGGCCAACGCCTTCGGCATCGTCCCGGTCGACAACAAGACGGTCATCTCGCAGGTCGCGGGGACGATCTATGGCGATGGCTCGATCGGCTTCTACCTGTTCCAGGCATTCACGGCATTGATCCTCATCCTGGCCGCCAACACCTCGTACAACGCCTTCCCGCGCCTCGCCGCCATCCTCGCCGAGGACAGCTACATGCCGCGGCACTTCGCGTTCCGCGGTGACCGGCTGGCATACACGCTTGGCATCGCCATCCTGTCAGGCTTGGCGATCGCGCTGCTGGCCGCCTTCGGCGGCGACACGCACGCGCTCATCCCGCTCTACTCGGTGGGCGTCTTCGTGAGCTTCACGCTCAGCCAGGGCGGCATGGTCAAGCACTGGTTGAGGGTGCGAGGCAATCGTTGGCCGCAGCGCCTCGCCATCAATGCCCTGGGCTGCGTGTTGACCGGGATCGTTGCGGTCGTTGTGCTGGTGGAGAAGGCGCCGTCGTCGCTCCTCGTTGCCGTGATCATCCCCATCCTCGTGCTCATGATGGTGCTCATCAACCGCCAGTACGACCATGCGGCGAAGGAGCTCGCCGTCCGGCCGGACCTCGTGATCGGGCCTCCTCGGCGCTCGGAGCGGGCCATCATCCCGGTGCCCGGGCTCACCCGTGCGGTGGTCCAGGCCGTCAACTTCGGCCGAGCTCTCACGGACGACGTCCAGATGGTGCACGTCACCGACGACGTCGAGGAGGGCGAAAAGCTGCGCGCCCAGATGGAGCGGCAGCTCCCCGGCGTGCCATTCGTCATCGTGGAGTCGCCGTTCCGCTCACTGGTGCGACCGGTCGTGGCCTACCTGGACGTCACCACGAAGGACCCCGAGGCGATCACCCTCGTAATCATCCCGGAGTACGTGGCGCGACACTGGTGGGAGCGGATCCTCTACAACCAGACGGCCAACCGCCTGCGGGCCGCGCTCCTCGGGCGCCCGAACACCGTGGTTGCCAACGTGCCCTACCGCCGAGAAGAGCTCATCGCGCGCCGCGGTTCGAAGTCGCCGGCCGTACCGCCCGAGGACGCATCGAAGGACGGGTCGAAGCCCTAGGTCGAGGCGCGGCCGCCTGTGCAGAGCCACGCGGCGAATAGGCGGCGCAGCACCTATGGGCGCCTCTTGATGTGGTAGAGCACCCGCGCGCTGCCCGCGATCGACGCGCGCTCGACGACCTCGAAGCGCTCAGCCAGCGCGTCCCCGAAGCCGGCCTCGGTGTAGTGATCGAAGATGTCGACCCGCCCGGCGAGCATGCGCCGCACCATCGGGTCCTCGCGCGGGACCCACTCCACGACGGCCTCGGGCGCGAGCCGCGCAAACAGCTCGAAGACCATCGATAGCGGCACGTTGCGGCCGATGGCGACGTGATGCACCAGTGCGAGGGCCAGGATCACGTCCGCGTTGGCCCGCTCCAGTAGGCCGGAGCGCTCCCGTTCGGCCCAGCCGAGCGACGGGCTCGGGTCCGCCAGGTCCATGACGAGGGGCGTGGTGTCGGCCCGGCCATCGGCGAGCAGCGAACGGTAGTGCCGTTCCGCGGCTGCCGCATCCACGTCGAAGGCGAGCACGCGGTAGCCGCGACCCGCCGCGATGCGGCTGTAGGCGCCGGTATTGGCGCCCAGGTCCCAGCAGGTGCGCCCGGCACCCTCGCCGATCATCCGCTCGACCACGCCAGCCTTCGTGCCCGCGCTCGAGGCCGCCCGGTCGTACGAGGGGTGCTCGAGCTCTGCGTAGTCGGCCCACTCGGTGCCTGACGGCTCCCACGCGAGGCCACTCACCGTCGAGCGCAGGTTGCCGATGAGTGCCTTGAGACGCTCGAGCGAAAGCTTCGCGCGGCTCCCCGCGGCCCCATCGTCGGCATGCCCGCGCTGGGCTCGGGCGTGCAGGTGCAGGTGGGTGGCGAGGCCGAACTGGAGCCGCGTGCGACCTGGCAGCAGGTCGACCGCCAGATCGAGCGGGATGCCGTCGGGATGGCTGCGCAGCAGCAGGCCACAGCGCACGTCGCGCTTCGCCATGAGTGCGAGCGGCGCCAGGAAGTGTTCGCAGAACTGACGGTAGGCGGGCCACGGCGTCTCCGTCGCCCGGCGCTCGAAGGAAAGGTGATCGATGAGGACCGGGCGGACGCCGCGGAACTGGACGTTGTAGGCGGACGCATCCTTGAGCGAGAAGCCGAGTTCGAGCGCGGCCAGCTCGACGTCGAGCGTCAGGAGCGCCGCCGCACGCAGCTCGCCGAACGTCCACTCGTATGGATACGAGATGAAGTTCAGCGCGTCCGGAACGATGACCGCCGCCGCATCCGCGTCGAAGGCGGCTTCCGGGCCTGCCTCGGACCAGGGCAGCAGCCTTCCCTGATCAACGAGGAGCGCCGACAGGGGACTCCGGGTGAAGGCCTCCCAGTCGGCCGCATACGACGGCGCAATCTGGCGGTGCACCACCCCGTTTCGCAGGTAGACGAAGCCGCTCGGGTCGCGCCACGAAGCGGGGTCCCGGACGCTCGAGGGTGGCGGGTCGGCGCCGCGCATATCTGCCTCGTGACCGGGCGCCGGCCGAGCGGCGCCTTCGGCCGTCGTCAAAGCGGCGTGCGATCTCCGGGGCCGGGCTCCTCCCGGTTGCCGGGCAACCTGCGCGCAATCGAGCGCAGGCCGCGCTTTATGTAATTGATGAAGAGGATCGGCGCGGCGATCGTGGTAGCGAGAATGGCCTGGAAGAGCAGGCTCGCGGAGCCGGGGTCCAGGTACGCGAACACATGAGGCAAGGCAACGTCTCCCATCACGGCGTGGTGGCCTGCCGGGTTTGCAGTTGCGCCAATCCTAGTGGACGGACGCGCAGTGGACGAACTTGCGAAACCTTGGCAGGATGCGACCGTGTCCCAGAACCGCTCCGGGTGGCCGACTCGGCCCTTGCCGGTGCACACCCTGCTGCTGGCCGCCTACCCCGTTCTGTTCCTGTTTGCCCAGAACACGAGCGAGGTGCTGACGCGCGACGTGATCCCGCCGCTCGGCCGGGCGATCCTGGCCGCCGCGACGGTCGGCGCCTTCGCCGCGATCGCCCTGCGCGACCTGCGGCGCGGCGCGATAGTCGGCACTGCGCTGATCATCGCCTGGTCGGCGTACGGCCACGTGGCGTCGCTGGTTCAGCCCATGAATGTGTCGCGCGACGTCCAGCTGGCAGCCTGGGGCATCTTCCTGCTGGTGGCGCTGCTGGCCGCGCTGTTCCTGCGGCCGCGCTGGCTCGCCCGGCTGACCGTCGGCCTGAACGTGGTCGGCGCGGTCCTGGTCGTCCTCACGATGGTGCAGATCGTGCCGTACGAGCTGGCCGCCTACGCCAGCTCGCCCGCCAAGCGCGCCGAGGGCACCCCGCATCCCGGGGACCGGGATATCTATTACCTCGTCTTCGACGACTACGGCTCGGCCAATTCGCTGAACGACGAGATCGGCTGGCACAACGACCTTCCGGACTGGCTGATCTCGCAGGGCTTCCACGTCGCGGCCCAATCGCACGCCAACTACGTGCGCACTTCAATGTCGATTGCCTCGGTGATGAACCTGGAACCACTCGACGACGTGGCGGCGCGCATGGGCCGCAACAGCGGAGACCTGGGGCCCATCCACCAGATGCTCGAGGCGCCCGAGGCGGGCCGCTATCTCCAGGCGCGCGGGTACCGGTACATCCAGATCGGATCCTGGTTCGGACCGACCAAGACGAGCCAGATCGCGGACGAGAATCCGCAGCTCGAGACCGAGTCCAACTTCGAGGGCATCCTGGACCAGACCACCTTCGGGCCGACCCTCCAGCAGTTGCGCAACCTCACCACCGCCATCCCGCTCCAGGACCAGATCCACCGCGATTCGGCGCTGTTCCAGTTCCGTGAGCTCCACCGGATCGAGCAGGAGCCCGGGCCGAAGCTCGTCTACGCGGACATCCTCATTCCGCACGAGCCCTACGTCTTCAAGGCGAACGGCGACTACCCGACACTCGACGAGCAGCAGCACCGCACCGAGGCCTCCGCCGCGCTCCAGCAGCTCCAGTACACGAACAACAGGATCCGTGACCTCGTGACCGACCTCCTGAGCGGCCCCGAGGAGACGCGGCCGATCGTGATCATCCAGTCCGACGAGGGCCCCTACCCGGACCGCTACGCGGCCGACAAGAACCACTTCGACTGGCACACCGCGACGCCGGAGGAGCTCGAGATCAAGTACGGGATCCTGAATGCGATGTATCTGCCCGGCGAGGCGCCGGCCGGAGCACCCAGCCCCTATCCGACCATCAGCGGCTGGAACACCTTCCGGCTGATCTTCGATCGCTACTTCGGGGAGTCGTACCCGATGCTCCCGGACCGCAGCTACACCTCGGCGACCTACCTGCGGCCATACGACCTGACCGATATCACCCCGCGTCTCTCGACACTGAACGGAGGAGCGGCACCGGCCCAGACCGGTCCGCCACCCATCGCGGACCCCGGCACGAAGAGCAACGGGGCGAAATGCGACCGCCTCGGGATGTCGCTTCAGTCAGGCTGTTGAGGCCCTCGAACCGCTCGCGAGCCGCCCGTCGAATGTTCTTCCGAGGAAGACGGCGAGGGCGTAGACTCGGCCGGTCGGCGTCCCTCTCGCTGTGCGCCCGGGTCCGGGTTTGATGGGACGAACCGGAGGCACCAGACATCTCATCAGCCGTCCGGGTCGTTCGAGGTCCGCGTGGCTGGGCGATGCGATCGTGGAATGTCAGGCGCACCGAAGTTCGACGATGACGAGTACGAGGCCTCCACGGAGGCGACCTGTGCGGAACTGGACGGCGACCCCGATCGGGTCGTCGAGCGTCGGGTCGGCCGGTTGAACCGCGCTCTGTCCGATGGGAGTCTGCCGCTGCCGAGATGGGCGTAAAAGGCAGAACGGGACTCGTTCAACGAGCCCCGTTCTGCTGGGGTCACTATGGTGGGCGATACTGGATTCGAACCAGTGACCTCACGGATGTGAACCGTGCGCTCTAACCGACTGAGCCAATCGCCCTGAGAGCGTCCGCCGCGGGCGGTGCCAACCAGTATCGGGCCGGACAGCGGGGGTCGTCAACGAAGCCATGTTCCGCGACCAGCCAGGTCGCGGAGATCGAGGACGACCAATGACTTGCGTGTCGCGGTCAGCGCCGCCCTCAGCCCAGCTCGAGTCCCGGCCTCCGAGCCATACGGCGTCGGTCTTCGCGCCCCTGAGCAGGATGCGCTTGTGACGCCCCCGCGCCCCGGCCAGGAGCACGACCGTGGATGGAGGCAGGCCCAGCTCGTCCGCGATCAGGCGGAGCAGCGAACGGTTCGCGGCACCGTCGACGGGAGCGGCGGCGACGCGCACGAGCAGGACGCCACCGGCCTCCACGCCCTCGACCCGGTCAGCGCCGCCTCGCGGGACCAGTCGAACGTTGAACGTCGCGGAGGTCGCGCTCACCTCAGCCGTGGCGTTCCCCGAAGATCGCCCGTCCGACGCGAACGAGCGTCGCTCCCTCCTCGACGGCAATCTCGAAATCGTCCGTCATGCCCATCGACAGGCCGGCACCGAGCGCGGGTAGCCGCGAGCGCAGCCTCGATGACAGCTCGCGCAGCCTCACAAACGTGCCGCGCGCGTCCTCGGGCGCCGTCCCGAGCTGCCCGACGGTCATGAGACCGCGCAACTCCAGGTTGGGGAGTGCCGCCAGCACCTCCAGCGATCGTTCGAGAACCTCGGGGGCAAAGCCGCTCTTCTCCGGGTCCGCATCGACGTTTGCCTGGAGGTAGACGGGCAGGCGTCCGACCTGCCGTCCCTGCCCACCTGACCGCTCGGCGACCAACCGGTCGAGGCGTTGGGCGAGCTCGGGCGAATCGACCGATTGGATAACATCGAAGAGCGCCAGGGCGCGAGAGGCCTTGTTCGCCTGGAGGTGGCCCACCAGGTGCCATTCGACCTCTGGGAGTGCCTCGACCTTGGCCGCGGCTTCCTGCACGCGGTTCTCGCCAAGCGCCGACAGTCCGGCCGCGACGGCGGCATGCAGCCGCTCCACGTGCACCATCTTGGATACAGCGACGAGTGCAACCGTCCCCGGGTCGCGGCCCGCACGCAGTGCCGCCCGCTCGATCCGTTCCAGTACCCGTTCCCGCGCCGCGACGAGCGAGGCAACAGCGTTGGGAGCCGGCGAGAAACCTCCAGGTTCGACCTTCAGGGGTCAAACCCTCCGGCGGTCGACCGTCAGCGGTTGCGGCGCAGGAAAGCCGGGATGTCCAGGTCCTCGACCTCCGGCGTCGAGCGACGTGCCGCCTCCGAGCGATCCATCGATGGAGCGCCCGCCGGGATCGCCTGCCCCTGGTCGGGAAGCGGAGCACTGGCCCCCATCGGCTGATCGAGGGGCGGCTGGCCGGACATGACCGGCATCGCCTGGGGCTGGCTGTCGCTCACGATCGGAACCGCCGACGTGCCCGACGATGCGTACGATCCTGACGCGCTGGATCCACCGGCCGCCGCTCGCTGCTCCTCGAGCTCGCGCAGGAAATCGCGGTCGCCGCGGTTGGTCCGGATCGACGAGGCGACCTCGACGGCATGAGCCGCCTGGCGATGCGCCTCGCGCTTGCGCGACATGTCGAAGCCGGTCGCGATCACGGTGATCGTGACCTCGTCGCCCATGCGCTCGTCGATGACCGTCCCGAAGATGATGTTCGCCTCCGGATCGGAGGTTTCCTTGATGATCTGAGCCGCCTCGTCGACTTCGTAGAGGCTCAGGCTCGGGCCGCCGGTGATGTTGAAGAGCACGCCCTGAGCCCCGGCGATGTTGATCTCGAGGAGCGGGCTGGCAATGGCCTGCCGTGCCGCATCGGCGGCTCGCGTCTCACCTGAGCCGCGTCCGATGCCCATGAGCGCCGATCCGGCGTCCTTCATGATCGCGCGAACATCCGCGAAATCGAGGTTGATGAGGCCGGGCACGGTGATCAGGTCGCTGATGCCCTGCACGCCCTGGCGGAGCACGTCGTCCACCACCCGGAACGCATCCACGATGGACGTGTTCTTCTCGACGACGTCCTTGAGGCGGTCGTTGGGGATGGTGATGAGCGTGTCGACCTTGTCGCGCAGCTGCTCGCTCGCCTTCTCGGCGTTGAGGCGGCGGCGTGCACCCTCGAAGCTGAACGGCTTGGTGACCACGCCGATCGACAGCGCTCCGACGTCACGCGCGATCTCGGCAATGATCGGCGCCGCGCCGGAGCCGGTGCCGCCGCCCATGCCCGCCGTGATGAAGACCATGTCCGAGTCGCGCAGCGCTTCGGCGATCTTCTCGGAGTCCTCTTCCGCGGCGCGCTGGCCGATACCGGGGTCACCGCCTGCGCCGAGGCCTCGGGTCAGCTTGTCGCCGATGCGGATCTTGTGCGGAGCGTCCGACTGGAGCAACGCCTGGGCGTCCGTGTTCACCGCGATGAACTCGACGCCCATCATCTCCGCCCGGATCATCCGGTTGACGGCATTGCTCCCCCCGCCGCCCACTCCGATGACCCGGATGAGAGCGAAATTCTCCGAGTCAGAACGCAGCGGCATGGGTTTCCCTCCGGACTCTGGGGTGGCTTTCGACACTCAAATGACGCTCCGATGGCTGCCGGGCGGGCCACCCGGGGACCTGCGGCTCATCTGCCCGAGTATAGCCGCGAACCCCCTGCCGGTGACCCGCTGAACTTTCCCGAATCTGAAGATTCCCTCGAAAAATCTTGCAATCAGTGGTGTATGGCGGCGCCATCGGAAAGGGCCGACGGTGGACGAACTGTGGACGGAAGGCAGGTTTTCCACCGCCGCGCAACCTAGGGAAAGAGGCCGCGCACCCAGTCCCGTGCCTTGCCCAGCGCACCCGATGCCGGTGCCGACTCGAAGCGCTCAGGCTCCGAGGAGGTGACCACCCGGGCTGCCCACTGCAGCAACCCGATCGACGTCGCATAGGCGGGGACCAGCAGGTGGTCGGTCAAGCCGCCCACGCCGACCGGCGAGGAAACGCGCACGGGCAGACCCAGGACCTCGCGCCCGAGCTCCGCGGAGCCCGCCAGGAGTGAAGCACCGCCCGTCAGGACCAGGCCGGCAGGCAGGCGCTGGGCGTGGCCTCCGCGCGCCATCTCCTCGCCGATCTTCTCGAACAGCTCGCGCATGCGGGCCTCGATGATCTCGGCGACCTCCACGCGCTTGGCCATGCGTGCCTCGACGCCGCCGATCATCTCGACCGGGACCTCCTCGTCCGCGCCCACTGACGCCGGGTTCGCCGTGCCGTGGGCGATCTTGAGCTGCTCGGCCGCGATGAGATCGGTCTTGAGGCCGATCGCGACGTCCGCGGTGACGTTGATCCCGCCGATCGGCAGCACGCACGTGTGGAACGGCGAACCGTCCATGTAGAGCGCGATGTCGGTGGTGCCGGCACCGATGTCCGCGACCGCGACGCCCAGTTCGCGCTCGGTCTCTGACAGCACCGCCTCGCCCGACGCGAGCGAGTTGACGACCAGTTCGTCGACCCGGACGCCCGCCTGGCGCACGCACTTGGTCAGGTTCTGGAGCGCAGTCGCGCTGGCGTGGACGATGTGCGTCTCGACCTCGAGGCGGATGGCGCTCATGCCGAGCGGGTCCTTGACGCCCTCCTGCCCGTCAACCACGAAGCCGCGCGGCAGGACGTGCAGCACCTCCCGGTTCGAGGGGATGGTGACGGCGCGGGCGACCTCGGTGGCGCGCTCGATGTCCTCGCGGCTGACCTCGCGATGCGGGCCGCTGACGGCCACCGCGCCGCGCGAGTTCTGGCTGTCGACGTGGTTGCCGCCGACGCCCACGAAGGCTGCCTCGAGGCGCATGCCGGAGATGCGCTCGGCCTGCTCGACGGCGGCCTTGATCGAGCTGACCGTCTGCTCGATGTTGATGACGACGCCCTTCTTGAGGCCGCTCGCCGGGACGACGCCCTTGCCGATGATGTTCAGGGCGCCATCGCGCGCGACTTCTCCGACGAGCGCGACCACCTTGCTCGTGCCGACGTCGATCGCCACGAGGACTGCTTCGATTTCCAAGGCTCCTCTTTCCGTCACGCTGCTCGGGGGCTGGGCGCCCGGTCGCTTTGGGCCGCCACGGCGACCTCCTCCATCCCCGCCCATTGTGGGCGATGCGGCCACCTTCTGCGGCTCACGGCGCGGGTGAGTGGCTGGGAGCGGGCGTCCGACCCGGATCGGGGGTCTTGCCCGCGCCCGACGTCCGGCCGGGTACGGGAGAGCGGCCTGACCCGCCGGGGTTCCCCGGTCCCGGCGATGGGGACGCGAGCGGGTCGTATGTGCCGCAGCGACCCGGTCCAACCGCCAGCGTGATGATCGCGATCTGGTCCTCGCGGTCGACCAGCAGCGAACGCAGGCACTGCACCTGCTGGGGGATGTCAGCGGTGGTATGCAGGACCGGCGAGAAGTGGCCGAAGATCGCCTGCCAACCCGTGTCCGCCGCCAGGACCCAGCCATTGCTGTCGTCAACGCTGAGCGCCAGGGAGTGTGCCCTGCTCCCGACCTGGTCCGGCGACAGGGCGCCGAGGACGCGCGCGGCCTCGAGGTCCAGGGCGTCGAGTCGGGCGCCGGCCCGGATCACCGGCTGGTTCGTGCGCTTGTCGCTGATGACCGGCAGTGCGGCCTCGGCCGGGTCGCCGCCGGGGCCGGGTTGCGCGAAGAGCACGCCACTCACGTCGACCAGCCACGAGCCCGCGGCCGTCCGCCACACGAAGATCGGGGTGCGCTCGTGGAGCACGATGCCGAGCCGGTCGGGGAGCGTCGCGCTGACCTCCGCGGACAGCACGGGCGGCAGCGTCTCGAGGGCGGCGCGCATGTCCTGCGTCCGAAGCCGGAAGAGGTTCGGCGTGACGCCCTCCGGCAACCCGATCGCGCTGCGGACCACGGCCGGATCCGTGAAGTGCGCGCCTTCGATCGTGACCCCTCCGTCGGCGAGCGTGAACTGGGGTGCCACCGTCAGCCAGTAGAACGCACCGCTGACTGCCACCAGCAGCAGGGCCGCCAGGAGCCGGGTCCGCGAGATCCAGAACGAGGCGCGCTTGACCGGCCGTGTCCTGCGACCGGCAGCTTGACGGCGGACCGGCAGCTGCAGCGTCAGGGCAGATCGGCGCGCGTGAGGCGACGCGCCGGGCGGCGATTGGCCCGCTGGATCGCCAGCTCCACGACGCGCTCGCAGATGTCAGGGAAGGTGTAGCCACCCTCCGCGCACAGGACCGGGAACAGGCTGATCGGCGTGAAGCCGGGGATGGTGTTGATCTCCGAGACGAAGAGCATGCCGTCGTGAGCGAGCAGGAAGTCGACCCGCGCGAAGCCGGCTGCGCCGATCGCCAGGTAGACCTCGCGCGCCGTGCGACGGGCGCGTTCGCGCAGGTCCGGGTCCAGGGCCGGCTCGGGCTTCGCCAGCGTCTGCGACGCGTCGTCGCGGTACTTGGCAACGAAGTCGTAGAACTCCCGCTCTGGGATGATCTCTCCGGGCCCGAAGACCTCGAGCTCGGCCGGCTCGTTGCCGACGACGCTGGCCTCGAGCTCCCTCGGCTCGGCGACGTAGGCCTCGGCCAGCAGCAGATCGTCGTAGCGGAAGGCTTCGGTCATGGCCGCCTCGAGCTCCGGCGGGACGCCAGGGCACCGTACGATGCCGACTCCGATGCTGGAGCCGAGCCGCGCGGGCTTGATGACGAGACGCGGGTCGGGCAGGCCCGCCGCGAAGCTCTCGACACGCTTGAGCGTGGCCGCCCGGTTGGCCGGCTCGAACTCCGACGCCCGTACCTCGACCCAGGGCACGACGGGCACGTCCTCGGCGCCGCACAGCCGCTTGAAGATGGCCTTGTCCATGCCGATCGCCGACGCGGCCGGACCCGAGCCGCAGTACGCCAGGCCGGTGGATTCGAGCAGGGCCTGGAGCGTGCCGTCCTCGCCGAACGGGCCATGGAGCGCGGGAAAGACGACCGGCCGGGGGTTGATGGCGGCGAGTCGTTCGAGCGCTTCCGCCGCCGTGAACGGACCTTCCGCGCCGAGCGCAGCCGGGTCGTCGTAGGACGTCAGCGGACGCCCGCGATCCATGGCCGACGGGTGCAGCCGCCACCATCGCCCGTCGAGGTCGATCAGCCATCCGTCCACGGGGTAGCCGCGCTCGGCAAGTGCGCCGGCGATCGCGCGGCCCGAAACGAGCGAGACGTCGTGCTCGGCAGAGGGCCCGCCAAGCAGAACCGCGACCGCGGGCTTCGCGGCCGTCATGAGAGGGACTCCCAGCCGGTCCAGTCACCCGCGAAGACGATCTCGAGCGTCAGCCTGACGCCGCGCTCGCGCAGCACCATGGCCTGCACCTCTTCCGCGAGCCGGCGCACGTCCGCCGCGGTGCCCTTCTGGTCGTTGACGATGAAGTTGGCGTGCCGCGGGCTGACCGCCGCGCCCCCGATTCGTCGGTCCTTGAGCCCCAGCTCGTCGATGATGCGGCCCGCGGAATCGCCGTCCGGGTTGCGGAATACGCTGCCGGCCGACGGCAGGCCGAGCGGCTGGTGCGCCTGGCGCCAGCGCCGGATCTCGTCGAGGCGCCCAGCGATCACGTCCGGCGGTGCCGGCTCGAGCTCGAAGCTGGCCCAGGTGACTACCTCCGGCGCACCCTCCACAGAGGCCTTGAGGATGCTGTCGCGGTACGCCAGGCCAAGGCCGGCCGCGTCGAGGACCTCCTCGTGGCCGTCGCTGCGCATCACGCTTGCCTGGACCAGCCGGGATGCCATGTCGGACTCGTGCGCCCCGGCATTCGCCCAGACGGCGCCGCCGATGGTGCCGGGAATCGCGAGGCCGAACTCGAGCCCCGACAGCCCGGCGTCCTTGGTGAACGTCGCGGCCCTGGCCATGGGAATGCCCGAGTCCGCGATGTAGCGCGTGCCCTCGACGCGTTGCTGCCCGGCGCGATTGAGCACGACCAGCCCCGCGAATCCCCGGTCGCTGATGACCAGGTCCGAGCCGCGGCCGATCAGGAACAGCGGGAGCTCGCGGGCCCGCGCGAAGCGGACGATGGCGCGCAGCTCGAACAGGTTGCGCACCTCGGCGAACAGGTCGGCGGGGCCGCCGACGCGCATCGTCGTGAAGCGCGAGAGCGGCTCCTGGCGCGAGGTCTTGACGCCGATGCGGCGCTGGATCTCCGTGCCCAGCCTGCCCGCCTGCTCGTCGCTCAGGTGCCCCGCCGGGAGCGTCGCCACGCCGTCGGTCACGCGACCTCCCGGGTCAGGCGGTCGATGCGCTCCGCGTCGGGCAGGGTCCGGTGCTCGGCCAGGTCGAGCAGCAGTTCGGCGGTGGCGTTGGCGGCCCCCGGCCGACCCATCCGCCGGCTGGCGGAGGCCATTCGCTCCCGCCGGGCAGAGTCGTCGAGGATGGCGCAGCAGGCGAGCAAGGCATCGCCGTCGAAATCGTCATCCGGGATCAGCTGGGCGGCTCCCGCCTCTACCAGCTCGCGCGCGTTCGCCTCCTGGTGCGCGCCGGCATGCGGGTACGGCACCACGATCATCGGCAACCCGACGGCCGAGGCCTCGGCAAGCGTCGAGGATCCGGCGCGCCCCACGAGGAGGTCCGCCGCGACGAGCGCCTGTGCCATGTCGTCGCGCAGGAACGGGTAGGGACGGTAGCGGCCGCGCCGATCGTCCGGCAACGCCTCGCGGCGCCGGAGGGCCTCGGCGTAGCCGGTCTCCCCGGTGAGATGCAGCACGGCGAAGCGTTCCACCAGCGACGGCAGCGCGTCGGCGACCGCCTCGTTGAGGCGCCGTACGGCCTGCGACCCGCCGAAGACCAGCGCCACCGGCACGTCGTCCGGCAGGCCGAGGTGCGCGCGTGCCGCGGCCCGATCGACGCCGGTGAAGGGGCGGATCGGGGTGCCGGTCACGAAGCAACGGCCGGGCAGCGTCTCGCAGGTGCCTTCGAAGCTCACTGCGATTGCGCTGGCCAGCCGTGCCGTGGCACGCACACTGCGACCCGCCACGCGGTTTCCCTCCCACAGCAGCGAGGGCACCCGCCCGGCCGCGGCGGCGGTGAGCACCGGGATCGACACGTAACCCCCCGTGGTGTAGATCACGTGCGGCCTGTAGCGCGCCAGGATCGCGGCGGCCTGCGGAACAGAGGCCCCCAGGCGCAGCGGGTCGGCGATGGTTGCCATGGAAAGGTCGACCGTGCGGAGCGAGCGCAGCCAGAGCCGGTCGAGCCGGTGCCCCGACGTCGGGACAACGCTCGACTCGAGCCCGCGATGACCACCAACCCAGCGGATGTCGAGGTCAGCGTGCCGTTCGGCGAGTGCGTTCAGGACGGCCAGAGCGGGGTAGATGTGGCCGCCCGTACCCCCTGCCGCGATCAGGATCCGCATCGTTCCAGGTTCCTCGAGCTTGGGTCTCTCGGGAGATGGACAGCAGGATACCGACCGCCGCGAAGCTGACGACGAGCGACGAACCGCCCGAGCTGATGAACGGCAGCGTGATACCTGTGTTGGGGATGATCACCAGCACGACGCCGATGTTGATGAAGGCCTGGACCACCAACCAGGCCGTGATGCCAACCGCGAGAAGGGCCCCGAAGGTGTCCGGCGCGCCGAGCGCCACCTTGATGCCGCGGTAGCCGAAGAAGAGGTAGAGCCCGACGACCACGGCCGCGCCGACGAGGCCGAGCTCCTGGCCGACGATGGCGAAGATGAAGTCATTGTCCGAGTTGGGCACGTACAGCCCGCCGGGCTGGCCGCTCTGTCCCAGGCCGATGCCGAAGAGGCCGCCCATGGCCAGCGCCATCAGGGCAGTGACCGTCTGGTAGCCGTGCCCGGTCGCGTACTTCCAAGGGTCCAGGAAGACGTTGATGCGGTCCTGCTGGTACGCCGAGTTGGAGATGTACGTGACCAGCGCCGCCAGGGCCATGGGCGCCATCACGACCATCTGCCACAGGCTCGCACCGGCCACGAAGAGCATGGTGACGGCGCTGATGGCGATCACCCCCGTGGTGCCCAGATCCGGTTCGATGGCAACCAGCGCGATGATCGGGCCGGCGATCACGAGGAACGGGACGAGACCGTGCACGAGGCTGGAGATCTGGCCGCCACGCTTCGCCAGCCAGTGCGCCAGGTACACGATCAACGCCAGCTTCGCGAACTCCGCGGGGTGCACCTGGGGAAGGCCGGAGATCCACAGCCAGCGAGCCGACTGGCCGGTGCTCAGCGCGTGGATGAAGCCGGTCGCAGGCAGGGGCATGAGGACGGTCACTAGCAGCGCTATGGCGGCGAGGTAGGCAGGAACCGAGACCATGCGCAGGTAGCGGTAGTCGATCCGCATGAGGACGAGGAGCGTCACCAGTCCGGCTGCGCTCCAGGCGATCTGCGGCGCGATGGCGCCCCACAGGTCGCCGTCGGCCCGCAGCGCCGAGCGCAGGCCGGAGCTCGAGTAGATCATCAGGATGCCGACCGCGGCGAGGGCCACGATCGAGACGAGGATCAGGTAGTCCGGCTCGTGGCGCTCGCGCTGCGGCCCGCGCACGACGCGCCCGGGCGCCAGCGTCCGCGCCGCTGCCGGCGGTGCGAGGGTCGCCGAGGCGGCCTGCGTGCGGCGATTGCGCTGGACTGACTGGGGCAGCGCGGCCGGCATTGCCGTCGAGCTGCGGGAGACACGGCCCGTGGCCGGCGGCTGCGGCATGACGATGCGGCGAGCGCGCAACGAGTCGGTCATGGCTCGGATGCTCCGGGACGACGGCGTAACGGATCGGGGCGCGCGGCGGCGAGCGCGGCCACGGCCGCCTTGAAGGCCCGGCCGCGAGCCGCGTAGTCGACGAACATGTCGAAGCTGGCGGCGGCAGGGCTGAGAAGCACCGTCGCCTGGCCCGCGGGATCGTCTGCCAGCAGCTGCCGGGCGAGTGCGTCTGCCAGCGCGACCGCTTCCTCGAGGCTCGAGGCGGGCTCAAGGCGCACGAGGCCCGCGGCACCGAACAGCTCGGCAAGGTCGGGCGCGCTTTCGCCGATGAGCACGGCCGCAGACGCGCGCTCCGCCGCGACGGCCGCGAGCTCGTCCATGGCGAGGCCCTTCGCCCGTCCTCCGGCAATCAGCACCAGGGGCTGCGCGTAGCTGCGCAGTGCGGCGACGACCGCGTCGGGTTGCGTCCCCATGGAGTCGTTGACGAAGAGCACGCCGTCAACCACGGCGACCGGCTCCAGACGGTGCTCGACGCCCCGGAACCCGGCGACGGCACCCCGGATCGCGTCCGGTGCAACCCCGAGGAGCAGGCCCGCCGCGACCGCGGCGAGCACGTTGCTCACGCTGTGCGCGCCGGGCAGCGGGATCTCCCCGAGCGGCATGATCCGACCCTGCGGCCCAGTCGTCGCAGGCCCACCGCCGGCGGCTGCGAGCTGCGCGACCCCTGGCGCCACGATCCAGCCGTCGTCCGTGCCAACGCCGCCAGGGAGTGGCGCGCTCCGCCGATACCGCACGATCTGCGTGCCGCGGACCGCGCCGTACTGCCGGCTGACCGGGTCCTCGTCGTTGATCACCAGGGCGCCGTCGGCCGGCACGAGCTCGGCCAGCCGCCGCTTGACGGCGCGGTACGCCTCAAGGGACCCGTGGCGATCGAGATGGTCCGAGCTGACGTGGGTGTAGATCGCCACGTCCGTGCCACGCGACAGGGTCGGAAGCTGGAGCTCGGACAATTCCAGCACCACGCGGTGGCGTGGCGTCAGCTCCGGCAGGCGCTCGATCAGGGGCGTGCCGATGTTTCCGCCGAGGACGGTCGGCATGCCGCTCGCGCCGAGGATCGCGGCTGTCAGGGCGCTCGTCGTGGTCTTGCCCTTGGTGCCGGTGATGCCCACCGTGAGCGCCGGGCAGAGACGCAGGAAGAGGTCCACCTCGCTGACGACCGGCACGCGGCCCTCGGCCTCGAGATGCGCCAGCGCGGAGCGAAGCCGCGGCTCCGTCGTTGGGAAGCGGCTGCTGACCGATGGGGACGTGGACACGAGCGCCTGCCCGGCAAGCGCCTCCGCGGGGTCGACGGCCGGCCCGAGCAGCTTCCGCACCTGGCGCCCCTCCAGCGCGGCGAGCGCGTCGCCAAGCTCGGTCTCCGGGCGCGTGTCGTAGACGGTCACCGTGGCTCCCCGGTCGACGAGGAAGCGCGCCAGGGCGATCCCGCTGCGCGCCAGCCCCAGGACCGCGACGGGCTTCCCGGCAAATGAGTCGAGGTCGAGCGTCTCCAGGTCGATCCGAGCGTCAATGGTCGCCATCTCGGCGCTCACGCGGCGTGTGCGCGGGTCGCGACGAAGAAGACCACGCCGACCATGGACGCGAGCACGCCCATGATCCAGAAGCGCATCGTGATCTTCTCCTCGTGCCAGCCCAGCAGCTCGAAGTGGTGGTGCAGCGGCGTGAAGCGGAAGACCCGGCGGCCGAAGAGCTTGACGCTCAACACCTGGATGATCACCGAGCCCGTCTCGACCACGAAGATGATCCCGATGAGCGGCAGCAGCAGGATCTGGCCGGTGATCAGGGCCGTGACGGCAAGCGTCGCTCCCAGGGACAGCGCCCCGGAATCGCCCATGAAGATCTGCGCTGGGTGCACGTTGAACCAGAGGAAGCCCAGCAGCGCGCCGATGATGAGCGCGCACAGCGCCGCCAGGTTGGGCTGCGCCGGCTCTGCCTGGAGCGCGGCGATGATCATGTAGCCGACGAATGCGAAGATCAGCGTTCCGCCGGCAAGCCCGTCCAGTCCGTCGGTGATGTTGACGCCGTTGCTCGTGGCGATGATGGCGAATGCCGCGAACAGGATGAACAGCCAGGCATCCACCCCGACCGCGCCGATGAACGGCACGCTGATCTGGTTGATGTTGTACGTCTGCTGGATCTGCCACGCGGCAGCGAAGGCCACGACCGTCTGCCACAGCAGCTTCTGGCGGCCGCGAATGCCGTCTCCGGTCCTGGCGTTGAGCCAGTCGTCGGCGGTCCCCAGCAGGCCGACCAGCCCCAGCGTGGCCAGCGGCGCAACGGTCGACGCGTCGATGAAGTGGTTCGTCGTGATCTGGAGCACCAGGGCGACGCCACCGACCACCAGGATGATCAGCAGGCCGCCCATGCTTGGCGTGCCTTCCTTGATGAAGTGGGTCTCCGGGCCGTCGACCCGCACGCGCTTGCCCATCCCGAACCGCCGCAACAGGCGGATGAAGGAGGGCATGAGGATGACCACCAGCGCGAACGTAAGCAGGATGCCCTGCGAGATCGTCTCGAAGCTCACGTGCGCGTCGCTTCCGCGGCCGCGGCCACGAGCGCGTCGACGATGAGGTCGAGCGCCGCACCGCGCGACGCCTTGATCAGGACCGTGTCGCCGGGCCGCAGCTCGGCGAGGAGCAGTTCCACAGCCCGGTCGCGATCGTCGGCGAGCGTGATGTGCTCGGCTGCCATCCCCGCGCCGGCCGCCCCCGTTGCGATCTCCCTGGCCCCCGATCCGACGACAATCAGCCGGTCGGCCAGCTCCGCCGCTCGACGACCCACTTCGAGGTGGGCCTCCGGCGACCCCTCCCCCAGCTCCAGCATCTCGCCGAGGACGGCCACGTGCCGTCCCGGCAGGCTGCCGAGCAGCTCGAGCGCGGCGGCCATCGAGTCGGGCGCGGCGTTGTAGCTGTCGTCGAGGATCCGCCACTCGCCGGCGCGCACAAGCTGCGTGCGGTGCGGCGCGCGGAAGCCGCGCGCCAGGCCACGCACGATCGTCGCGGCATCGAGCCCGGCGGCGACACCGACCGCCGCTGCCGCCAGCGCGTTGTGCACGCTGTGACGCCCGAGCGCGGGCAGGCGAACGGGAACGCGATCCCCGTCCGGCAGCCGCAGCGTGAACCGCATGCCCTCCTCGCCGAGCGATGCGACGTCCTCCGCCGTTACGTCCGCATCGCGTTCGAACCCGTAGCCGATGACGCCTGCAGGCGTGTGCGCGCGCATGCGCGCGACCCGCTCGTCGTCGAAGTTCAGAACGGCCGTGCCCGTCACCGGCAGTGCCTCGACGAGCTCGCGCTTGCCGTGCTCGATCGCGTCGAGGGTCCCCGCGCGCGCCAGGTGCGTCGCCCGGACCGCGGTCACCACGCCGATGCTCGGCCGGGCCATGGCGGCGAGCAACGCGATGTCGCCCGTCACGTACATGCCCATCTCGAGCACGGCGACCTCGTGCTCAGGCCGCAGGCGGAGCAGGGTGAGAGGCAGGCCGATCTCGTTGTTCTCATTGCCCTCGTTGCGCAGCACGTTCCAGCGTTCGGCAAGGGTCTCGGCGATCTGCTCCTTGGTGGACGTCTTGGCCAGCGACCCGGTGACGCCGACGACCAACGGCTCGAAGCGGTCGCGCCACGCCGCGCCGGCCGCCCGCAGTGCCGCCCCTGCGTCGGAGACCCTGACGATGCTGACCGCCCCCCCATGGCTGAGGGTCGCCAACTCGTCTGCCAGCGGTGCGTCGCGCAGGACGAGAGCCGTGGCACCGGCCGCGACGGCCTCGGCAAGGAACCGCTGGCCGTCGGTGCGCTCGCCGGGAAGGGCGAAGAACGCGTTGCCGGGCTGAACGCGCCGGGAGTCGGCGGCACCGCCGCGGATGCGCTCGCGTCCCGCCAGCAGGAGGCTCCCGCGGACGGCCAAGGCGAGCCCATGACCGTCGAAGGCGGGCTCGCCGTGATTCACCGGATGGCTCGGCCCGTCACTCACGATCGTGGGCCATTCTCGCACGGACCGGCCTATCGTCGGGGTGTCGGGCTGGGGTCCGGACCATGGCGCTGGGGGCCGCCGCCGCCCTGCGGCCCTCCGCCATGCGGCTTGATGCCCTGCTTCCAAGCGGCGTAGAGATCGGGGTAGAGCTCCTGCTGAGCGGCACTTCCGGGCTCGGGCATGCCGGCCTGCGGATCGTCGAGACGCGGGATCCCGAGGGTATGGATCGCGTCGTTGGCGATGCGTCGGAAGAGCTGGTAGGACGTGATCCCAAGCTCCAGGTCTCCCTGCTTGATGACCTTGGGGCTCGCCTCTCCGATGTGGGTGAGGATCACCGCGTTCGGCGTCGCGCCGCCCACGTAGCCGACGAACGTGAAGTTGAACGTGTTGTAGCTGTACTTGCCCTTCTGGGCGTCGAAGACCTGGGCAGTGCCGGTCTTGCCGCCGACCTGGTAGCCGGGGATCAGCGAGCCCTGCGCGTACCAGGGCACGCTCGCGGTCACGTGGTGGAGGATGCCCTGGAGCTGTCCGGCGAGCGACGCGCTGATGATCCGCTGCGGCGCAGTGGCCGCCTGCGCCTGGTCTCCAACGGCTGCCAGCACGTGCGGGTGCACCCGGAAGCCGCCGTTGATCATGGCGGTGTAGCCCATGCCGAGCTGGATCGGGGTGACGGCCACCGACTGCCCGAATGAGCGGTTGGCGAGGTCCACCGGCTGCCACTTGGTGACCTTCGGGTCGCTCGCGATGCCCGGAACCTCACCGGAGAGATCGATGCCGGTCGGGCTCCCGATGCCGAACTTCTGCCAAGTCTTGTAGAGCTTGGCACCGGCCTTGTCAACGGTCTTGTCGAGGCGTCGCGCGACTTCGGCAGCGACCACGTTGCGGGAGTAGGCGATCGCGTCGCGGAACGGCAGCCAGCCCATCGCCTTGTGGTCGGAGTCATGGATCGTGTCGCCGCCGAAGTGCAGTGCGTAGACGTCGTGGACCTGTGTGTCGGGCGTCACCACGCCGGCGTCGATGGCAGCGGCCGCCGTGAACATCTTCATGACCGAGCCCGGCTCGTAGATCTGGCTGACGATCGGATCCTGGAAGAGCTGCTGCTGGTTCGCCGCGGTCTCGGCGTAGTTGTTGGCGTCATAGCCGGGAACCGACGCCCATGCCAGGATCTCCCCGTTGGAGGGATCCATGATCAGGGCGCTGACCTGCTTCGAGTTGTCGGCGACCCAGGCCGCGTAGATCTCCGTCTCGAGCTGGAGCTGGAGGCTCGCGTCGATGGTCAAGTGGATGTCCAGGCCGTTGGCGCCCTGCTGCACGATCTGGGACGAGCTCTCGAGGACCCTGCCGCTCGAGTCCTGGCGCGAGTCGTACCTGGTGGGCGTGCCGGCGAGGACGCTGTTGTACTGCTGCTCGACGCCGTAGCTGCCCACGCCCTCCGCGTTCACGAACCCGAGGAGCTGGCTCGCGAGCGTCGTTCCCGGAGCGCCTCCCTCGGCGGGATAGACACGGACCGGATGCGGTTCCAGTGACACGGCTCGCGCCAGGTGGGGACCATCCACTGGGATGGCCGTGAGTGCGTCTGTCAGCTGCTGGCTCTGCTCGAACGTCAGCTCCCGGTCGACGACCAGGTACTGGCCGCCCCCTGCCAGGTCCTTCGCCAGCGCGTCCTTCCTGGCCGGGGTCAGGTGCAGGATCGGCGCCAGCAGGCCGATCAGGGCGGGCCGGTCGGCCTCGGCCACGAGCGTGGGATAGAGCGCCAGGGTGTCGCGAAAGGCGGTCGTCGCCAGCAGCGCTGCGTGCCGGTCGTAAATGTTTCCGCGGATCGCGGGTTGCTCGGTCGGTCGCACCATCGCGTCGCTGGCCTGGCGCTGGAGCTCGCTGCCTCGCGCCACCTGCCAGTAGCCGAGCCGCATGACTGCGGCGCCGGCGAAGATGACAAACGCCACCAGCAGCACGAGGATGCGAAGGCGGCGATCCGTCCGTCCGAGCATGGCCGACTACCGGGCCGGGACGCGAACGACGGTGTTGCCCAGGCGGATGAGGTGATTGAGGCCGGCCCAGTTCGTGACCACCTGCTCCGATGCGCCATGGGCGACCGTGCCGAGCTGCGACTGCTGCTCCTGCTGGAGCGCCGTGCGATCGATGAGGACCGTGTCGATCTGGTGCCTCGTGACGCCGGACTCGAGGGTCTGCGTCAGGTAGACGAGGCTCAGCACGAAGGCGACTAGAATCGTGGCCAGCGCAATCCCGTACGAGCGGAGACCCCGCTGAGCGCGCCCCGGGATGCGCCTCGAGCGCCGCGCGGCGACGGGCCGCGCCCCCATAGGGATCGCCGAGGTCCGGATGCGGGTGCCCTGGTAGACGGCCATCAGCGCGGTCCTCCGCCGGCGCGGGGGCCGCCGCTCTCCCGGCCGCTTTCGGAAGAGCGGAACCAGGCGCCCGTCTCGCCCTCGCGCTCCCAGGCAGAGCCACGAGGCCAGCTCACCGGTCCCCCGGCGTCGAGGACCGTGCCCTCGTCGCGACGATGGCGGAGCTCGGTCTGGCGCTTGCCGTAGCTTCGACGGCGCGACGAGCTGTGGCCCCGGCTCATGCGGCGAGCCTCCGGGCGACTCGCAGCTTGGCGCTGCGCGCGCGGGGATTGGCGGCGACTTCCTCGACGCTGGGCACCTGGGGCTTGGGCCCGACGGGCGCCAGTCTCGGCGAATGGCCGCAGACGCAGATCGGGAACTCGGGCGGACAGACGCAGCCGCGGCGCTCGGCAGCCACGAACCGTTTCACGATGCGGTCCTCCAGGGAGTGGTAGCTGATGACGACCAGGCGACCCTCCGGCTTCAGCAGCCCGACGGCGTCTGCCAGCGCGGCGGGCAGCACGTCGAGCTCGCGGTTGACGGCGATGCGCAGCGCCTGGAAGACACGCGTGGCGGGATGGATCCGGCGCCGGCCGGGACGGGGCCGTGGCACGGCGCGCTCCACCACCTCGGCCAGCTGCGTGCCGGTCTCGATCGGCTCCCGCCCCCTGCGCTCGACGATGGCCCGCGCCACGCGGCGGGCGTGGGGCTCCTCGCCGTAGCGGCGGAAGAGGTCGGTGAGCTCGCGCTCACCGAGCGTCGCGAGGAGCTCGCTGGCGGGAACGCCGACGGTCGGATCGAAGCGCATGTCGAGCGGTCCGTCCGCCCGGAAGCTGAACGCGCGCGACTCGTCGGCCAGCTGTCGGGAGCTGAGGCCGAGGTCGAAGAGGATCCCGTCCACCTGCTCGAAGCCGGCCTCGCGCGCAACGCTGCCGAGCTCTCCGAAGTTGGCCTGACGCAGGACGGCCGCGTCGCCGAAGCGGGCGAGGCGCTCGCGCGATCTGGCGATGGCCGCCTGGTCGGCATCAATACCAAGCAGGCGGCCACCAGGAGTGGCGGCCTCCAGGATCCGGAGAGCGTGCCCTCCGCCGCCGAGCGTCGCATCGATCTGGAAGCTGCCCGCAACGGGTGAAAGTGCCGTCATGACCTCCTCCACCAGTACGGGCAGGTGCCCTTCTTCCACGTTCAACTACCGCTCGGCAGCGGTCCCCCCGGATCCCGGAGGCGCATATGGTTCGGCGCTAGATGCCGAGGCCCTGGAGGTGTTCGGCGAGCACCTCGGGCGTATCCATCCGGACGCTGTACTCGGCCCAGCGCTTGGGCGACCACAGCTCCAGGTGATCCCGAGAGCCGACCACCACGGCCTCGTCTTCCAGTCCCGCAAACTCCCTCAGCACGGCCGGCACGACCAGTCGACCCTGCCGGTCGAGGTCGGCATCGAAGGCCGTCCCGAAGATGAAGCGCTGGAAGGTGCGAGCACCAGCGTCGGTTACGGGCAGCGTCGCGGCGCGGGCCGCGAGCGCGTCCCAGGCGGCGCGCGGAGTGATGGCGAGACAGCCGTCGATCCATTTGCTCACCAGTGCGCCCCCCGAAAGCTCCGCGCGGAAGCGGGCAGGAACGGCGACCCGTCCCTTGTCATCGACCGCGTGGTGGTACTCACCGGTGAACACCTGCTGCTCCTGGCCTCAATTCCTGCGTGCCCGGATGCCACCTCGGCTCCGGGTCGCACAATGGAGAGGGACGGAACCCCACAGCGTCGGCCGTTCGGGCCTCCGTCCGTGAGTGGTTCACCTCTTCTCCCCACTTTACGCCACTTTGCGCCACTGGGGGGGTAGCTTACCCTCCTTTTGGTGCGCGTCAATGGGTAATTCACGTTCGTTCCCCACGGGGGCGCGGCCCGTTCAACCGTCAGGTACCCGTCGTACGCCGTGAGGCACTGGTACCTGTCGCCTATTGGCGGGGCGGACGGTCGCTCGATACGCTGCGCGTCCTGGTCGAGAGTGAGCGTTTGCCCACCCTCTCCTCGCCAGAGCTACCGAAGAGGAACCGTGGCCCTCGCGCAGCCCCGTCCGTCGCCGATCAACCCGATGCCGCGCCCTGGCGCGCTGCCGCCCATGCTGTCGATCTCGGCTGATGGTGGCCGCCTGCGGCGCTGCACCTTCCGGCGCATCACTGTCGCCGCGGCAGCGCCCTCCCGGCGCTCCCTCCCCCTCTACGACGTGGCCTGCCTCTACCCCTCCCGCGAGTCCTCGATCCCGCTCGGCGACCTCGATTCCGCCCGGGCCATCTGCGACGCCTGCGCCGCGACCGGCATCTTCCGCCCCGACGAGGACTGACCGGCCGCTCCCCTGGTTCCGCTCAAGTCCCTGCTCGAGGCCTCACGGCGAGGGCCGTCAACCCGCGAGAGTTCAGCCGCTGACCTTGTCCAGGTACTGGAGCAGGTCGTGCGCAGCCAGCTCGATCTCCTTGTGGCGCCATTCGGCTGCCCGATACTGGCACGCGATGATGCCGCTCCGGTGGACCCGACGAAAGTCGCCGTACACGAAGGCATATCGGCTCTTCGTCCCGTCCGTCGCTCCCACCGTCAGCCCCAGGTGCCACTCGGCGTACTCGTCCCAACGGTGACGCGCGAGGAAGGCGTTCTCCTCTACGGGTCCCGGCTGTGCCTCTCCCCAATCGCCTTTGAGCACATACTGCCTCGCGTTGATCAGCCGACGAGCGTGAGCCACCGCCGCCGGGTTGAGCATGTACGAAGCCACGCCGGAAGTATGAGTCGACGACGCTCACGCCCGCGATCGTGCGCGATGCCGCCATTTCGCGAACCGAGCAGTGCTGAAGAAGCCTCTCCCGCAGCGGCTCCCTGACATCAGGACCGTCCCATCAGATATCGCAAAGGAAACCTGCAATGACCGACAGGCAGAAGTCCCCCAAGAGCACCACCACGACCGCCACGACGTCCAAGAGATTCTCGGACGAGGAACGCGACGCGATGAAGGACCGCGCCAAGGAGCTGAAGGCGGCCCCCGGCGCGCCCGCAGGCAAGGCGGACGGGGAAAGCGAGCTGCTCGCGAAGATCGCCGAGATGGCGGGTCCGGATCGCGCCATGGCGAAGCGGCTCCACGAGCTCATCACGGCCAGCGCGCCCGACCTCGAGGCGAAAACCTGGTACGGGCAGCCCGCGTACGCCAAGGACGGCAACGTCGTCTGCTTCTTCCAACCCGCGCAGAAGTTCAAGACGAGGTACGCGACGCTCGGCTTCAGCGACAAAGCGAACCTCGACGAAGGCAACGTGTGGCCGACCGCCTTCGCCCTGACGAAGTTGACCGCCGCCGACGAGGCAAGGATCGCCGCGCTCGTGAAGAAGGCCGTGAGCTGAGGCCTGCCCCTCAAGCCGAGTGGGGCCGCTGCCTTCCCCTCAAGCCGGGCGCCCGCGCCCGCGCCTTCCTCTCAAGCCGAGGGGCGCCCGCGCCGGCTCAGGCACAGCTGTGCCAACCAGCGAAGCCGGCCGGTGGACGTCACGCCCAGTCGCGAAGCCGTAAAGGCGCCAACGGCGCCAAGCGAAGCGACTTGGCCGCGCCCACCGGCCAAAAGCACTCCCTCCCGGGTGCATCACGACCCCTGTCCCGCCACTCTGGCTCAGAAGACGCCAGCGAGGCGACCTGTAAGCCGAGTTCTGTCCCGCCGCTCGCGCGGCGGGGACGGTCATCCATCTACGACGCCGGTTGCCCGACGCCTCTAGCGGCCGACCCGAGGGCGGGGCGACGCAACCCCTCCCGCGACCCACCGAGGTGAGCCGCGGATTGCCCTCCTATTTGGCCTTGCTCCGGGTAGAGCTTGCCCGTTTCACCCGGCCCAGCCGGCTTTCGCCGGCCTGCCGGTTCGTCACTGTGGCGCTGGTCCTCGCCTCACGGCGGACGGGTGTTACCCGCTACCCTGCGTCACGGAGCTCGGACTTTCCTCGTGCCGTCAACGGGTTGCCCCGACGTGGCACGCGACCGTCCGATCGCCTCGCTGGCGCCTTGATTCTAGCGGTGGGCCAGGTACCGCTCTGCGGAGCGCTCCACGGCGGCTGCGCCATCGGTTGCGGTGATCTGGCCCTGCCGGAGGCTGTAGACGCGGTCGTATGGGTAGGGACGTACGGCTTCGACGATGCGGCGGACCTCTGCGTCGCGCAGGGGGATCACATTCGGATAGCTGTACATGAAGCTCAGCCAGCGCTGGTCGGCCACGACGATGATCGAATCGCCGGTGAGGAGGGCGCCTCTCCCCTCCGCGCCGGCCGCCCAGTGCAGCACGGTCGAACCCTCGAAATGGCCGCCCGTGTTGATGAGCGTCACCCCCGGCAAGATTTCGAGCGAGTCACCTTCCCAGAGCTGCAGGCCGCGGCCGCGATACTGGACGTGCTGCGCATCGGCCGCGTGGATGTAGACGGGGCAGTCGCCGAAGGCCGCGCTCCAGGTCGTCATCGAGCTGTAGAAGTGCGGATGCGAGATGGCAATGGCCGCGATGCCGCCGAGTTCGCGCATGTGCGCCACGGTCTCGTCGTCAACCAGTGTGATGCAGTCCCAGAGCACGTTGCCCACCGGGGTCTGCACCAGCAGCGCCCGCTGCCCGATCGCGATCGGCGGCTCCGTCCGGGTCGATACGAGTCCCGGCTCCTCGTCCACGAACGTGTTGCGATGGCCGGCCTCGCTGATCCGCTCCATCGTCGTCCACTCCTGGCCGTTCGGGCCGATGTACTGGCGCTCGTCCTCGCAGATCGGGCAATGCTCCGGCGGATCGAGCGACGGCGGGTGCTGAACCCCGCAGGTCACGCAGATCCAGGCCTGCGTCGCTCTAGGCATCGGAGTTCATCTCCCTTCTGACGCCGTCATCGTTCCCCTCGCGCACAGACTGCTCGAGCCGGGCCGCGGCGGCGGGATCGTCGAGCGCGAGGTTCGCCAGCGCGTCCGCAGCGCGGTTGCGGGCACGCGACTCGTGCTTCGCTGACCACCGGCGAAGTCCGGCCAGGTGCCCCCGAGCCTCCTCGAAGAGCCCCTTCAGCTTGGCGTCCTTCACGCGCCAGCGCCCGTTCAACTGCTCGACGATGAGCTTCGAGTCGAGCAGGAGATCGACCTCCCGAGCGCCGAGTCGCTGCGCCTCCCGTAGCGCCAGCACGAGCCCGGCGTACTCGGCCACGTTGTTGGTGCGCGTGCCGAGCGCGCGGGCAATCACCGCCACCGGCGGCGCGTCGGGATCCTGCGAGTCCGGGCGTGAGGCGTCGATCAGCACCGCCCCGGCCGACGCCGGGCCCGGGTTGCCGCGTGCCGCGCCGTCAGTGCGGATGACCAGCCGTTCGACGCTCAGGCGCCGCGCTCCGGCATCACGACTTTCCCGCCGCCGCGTCCGACGGGCGTGCCTCGGCCGACGGGCGTGCCTCGGCCGACGGGCGTGCCTCGGCCGACGGAAGTGGCTCGGCCGGCAGGGGGCCAGGCACCGGGGACGGCGACTCTCCGTCGTGCGCACCGCGGATCCAGCGCCAGGCCATGCGGAACGGGTCGTAGTAGCGATCCGCGACGCGCTCCTTCAGCGGAATGATCGCGTTGTCGGTGATCTTGATGTGCTCGGGGCACACCTCGGTGCAGCACTTGGTGATGTTGCAGTAG
>JBBRYO010000009.1:0-42617 GCA_038237595.1 Candidatus Limnocylindrales bacterium | reverse complement strand
CTTGATGCCTTGGGCCTACGGCTCATAGGCGGCAGCCGACGAGCCGGGCACGAGCTTGGCTGTTTGTGCAATGAGGTTCGTCCACATCAGGCTCGAAGTCCATTGATGACTACTCCAACGGGCTCCTCAATGGTTCTTCCTGCTCCGTCGTCCGCGCCCGGACGAGCGCCCGGAGCATGTCGGGATCGGACTCGTTGACCGACAGTGGAGGTGCAGGGTGGTTGGCCATGCCGAGAATCGTAGCTGCGATCGCCATAAGCGTTCAGCAATTTCCGCAAGGCAACACTAGGACGCCATGGCGAGATGCGGTGCGATGCGCGCTTCCAGCTGCGGCTTGGGCATCGCCCCGACGATGCGATCCACGACCTGGCCGTCCTTCAGGACCAGCATGGTGGGGATCGACCGGGCGTCGAAGCGCTGCGACAGGGCCGGGTTGTCGTCAACGTTGACCTTGACCACCTTGAGCCTGCCGGCGTGTTCCTTCGCCAGCTGTTCGAGGATCGGGCCGACGAAACGGCAGGGACCGCACCATGGCGCCCAGAGGTCCACGATCACCGGTGGCGCGGCCCTGGCCTCCAGGTCGAAGGTGGCGTCCGAGGCGCTGACCAGCCACGGCAGCGGCTTCCCGCAGTTGCCGCAATGCGGCGCGCCCTTGGCGCTCGGCCGGATCTTGTTCTTCTTGCTGCAGTTGGGGCAGACCAGGATCGAGACGGGTCCTTCGGCAGATGAAGGAGAGCCCTTGCTGCCGGCAGTTCCGGGCGAGGCGGAATCACTCACGTGCGGATGGTACGACCGCCGCGGCTCGCGCCTCGCTACCGAGGCCTGGCCGTCAGTCGATGGACATCACTGCGCTGCCGGCTCGACCGAGATCGCCGTCAGCCCACCGTCGACCGGGATGCACGCTCCGGTGATGAACCCAGCCTCCGGCGAGGCCAGGAACACGGCAAGAGCCGCCACGTCGCTCGGCTGGCCGACCCGTCCGACCGGAAGGACCCCGGCCCAGTGCTCGGCGTAGTCGGGATCGGCGCCGAGGTTGCGCTCGTTGAGGATGGGCCCCGGGATGATGGCGTTGACCGTGATCCGGTGTCGTCCGAGCTCAAGCGCCAGGCTGCGGGTGAGGCCGAGCACGGCCGCCCGCGTGGTGGCGTACGCGCTTGCGTCCTCGACGGCAAGGACGCCCGTGACCGACGAGGTAAGCAGCAGCCTCCCACCGTTACCCTGCGTCACCATCTGGCGAGCGGCGGCGCGAGCCGAGACGAATGTTCCGCGCACATTGGCCGCGAGAACCCCGTCCAGTTGGTCGTCGGATACGTCCAGGAACGAGCCCCAGGCGGTCACTCCAGCGTGACAGCACATGACGTCGAGGCGACCGAACTCCCTGACGGCCGCCTCCACCAGGGCGTCGGAGTCCGCCGTCAGGGCGATGTCCGCCTGCACGCCCAGGGCTCGGCCGCCGGCCTCGCGCACCGCCGCGCAGGTCTCTGTTGCGCCTGCCTCGTCATGGTGATACCCGACCACCACAGCATCGCCGAGCGCCCCGAACGCCACGGCCATCGCCTGGCCGATCCCTGTGCTGGCGCCGGTCACGATCACGACGCGTCGGTCCTGCTGCATGCAGCCAGTATCGACGTTCAGGCCTCGCACGTAGTTTGTTCTTCTCTCACACAAATGTATGTGATAACTTCGCACAAATAGACGGGTGTGCCGGCCAACAGGCTCATTCGGGCGTAGGGAGGATCGGGCGTGGAACAGGATTTCTTCACCGAAGTCGCCCAGCCGATCCCATTCGGCGGCCTGGGGTCCGAGGACCCACTGACGTTCAAGGTCTATGAGCCGGACCGGCTCGTGCTGGGCAAACGGGTGGAGGACCACCTCCGCATCGCGGTCTGCATGTGGCATTCGTTCGCGTGGCCAGGCTCCGACGTCTTCGGTTCGGGCACGTTCGATCGGCCGTGGCTGGACGCCCGCCTCGATCCGATGATCGCAGCGCGCGCCAAGCTCGAGGCCGCCTTCGAGTTCTTCGTCAAGCTGGGTACGCCGTTCTTCTGCTTCCACGATCGCGACATGTCGCCTGAGGGACGCACCTTCCGGGAGACCCAGGCCAACCTCGACGCGATGGTCGACCTGGCCGCAGCGCAGATGGCCCGCACCGGCGTCAGGCTGCTGTGGGGCACCGCCAACCTCTTCAGCCATCCGCGCTATGCCGCCGGCGCAGCCACCAATCCCGATCCGGAGGTGTTCGCATTCGCTGCGGCGCAGGTGAAGGCGATGCTGGAGGCAACGAAGCGGCTCAACGGCGCGAACTACGTCCTGTGGGGCGGCCGCGAAGGGTACGAAACACTCCTCAACACGGACCTCGTCCGGGAGGAGGCGCAGCTCGCGCGCTTCCTGTCGATGGTCGCGGAGCACCGGCACCGCATCGGGTTCAAGGGCACGCTCCTCATCGAGCCGAAACCCCAGGAGCCGACCAAGCACCAGTACGACTATGACGGAGCGACGATCCTGGGCTTCCTCGAGCGCCACGACCTCGCCGGAGAGTACCGGCTCAACCTGGAAGTCAACCACGCGACCCTCGCGGGGCACAGCTTCGAGCACGAGGTCGCCTTCGCACTCGCGCACGGCATCTTCGGCAGCGTCGACGCGAACCGCGGCGACTACCAGAACGGCTGGGACACTGACCAGTTCCCGAATTCGGTCGACGAGCTGTCGCTGGCGCTCTACGAGATCCTGCGCGGCGGCGGCTTCACGACGGGCGGCTTCAACTTCGACACGAAGCTGCGCCGCCAGAGCATGGACCGCACTGACCTCTTCCACGCACACATCGGCGGGATCGATACCCTCGCCCGGGCGCTGCTCGCGGCAGCGGCCATGGTCGAGAGCGGGACGATCGAACGCCTCCGCGAGGAGCGGTACGCGGGCTGGCGCGGCGAACTGGGCCGCTCCATCCTGGCCGGCGACGCCCTGTTCGAGCTGCTCGGCGGGCGCGTGGCGGCAGGCGAGATTGACCCGAAGCCGCGGTCGGGCCGACAGGAGATGCTCGAGAACGAAATGAACCGGCGGATCTGGACCGCCGACCGCGGGCAGCTCGAGACCGGCCCCGGTCGCTGACCGGTGGCCCACGTCCTCGGGATCGACGTCTCGACGACCGCGACCAAGGCCGTCCTGATCGACGAGGCGGGCGCCGTGCTCGGGGTCGGGACGGCTGAGTACAACTTCGAATCCCCCCGACCGCTGTGGAGCGAGCAGGATCCGCGTCTCTGGTGGGATGGCGCCGTGACCGCGATCCGGGACGTTGTATCGACGACGGGCGTGGCCGCGTCGGACGTTGCGGCCATCGGTCTGACCGGCCAGATGCACGGCGCGGTCCTGCTGGACGGGGCCGGGGAGGTCCTGCGTCCCGCGATCCTCTGGAACGACCAGCGAACTGGTGCCGAGTGCGACTTCATCCGTCAGGCGCTCGGCCCCGAGCGGCTCATTTCGATCACCGGCAACGACGCGCTGACCGGGTTCACGGCGCCGAAGCTGGTCTGGGTCCGCGACCACGAACCGACGATCTGGAGACGGATCGAGCACGTTGTGCTGCCGAAGGACTACCTGCGGCTCCGGCTAACGGGCGACTACGCCCTCGACAAGGCGGACGGCGCGGGCACCCTCCTCTTCGACCTCGCGGCGCGGGACTGGTCGCCGGAGGTCCTCGCCGCGTTGCAGATCGATCCGGCGTGGATGCCGCGGACCTGGGAGGGGCCAGAGATCACGGGTACGGTGACGGCCGAGGCGGCAGCGGCAACGGGCCTGCGAGCGGGCACTCCGGTGGTGGCCGGCGGCGGGGACCAGGCCGCGAACGCCGTGGGTGTGGGCGCGGTGAGCCCCGGCACGATGGCGTTGTCCCTCGGAACGTCAGGCGTCGTCTTCGCCTCGACCGATCAGCCACTGTTCGAGCCGCACGGGCGGGTTCACGCCTTCTGCCACGCAGTCCCGGGCCGCTGGCACCTGATGTCCGTGATGCTCTCGGCGGCGGGCAGCCTGCGCTGGTATCGCGACACCCTGTCGCCCGGCACCGCCTTCGGGGACCTGGTCGCGGAGGCTGCCGAAGCGCCGCCCGGGAGCGACGGTCTGCTGTTCCTGCCTTACCTGTCCGGCGAGCGCAGCCCGCACCCCGATCCGCTCGCCCGTGGCGCCTTCGTCGGCCTCACCCTGTCCCACGAGCGGCGCCACCTCACCAGGGCTGTCCTTGAAGGCGTCGCCTTCGGGCTGCGCGACGGTCTCGACCTGATGGTCGGGGCCGGAATGCCAGCGCCGGCCCAGATCCGGGCGTCCGGTGGCGGGACGGCGAGCGAGCTGTGGCGGCAGATCCTGGCTGACGTCCTCGGCGCGGAGATCGCGACGGTGAACACGACGGAGGGAGCGGCATACGGCGCCGCCCTCCTGGCGGCCGTCGGGGCCGGCTGGTTCCCGACGGTGGACGCCGCGATCGCGGCGTGCGTCCAGGCGACCGTGGTTGCCTCACCCGGCCACGACGCGGCGCGCTACACGGAGGTCCATGCGCTCTACCGCGACCTCTACCCGGCTCTCGCGCCCACCTTCCACCGCCAGTAGCGCGCCGGGCTCCGGCCGTCGCTTGCGTTTCCTCCGCAGATCGCCTTGGGCGCCTGCTGCGCGCGAAGCCCCCGGGTCCCGGCGTTGAAGCCGGGCTCCGGCCGTCGCTTGCGCTATCCGCGGAGCTCGATTTCCGCGAGCTCCTTTTCGCTGACCTCGCCGGGCTTCTTGCCGAGGATGATCATGCCCAGGACCGCGTCGGGGGTCACGTCGGCCTTGTTGACCGTATCGACGATCCGGCCGTGGTACATGACACTGATCCGCTCGGACAGGTCGAAGACATCGTGGATATCGTGGCTGATCAGAAAGATCCCGATGCCCTCGTCCTTGAGCTGCCGGACGAGGTTGCGGACCTGGGCGGTCTCCGCGGGCCCGAGGGCCGCGGTCGGCTCGTCCATGATCAGGATCCGCGCGTTGAAGTAGACGGCTCGGGCGATGGCGACCGCCTGGCGCTGGCCACCGGAGAGCGACTTGACCGGCATCGCGAAGCGCGTGAAGTTCGGGTTCAGGCGGCCCATGACCTTGCGGGTCTCCGACTCCATGCTCGAGTCGTCAAGGATGCCAAGGCGAGTCGTCAGCTCGCGGCCGAGGAACAGGTTCCCCGGCGCATCGATGTTGTCGGCCAGGGCCAGCGTCTGGTAGATGGTCTCGATATTGAGGGCCTTGGCATCCCGCGGGTTGCGGATGGCCGTGGGCTTCCCGTCGACGAGGATCTCTCCGCTGTCGGCAGGCTGAGCGCCCGACAGCACGCGCATGAGCGTGGATTTTCCGGCGCCGTTGCCGCCGACGAGGCCGACGACCTCCCCCGCGTACAGCTCGATGCTCACATCCCGTACCGCGTGGACACCACCGAAGGCGACGTTGATGTTGCGCATCTCGACGAGCGAGGTCCGTTGCGCGACGGCCACGGGTCAGCTCTCCCTTCCGCTCACGAACTGCGGCGACGGTTCAAGGCGTCAAGGCCAACCGCGAGGATCAGCACGATCCCGGCCACGACGTTCTGGCCGGGCGAATTGACACCCATGAAACTCAGCCCGTAGTTGAGCGACTGCAACACGAAGGCGCCCAACACGGCACCCGGGATCGTCCCGATGCCCCCTGCAAAGGAGGTGCCGCCGATGACGGCAGCCGCGATGACGTACAGCTCATAGCTCTGACCCACGTCGAGCGTCGCGCCGTTCAACCGCGCGGACGCGATCGCGGCAGCGAGAGCGCATAGGACGCCCATCAGCACGTAGATCTTGAGAATCGTCCGGCGGGTGTTGATACCGGCCAGCTCGGCGGCGTCGGGATTGCCGCCATAGGCGTAGACGTACCGCCCGAAGCGCCTTCGGGTCGCTATCCAGCTCATCACGAGGGTCACCCCAACGAGCAGGACGATCGGGTACGGAAAGCCGGTGGGAATCTGCCAGCCACCCGCGGGGGTCGGCCCCCAGTTCTGTTCGGAGGCGATCCGGTTGGCGAGGCCCTGGGGCCAGAGATTGGCGTTGGCAAAGGCTGCGAGGCCCAGCACTGCCATTGAGCCGATGACGGCGAGCAGAGTCTCGGCCCAGATGGGTCGGACCGGGAAGCCGTATCGCCGCCGCTGCCGGCGACCGTTGATGAGCAAGCCCACGATCGCGATGCATCCGACGATGCCGAGGATCCAGGTGATGGGGCCCCCGACGGATCCCTGGGCCCCGCCACCGATCAGCTGGAACGCCGGATCCAGGCCGGAGACGGCCGCGCCGTTGGACAGGTAGTAGACGGCGCCGCGGATCGAAAGCAGCCCGCCCAGGGTGACGATGAAGGACGGCACACCGATGTAGGCGATGATGAAGCCCTGGAGTGCCCCGAAGAGCGCGCCGATGCCCACGCCCAGACCAAGCGCGATGACCCACCGGAAGGGGAAGTCCGCGCTCAGGCCCAGGAGATTGGGCAGCCAGTCGGTCATGAGCAGGGCATAGCTCATCGCGATGAAGCCGACCAGCGACCCGACCGACAGGTCGATGTTTCGTGAAACGATGACGAGGACCATCCCCGTCGCGATGACCGCCACGCCCGCGGCCTGAACCGCCAGCGTGACCATGTTCGTGGGCTGGAAGAACTTGCCCCCGCTCAGTATGTTGAAGGTCAGCAGGATCAGACCCAGCGCCAGGAGCATACCGAAAAGACGGAGATCGATCTCCGTCTGGGCGAGCAGACCGCGAAGCGAGCGTCCGGCGGGGGGCGTGGCCTGTCCAGAACTCGGTGCCGCGTCGGCCACGTTCGTCACGGCCGCTCTCTCCTCCAGGAAATGAAGCGACCTGCGCTCCCGAGGATCGGAATGCGCAGGTCGCAGGTGCTCAAGGGTTGACGAGGGTTACTTGCAGGCAGGCGGCGCGGTCGCCGCGACGACCCCCTTGCAGAGGTCGGCCTTCGTGATCTGGCCGGCGTCGATTGCCACCTGCAGGGTGTCTGCGGTGAGCGGCGTCGGCTGGAGGATGAAGGACTTGACGGTTACGCCGCCCGGCGTCTTGAAGTCCTGGGCGGCGAGCCCTGCGGTCGGCGCAACACCGGGGTCGATTAGGCCGGCCGGCAGCTTCAGGTCAGCCATCTTGGTGCCGGCGCAGAGTGAGAGCGCGAGCGCGCCGGCAGCCTTGCCGAGCTCGTTGGCGTTCTTGAACACGTCAACGTATTGCTTACCCAACGCCACGTTGTTCAGGTTGGCGGGGTCGCCGTCCTGTCCGCTGAGCGGCGGGAAGCCGTAGCTCTTGGCCGTGAGGGCGCCCACGACACCGAGCGCCGTGCTGTCGTTCTCGGCCAGGATCGCATCGATCGTGGTCTTGTCGGAGACGGCCTTGTCGATTATCGCCTCCATGTTGGTTTGGGCCTTCTCGGTCTTCCATGCATCGGTGAACGTACCGTCAGGTCCGTTGAGGATCTTGATGGTGCCGGCGGTGACGGCGGCCTTCAGGCCGGCATTGTCCCAGCCGGACGGGAGGAACGTCGACGCGTTCGGATCGCCCGGGTCGCCCTTGATGAGGACGTAGTTGCCCTTCGGCACCTTCGTCAGGACTGCCTTGGCCTCGGCCTCGCCGACGCCGACGTTGTTGAACGTGATGTAGAGGATGCTCGGATCCTCGATCAGGCGGTCATACGCGATGACCGGGATACCCGCGTCCGACGCCTTCTTGAGCGCCGGCAGGATGGCCTTGTTGTCCTGGGCCAGCAGGACCAGGACCTTGGCGCCCTTCGAGATCAGGTTGTCGACGTCGGTCAGCTGCTGCTCGGCGACCAGGTTGGCGTCGGCAGAGATGTACGAGCCGCCACCGGCCTCGACCGTCTTCTTGAGGTTGGGCTCGTCGTGTGCCGCCCAACGGGGCTGCTGGAAGTTGTTCCACGAAACACCCACGACGCAGCCTCCGGCCGCCACGCTGGCGGCGACGCTTGCCGGGGGCGCCACGCTGGCGGCCACGCTTGCCGGGGGTGCCACGCTTGCCGGCGGTGCCACGCTTGCGGGCGGTGCCGAACTGGCCGCCCCTCCACTGCACGCAGCAAAGACGATGGCGCTGACCGCCAGGAACGTAGCGACTCTGCGATTGACCATGACTTTCTTGTTCCTCCTCTTCCTGCTCCTCATCCTAAGGCGTAAGTCGCCTGTTTACTTACCGATTCCGCGCTGCGTGGGCCCCCCGATCTCGCCCCACTCGGAGGAGGAGCACCCGGGCAGGGCGGGATCGCAACGGGGGATGGACGGGATCTACCCATTTGGTCGGCGGCCACGTTACCGCGGCGGGCGCGAGCGGCGCTACGGGCCGGTTGGAGGCTGGTCACGCGCTGGCCCGCTCCAGCAGCGCATCGCGGGGTCCGATCCAGCTGGCCGGATCGGCTAGCAGCGGCTCGAATGCCAGCTCGGCGGCACCCAGTAGCGGGGCGTCTGCCCCCAGGGCCGCGGGCACGATCTGGACGAGGGCGCGCGAGGCCGGCAGGGCGCGGCGGTCGAGCTCCTCCTCGAGGCTCTGCCTCACAAAGGGATGGATTCGACCGAAGAGGCCGCCCAGCACGATCAACCGGGGGTTGAGTACGTTGACGAGACCCGCCAGCCCAAACCCGAGCCAACGGCCGACGTGGTCGAGGGCGGAGAGCGCGACGACCGATCCCTCGGACGCCTCGTGGAGCACCTCGTCGACGGCTTCGCGGCCGCCATCGGGGGCGTGGCGGGCCCGGATGAGCAACGCTTCCTCGCCGACCTCGGTCTCCCAGCACCCGACCGATCCGCAGCGGCACGCGACGCCGTTCGGGTTGACCGGGATGTGCCCGACCTCGCCGCTGTAGCCGGCTACGCCGGTCAGCGGCCTGCCCTCGACCACGAGGCCACCGCCGACGCCCACATCTCCGAAGATGAAGAGCACGTAGTCGCCACCGATGGCGGCTCCGCGTCGCAGCTCCGCGAGCGCGCCGAGGTCCGATTCGTTGGCCACGAAGATCGGCGCCCTGGTGTCGAAGGCGCGCGCCAGCCGCTCGCCGAGCGGAACGTCCTGCCAGCCGAGGTTGGGCGCCAGGGGCACGAAGCCATCGGAGCGCCGGACGATACCCGCCACCGCGACGCCGATGCCGATCAGCACGTCGGTCTGAGGCACGTGGACGCTGCCCCGCGTAAGCGTCACGAGGTCACTGATTACCTCCTCGTCGGACGAGCGGCCGCGCGGTCGATCGACCCGGACCTGTTCGAAAACCTCGCCCCCCAAGCCCACGACGGCCGCGGCAAGCGAGTCGACCGCAACCTCGAGCGCCAGCACCACGGCGCTGCCGGGGTTGAGGCGAACCAATGGGGACGGTCGGCCGGGTGTGCCGAGCGGAGCGCCGCGTTCCTCTGACGCAAGACCGGCGACCACGAGCTCACCGATGAGGCCGCGGATCGCACTCCGACTCAGCCCCGTGCGGGCAACCAGCTCGGACCGCGACAGCGGCCCACGAGCGTGGAGCTCCCGAACGATGGCTGTCAGGTTCGCCCGTCGAACGGTCTCGCTCCGCTGCCCGAGCTCCTCCGAACCGATGGCCATGGGTTTGTGTTCCTCTCTCCCAAATGTTTGTGATACGGTCTTACATGACCTCGGTCGTGTCAAGCCACCAGATGTCGCCCGGATCGCCGGATCCGGCTGGGAGGCAACGCGCTGGACGGATCCCCCGAACCGGAAATCACCGCGCCCCCACCACCGGCGAAGCGTTCGCGACGGCGGATCTGGGCGGCCGCGCTCGCCGGCATGACCGCGATCGCTCTGGTCATCGGGGCCGTGATCGTCGCGCGGCCCTGGTCGCCGCAGGCGCCGGCTTGCCCAGCCATGCAGGACCACCCGGAGTGGTCCGTGGCTCGTCGCTGGGACGAGGCAATGCTGGACGCGATCCGGCGGGCGCTGCCCGCGCCGACGGTCCACGCTCGGAACCTTTTCCAGACGTCGGCCGCGATGTGGGATGCGTGGGCCGCGTATGACCCGACCGCGTCGGGCTACTTCGTCAAGGAGAAGCTGAGCGCATCGGACGTGACGGCCGCCCGCAACGAGGCCATCAGCTACGCCGCGTTCCGTATCTTGAGCGCTCGCTACATCAAGGCCGTCGGCGCCGACGAGTCGCTCTCCGAGTTCGACGACCTGATGGACGGCCTCTGCTACCCGATCACGAACACGTCGACCGACGGCACATCGCCGGCGGCACTGGGCAACAGGGTCGCCCAGGCCGTGCTCGCCTACGCGGCAATCGATGGCTCGAACGAGGCGGGCGGCTACAGCGATCCCGCCTACAAGCCAGTGAACGCGCCGCTGGTCGTCGCCAAGCCGGGAACGACGATGGTCGACCCGAACCACTGGCAGCCGCTCCAGCTCGAGCACATGATTTCGCAGAACGGCATCCCCGTGGTCAACGGCGTCCAGCAGGCCATCGGGCCCCAGTGGGGGCACGTCAAGAGCTTTGCGCTGCCAGACGGGGGCGCCGCTGGAGTGCCCGTCGATCCGGGCCCCCCGCCTCGCCTCGGGGACCCGGCTTCCGACCAGACGTTCAAGGACCAGGTGATCGAGGTGATCCGGGACAGCAGCCTGCTCGACCCGAGCTCGACGACGATGATCGACATCGCGCCCGACGCCCGTGGTGGGAACACGCTCGGCTCCAACGATGGCCACGGCCATCCGGTCAACCCGGCAACCGGGCAGCCATACGCTCCGGACCTCGTGAAACAGGGTGACTTCACCCGCGTGATGGTGGATTTCTGGGCCGATGGCCCGAAATCCGAGACGCCCCCAGGCCACTGGAACGTGCTCGCCAACCTGGTGTCCGACGAGCTGACGCCGAACCTGCGGATCGCCGGTACCGGTCCCGTCCTCGACCGCCTCCAGTGGGACGTGAAGCTGTACTTCGCGCTCAACGGCGCGGTTCACGATGCCGCGATCGCCGCGTGGGGCCTCAAGGGCGACTACGACGGCACGCGGCCGATCTCGATGGTCCGGTACATGGCGGAGCGCGGCCAATCCAGCGACCCGGCGCTGCCGTCCTATGACGCGTCTGGCCTGCCGCTCGTCCCCCGGCTCGTGGCGCTCATCGACAAGGCGAGCACGGCACCGGGCCAGCCGATGGCCGCGCTCGCGGGCCACGAGGGCCAGGTCGCCATCCGGGCGTGGGCGGGCAATCCGGCGGATCCCAAGACGCAGACCGGTGGCGTCGGCTGGATCCTCGGCACGACCTGGGTCCCCTTCCAGCTGCCGACCTTCGTCACGCCTTCCTTCCAGGGGTACGTCTCGGGCCACAGCACGTTCAGCCGGGCGGCTGCCGAGGTGATGACCGGCTTCACCGGGAGTGAATACTTCCCGGGGGGCGTGAGCGGGTACACGATCAAGGCAGGATCACTGAAGGTGGAGGCAGGTCCCTCGACCGACATCCGTCTCGAGTGGGCGACCTACTACGACGCCGCGGACGAGGCCGGCCAGTCCCGTCTCTACGGCGGCATTCATGTCCAGGCCGACGATTTCACCGGCCGACAAGTGGGCTCGGGGTGCGGCAAGGCCGCCTGGACGCTGGCACAGCGCTACTACGCGGGCCAGGTCACCTCATGACGCGGACGTCATCACTGGGCACCGGGCGCCGATCGGGGTGAAGCAGTGAGCCGCCGAGCCGTGCTGGCGGCGGCGATCGCGGCCGGAGTCCTGGCGGGTCTCGCGCTGATCGCCGTTGTCCTCGCGGGTGGTGGGGGCGGTGTCGCGCCCACCGTCGCAGCAGGTCCACCGCATTTCGTCGAGGAGGCCGCGGCAGCCGGGCTGGTCCACACCTATGACGGCGATTCGACCTATTCGGTAGGCGGCGGCGTGGCGGTCTTCGACTGCAACCACGACGGCAGGCCGGACATGTACCTCGCGGGCGGGAGCAACCCCGCGGTCCTCGAGCGCAACGACAGCCCACTCGGCGGCACGCTCCGGTTCGTTGCGCTGTCTGACCCCGCCATTGACCTGACGAACGTCAACGGCGCCTACCCCATCGACATCGACGGGGACGGCGAGGTGGACCTGGTCGTGCTGCGCGCCGGCGAATCGGTGCTCCTCAAGGGCCTCGGGGACTGCCGCTTCCAGCGGGCGAACGAGGCGTGGTCGTTCGCCGGCGGGAACGCGCTAACCGAGGCCTTCAGCGCGACATGGGAAGGCGCGGCGAAGCTGCCAACCCTCGCGTTCGGGAACTACCTGGGGCTCGACGCCTCCGGACAGGAGACTGCCACCTGCGCTGAGAACTCCCTCGTGCGACCCGATGCGGCAGGCACCGGTTACGCGTCACCGATGGAGCTCACGCCCGGCCTCTGCGCGCTGTCGATGCTCTTCAGCGACTGGAGCCGATCCGGCCGGAGCGACCTGCGAGTCAGCAACGACCGCCACTACTACGACGCCGAGGCGGGACAGGAACAGCTCTGGCGCGTCGTGCCGGGCGAGGCACCGCGCCTCTACGCGGCGGCCGACGGCTGGGTGCAGGTCCAGGTCGAGGGCATGGGCATCGGCAGCTTCGACGTCACGGGCGACGGCTATCCCGACGTGTTCCTGACGAGCCAGGCGGCCAGCCGCCTCCAGACGCTGACCTCAGGACCGAGCCAACCCACCTATCGCGACATAGGGCTCAAACGCGGGGTCAACGCACAGGTGCCCTTCACCGGCGGCGACATACGGCCGTCCACCGCCTGGCATCCGGAGTTCCAGGACGTCAACAACGACGGGTTCACCGACCTCTTCATCTCGAAGGGAAACGTGAACGTGGATCCCGACTTCGCCCAGGAGGATCCCAGCAACCTGTTCATCGGCCAGGCGGACGGCACGTTTGTCGAGGGTGCTGGGGCCGCGGGAATCGTCAGCTTCGTTCGGGGGCGCGGCGCAGCGCTGGCCGACTTCAACCTCGACGGGCTGCTCGACCTGGTCGAGGTCAACTACCGGGACCGTGTATTGCTGTGGCGGGACGTCGGCGCCGGCACGGGCGGGACGCCGGCTCAGATGGGGAACTGGCTTGCGCTCCAGGTCACGGAGCCGGGTCCGAATCGGGACGCCATCGGCGCCTGGGTCGAAGTACGCGTGGGTGACTCCGTGATCCGCCGCGAGCTGACTGTGGGCGGCGGCCACGCGGGCGGCCAGCTCGGTTGGATCCACTTCGGCATCGGGTCGTCAGGTGTCGCGGAGGTTCGTGTCCAGTGGCCAGGCGGCGAGACGGGACCCTGGCTGCGCCTCAGCGCGAACCAGTTCGCCGTGATCGATCGGACCACGGGGCAGGCGACTCGGTGGCTGCCACCGGGCAGCTGAACCGAGCTGCGACCCGATCGGGGGTCACCCTGCCGCCCGCGCCGGCGGCCGAGCTCCAGGTCAGCCTCCGAACGAAGCCCTCGGCACGCCGCGCACGCCTGGATTGGTCGTGAAGAGGCTGCCCGCCAGCGGTTGGGAGTCGTGCTCATCGTCGGTCAGATCGACCTGCGCGGTGGTGATGTAGAGATGGTCGAGGCCATAGCCACCGAAGACGCAGCTCGAGACCTTGGCCACCGGCACGGGGATCACGGCGTCGAGCGTGCCGCTCGCCAGATACCGTCGCACCGACCAGCCCGGCCACAGCGCCACCCACACCGCGCCCTCGACGTCGACGCACAGTCCGTCGGGCCGGCCGGGTCCCTCGATCTCGACGAATGGCCTGCGGTTGGACGGCTCGCCCGTCGAGAGGTCGTAATCGAAGGCGTCGATTCGCCCGGTGGGCGTGTCGACGTAGTACATCGTCGCGCCGTCCGGGCTCCAACCGATGCCGTTCGAGATGGTGATGTTCTCGAGGACCCTGGTCAGGTGCAGGTCCGTGTCCAGTCGATAGAGCGATCCGGCGCCCGGCGCATTGTCATAGGCCATCGTGCCCGCCCAGAAGCGGCCGGCCGGGTCGCACGCGCCGTCGTTGAAGCGCAGCTTTCCGCCGCGCGTGTCGACCGGGATCAGCTGCTCGACATCGCCCTCGGCGTCGATCCACCAGAAGCCGTCCTCGAGCGCGGCGACGAACCCGCCGCTGTCGCGCGGAACCGCGATGCCGATCCGCTCGGGCATCGAGAAGCTCTGGGTCAGGCCCGTGCCTGGCTCCGTCATGTGGAGCGTCTTGCCGTCGATGTCGACCCACGCCACGCGCCCGACACGGGCATCCCAGACGGGCCCCTCACCGAGGAGGGCGCGGACATCCGTCAGGAGTCGTGCCTCGGGCAACTCACGAACCATCTTGGCTCCTTGCGCTCGCGCTGGGGCTCGAGGGCCGTCGGCACTGTATCAGGCGTCAGGGCCCGACTGACGCGCTCGGTCCTGCTCGCGGAACTCTACGATATGAGTCATGGCCTCGATACCTGTCTCGGGCATCGTTTCCGCGCTCCCGATCGGGCTGGAGATCGGACCGAAGCGCAGGGTCTTTGCGCAGGTCATCGAGTGGCCCGGCTGGTGCCGTTCCGGCCGCGACGAGGCCGCCGCCCTTGCCGCCGTCGAGTCCGTGATGGACCGGTATCGGGCCGCTGTCGGGGACCTGGCGGGACCGCTGGGCTCCGGTGATCCTGCCTTCACGATCATGGAACGCGTCGAGGGCGGGACCACGACCGACTTCGGTGCCCTGGACCGGGTGCTGGCCTCGGACCGGCGGGCCCTCGAGCCGGGCGAGCCTGAACGCCTGGCTGCATTCCTCGATGCCTGCTGGGCAACCTTCGACCGTGCCTTCGCGGCGATCCCCGCCGGCAGTCGAGAGGTCAAGCCTCCGGTCGGTCGCGCGGCCGACACCATGCGCAATCACGTGGTCGAGTCGGGCTGGCTCCACCTCTCGTGGCTGGTGCGTCCAGTCCCGAAACCAGAGTCCGCCGACCTCGCCCAGGTCGACGCACACCAGCGCAGGCTGCTGCGTGCGGCCGTGCTCGAGCTACCCCTCGGCGTGCCGTTCGAGTCCGAGCGGCATCCGGGCCCGTGGGTGGTGCGGCGCGAGTGCTGGCACGTGCTGGACCACGCCTGGGAGCTGGAGGATCGCTCCGGGCCGGCCTGAAGTCGTCAGTACCCGGGAGCCCCGCCGCCTCCACCGTTCGAGCAGGCGGCCAGCGCCACGGCGGCGAGGGCAGCCAGGGCGGACAGCAGCGTCCGGCCCCTGGCCGTGGCGCCCATGAATCGGATGAGTCGATCGTTCATGTGGGTTGATACGCGCATCGAGCCGCGCCGGTTCGCGGGTCCGAAACCGGGCACCAATCTCTGCGCGTAGCCCATGGACGACCGCATGCAATACTCGCCGCCGTGACCGTCACGCCTCCCGTTTCCGAGCCTGGCCGCGCCGTGCACGCCCGCCGGACAGCACCGACCACGGTGCGCATCGCAACGTGGAGCGCCCGCCATCGCTGGCTCGTGTTCGGTCTCTGGTTCCTGGCCACGCTCGGCACGTTCGGCGTCAGCATGGCCATGGGCGGGATCAGCACGCAGAACGCGACCGGCAACGGCGGCGTCGCGAGCACCGAATCGTCCCAGGGCCTGCGGGTCTTCAGCAACGCCATCGGGCAGCAGACCGAGACGGACTCATTGACGGTCGTTGTGAGCAGCGCCTCGCTCAAGGTCACCGATCCCGCCTACCAGTCCGAGATCGCCGACATCGTTGCGCGGCTCCACGGGATCACCTTCGCGGGGCAGACGGTCTTTCCCGACGTGACCGACCCGCTCCAGCAACCGCCGAAGCCGGGCGTGATCTCGCCAGACCTCACCAGCGTCTGGCTGACCGCGGTGGGCCCGGACGTCGTCATCGCGGACGCCTCGGATCCCATCCGCCAGGCCCTGACCGTGATGCGGGCCGCCCATCCCGACCTTGAGCTCCACGGGATCAGCAGCCGGCTGATCAATGACGACATCAACGAGGTTGTCAGCAGCGACCTCGACAGCTCACTGAAGATCACCATCCCCGCGACCTTTGCGATCCTGCTGATCGCCTTCGGCGCCGTCGCCGCTGCCATCGTGCCACTGGTGCTGGCCATCACTGCGCTGCTCGCGGCATTCGGCCTGCTGGGGATCTACAGCCATGTGCTGAACCCGGTCAGCCCCTACGCCACGCAACTCGTCGTGCTCATCGGCCTGGCGGTGGCCGTGGACTACTCCCTTTTCATGATCACGCGCTTCCGGACGGAACGCCGGCGCGGCATGGACACCGAGCGGGCGATCGAGGTCGCCAGCGGCACGGCCGGGCGGGCGGTCTTCTTCAGCGGCCTGGCCGTGATGATCTCCGTGGCGGCGCTCTACATCCTGCCGGACGAACTGTTCCACTCGATGGCCCTCGGCACCATCGCGGTCATCCTCGTGGCCGTCGTTGGCAGCCTGACGTTCCTGCCGGCCACCCTGTCGATCCTCGGCGGGCGCATCGACGCCGGCAGGATCCCCTGGTTCGGGCGCGAGCGACCAGAGGAGAGCGGCTTCTGGAGCCGCCTGGTGCGGGCCGTCATGCGCCACCCGGCCATCACCGCCGCGGCGGCCACCCTCGCCCTGCTGCTCCTGGCCAGCCCGGTACTCCTGTTCCGTCTCGGCTCGACCGACATCACGGCGTTTCCCGAATCGATCGACGGCGTCCAGGCGATCGAGCTGTTGAGGGCGCACTGGCCACAGGGCTCCACCCTCACGCTGGACGTCTACGTCACCGGGGCGGATCAACCGGCCACGCAGGCGGCGATCAAGCAGCTCCAGTCGCAGGCGCTCCAGGTCCCCGGCCTCGGCCCGGCTGGAAAGCCAACCCTGTCGGGGGACGGCACCATCGCCGACGTCGAGTTCGTGATGGGCGGCACGCTCAACGACCCGCCCAACCACGCCATCGTGCGGGAGATGCGGACCACGGTCGTGCCGGCCGTGTTCGGAGGGCTGCCCGACGTGCGCGTCTACGTCGGCGGCGAGGCGGCCCGCGCCCTCGACACGACGAAGATCTACGCCGACGCACTTCCGCTCGTGTTCGCCTTCGTGCTGGGCCTGAGCTTCCTGCTGCTGCTCGTCGCGTTCCGCTCCCTGGTGATCCCGATCAAGGCGATCGTGCTCAACCTGCTATCGACGGGAGCCGCGTACGGCGTGCTGGTGCTGGTGTTCCAGGAGGGCTGGTTCAAGGACGTGCTGAACGTGCGGGTCACCGACGTGATCGAGGCGTGGGTGCCGATCTTCATCTTCGCGATCCTCTTCGGCCTCTCGATGGACTACCACGTCTTCATCCTGACGCGCATCAAGGAGCTGGTGGACCGCGGCATGGGCTCGAACGCGGCCGTGGCGCACGGAATCAGCGCGACGTCGGGCACCGTCACCAGCGCCGCCGCGATCATGGTGGTCGTGTTCGGGATCTTCGCCACGCTGCGGCTGGTGATCATCCGCGAGCTGGGGCTCGGACTGGCGGTCGCGGTCCTCGTGGACGCCACGGTCATCCGCAGCGTGCTCCTGCCGGCGAGCATGCGGCTGCTGGGCGAGTGGAACTGGTACCTGCCGCGGGCCCTCGGTTGGCTACCGCGCGTGACGCTCGAGGTGGAGACCGAGGAGGCGCCCGCTACCTGATCTCGATGGTCTCGCGCTGGGGCTCGGGCTCGGCGTGCGCGGCGGACTCGTCGAGCCGCCGGATCCAGTGGTCGAAGATCGTGCGCATTGCCGTCAGGTTCTCGCGAGCACCGTTCCGGAGGTGATGCGTCGCCTCCGGCGGCACGACCCGCTCCATCATTGACCGACTCCGCTGGCGCAGCCGCGGAACCACTTCCACCTTCTGCAACCGCCGCTCGAGATCCGCGATCCGTTCCTCGGTCGAAACGGTGATCCCCTTGCCGCCGGCTGAGCTGGGTTCGGTCATCGTCGCTTTCCTCCCGCTGATGCGCTTCCTGTCCGTGGCTCGAACTCGACCCGCAGCGTGTTTCCCTCCATGGTCGCACCTCGTGTACGCGCCTCGATCAATGCACGTGGCAGCAGGAGGGTGCGACGCCAGCCATCGACCTGGAGCAGCAGCTCGTCGGCGTGGCGCGAGAGGTTGATGGCGTCCTTCGATGTGAACGGGAGCTCGACGGTGAGCGCGTACCCCGATCCTTCACGGGTGACCTGGTACGGCCTGCCCGCGTACAGAACCTTCATCGGATCGTCCGTTCCGTAGAGCGCCGCCCCGAGCTCGCGCAGGCGATCGATGCCCACCATCTCGCGGTCGAAGTAGGGAACTGTCCGGACAGGCACCGGCCCGAACTCCTGCTCGACCTCGGGCAGGTAGCGCTGCTGCGTTTCGCGCAGCGTGGCGAAGTAGCCTCCGGCGTCGGCGGGCAGCACCCGGTTCGCGACGACCAGGTCCATCGGGTAGCCGAAGAGATGGAAGTACGTGAACGAGCGGCGGGCCTCCGCGATCGAGAGCTTCTCGAGGGCCAGCACCATGCGCACCGACGTCTGCTCGTGATCGACCAGGATGTTGTGCAGGTGCTCCAGGCGCCGCAGCAGCCGTTCCGCGGCATGGAAGACCTCTTCCTCGGGCATCGGGAGGCCGATCATCTTCTGGATCAGCGGTCCGCCCAGCCGCGAGACGCGCCGCCCGATCGGAGCGATCCGTTCGACCCACCAGCGCGAGGCCTCGGGCAGCGACAGCAGGCGCAGCGTCTCTCCCGTCGGGGCGGCGTCCACCACGATGACGTCGAACCGTTGCGAGTCCACGTGGTCCGCGATCCAGAGCAGGTTGCCCAGCTCATCCATGCCGGGCAGCACCGTCATCTCCTCGGCCATGACCTCGTCCAGGCCGTGCCAGGAAAAGAGCTGGGCGACGTAGTTCTGGATCGTCCGCCAGTAGCGCGCGATGTTGAAGTAGACGTCCGGTTCCTGGCCCCACAGGTTGGGCGCAATCTCGACCGGCTCCGGCCCCATGGGCAGGTCGTAGGCGTCCGCAAGGCTGTGCGCGATGTCGGTCGAGAGCACCAGCGTGCGAAGGCCCCGCTCCGAGCAGAGGAGCGCGGTGGCCGCTGCGATGCTGGTCTTTCCGACGCCGCCCTTGCCGGTGTACAGAAGGATGCGGGTCACTGCCGCATCCTACTGCCCAGGCCCTGCGCGCCGCCGGGTGCGATCATCGGGGAATGTCGGACAACCTCGTCAACGTCCTCTTCATCCTTGCCGGGATCCTGATCGCGGCGTGGATCGGCTGGGACGTGTTCCAGACCGTGGTGGTGCCTCGACCGACGCCGACGCGGGTCCGGCTGGCCCGTTACCTGACCCGCGGCATGTGGCGGCTGTGGCGGATCCGCGCCAACCGGGCGCGGACCCCTCTCGCGCGCGAGAAGATGCTCGGCGCCTTCGCTCCGCTCCTCGTACTGGTGCTGGTCGGCAGCTGGGTTGTCGGGTTCATCATCGGCTACGGCCTGATCCTGTACGGGCTTCGCGCCGAGGTGCTCAACGAACCGGACCTCGGTACCGCCCTCTACCAGGCCGGCATCACCGTGCTGACGATCGGGTACGGCGACGTGATCGCCAAGGGCGCGCTGAGCCGCATGACGGAGCTGGCCGCCGCCGGTACGGGCCTGGGGACGGTGGCCCTCGGCATCACCTACCTATTCTCTCTGTACGGTTCCTTCCAGCGCCGCGAGCAGCTGGTCACGACGCTCGACGCGCGGGCCGGCGCGCCGCCGTCGGGCGTGTCGATGCTCGAGACCTTCGCCCGCCTGGACCTCTGGGACGACCTGCCCCGCTTCCTTGGCGAATGGGAGAACTGGTGCGCGCAGGTTCTCGACAGCCACGTCGCCTACCCCATCCTCATGTTCTTCCGCTCGAGCCACGACAACGAGTCGTGGGTCAGCGCGCTGGGCGCCGTGCTCGACGCGGGCACGTTGCTCGTCACCTCGGTCGTAGTCGGGCCGAAGGACCAGCGGGTGCCCACCGGACAGGCGATCCTGACCGTCAAGGGCGGGAGACACCTGGTCGAGGATCTCTCCCAGTTCCTCGGGTTCAGTCGGGAGGGCGGCGTGATGGTGGAGCGCGCCGAGTTCGACACCGCACGGCTGCGACTGAAGCGCGCCGGGCTCGGCCTCAAGCCCGACGCAGACGCGTCCTGGGCGAAGTTTGCGGAGCTTCGCGCCGGCTACGCGTTGGCGCTCAACCAGATGGCCGCCTTCCTGTTGACGCCCCCCGCCACGTGGATCGGGGACCGCTCGGTCCTGCCACACGGCCAGCGTATCGAGACGGTGGCCCCGATCAACGCGGCGGCTCGTCGAGCGGCGGCGGCCGCTGGAGCTGCCGCCGGTGCTCCGGCCGATGCCCAGGTGAATCGCTCTCCCACCATGTTCCGGGCGACGCCGATCGTCTACCTCGGCGACGACGACACGGCGGCGTCGCTGCCGGTCGGAGCGTCGAGTGGCGCCGGATCGTCCTCCTCCGTGGACAGCTGATCGATCGGGTTCGGAAGGGTCAGGCGAGCTCGCCGGTGAGGGCGTGTCGAGGGTTCTCGACGAAGAAGCGGGTGGTTAGCTCCGCGCTCACGCCCGCCTCGAGGAGACGCCCCCGGAACCCGGTGATGACGTAGCTGTAGCCAGATCCGCCCATCGCCGCCAGGTTCGAGCGCAGGCAGACGTCCTGCGAGAGCAGCACGCGGTCCTCGAAGCCGGCCGCGACCAGCGCCTTGACGTACTCGATACGCAGTTGCGTGTCGTACTCGTGGTCGCCCTGGATCGTGTCGAACTGGACGAAGGCGCCGCGCTTGGCGATGGCCAGGTGGTATGCGGGCTCCGGCACCATGTCGCAGTGACCGATGATGACGCGCCGCGGATCGACGCCCTCGTGGGCCAGCAGGTCCAGCTGCGCCAGTCCGACGGGCCACCGCGCCGCGTGGGTCGTGATGGTGGCGCCTGTCCGCAGATGGGCACGGGCGGCGGCGCGGAAGGAGCGCTCTTCGAGCGCGCTGATGTAGCGGTCGCACCCGATCTCCCCGATGATCCCCGCCCGCACGCCGGAATCGCCGACGCCGTTCTCCAGGTCGCTGACGATCTCCCAGGCCAGGTCATCGACGCTCATCGCGTCGAGGCGGTCGCGGTCCAGGTAGGGCTCGCGATAGTGACCCGAGCCCATGACGATGTTGAGGCCCGTCGCCTGCGCGGCGCGCAGCAGGGCCAGCGGGTGGCGGCCAAGTCCGGCGCTCGTGACCTCGACAATGGTCGATCCCCCGGCATCCTTGAACGCGCCTAGCTCGAGAGCGGCCAGCGCCTCGTCGTGGAGGAGCCCGTCGCCGCGGTACTCGCGCATCAGGTCGATGAAGACGTGCTCGTGAGGCAGCGTGACGCCGAGTCGGTCCGCCGTCACCGGACCGAGCACGGTCATGACCTCCGGGCGGCCGGCCACGACGTCAGTTGGCCGGGATGTCCGGGTACGTCGGTGTCTGGAGAATCCCGATGGTGTTGAGCGGCCAGAAGCGGAGCCAGGCACGACCGATGACCTGGTCGACGGCCACCGTTCCGAAGCAGCGCGAGTCCGTGGAAGCCTGCCGGTGGTCGCCGAGCACGAGGAGGCTGCCGACCGGCACGTCCCAGCTGCTCGTTCCGCAGACGGGCAGCGTGGGCTGGTTCTTGAACACATACGGCTCAGTCAGCCGGACGCGGTTGACGTAGACCGCGCCGTCGTGGACTTCGACGTGCTCGCCGCCAAGACCGATGACGCGCTTGATGAACGGCACGTCGGAAGGTGAGCTCGCGTCCGGCGGGTGGAACACGACGATGTCGCCACGCGAGTAGTCGTCGAAGCGCGGCGTCAGCTTGTCGATCAGGAGGTGCTGGTCGGGCTGAAGATTGGGCAGCATCGAGTCCTGCTCGACGCGGTAGGTCTGCACCACGAACGTCTGAATGACGACGTAGAGCACCACCGCCAGCACGACGGTGGTAAGGATCTCGATCGCTGCGTCAAGGGTACGAGAGCGACGCCGGGGAACCGGCACCTCCGCTACGGGGGGCTCCGTGAGCGGCTGCTGATATTGCGGACCCGACATCGTCACCTCGTGGTTGCCGCGCACATTCGCAGCCTTTGAGCGGACAAGGGTAGCGGAAGCGGGGCTCCATTCCGGCCGACGGGGCTTGACAGGCCCGCCGAAGGCAACCTCCTCCGGGTATCGTGAGCGAGGACAACCCGGCCGGCGGCCATCCGCCGGCGCGGCGGGCGGGCCGTGCCGCCCGTGGCTGCTCGACTTGGGAGGTGAACCGTCATGTGGAAGGAGTTCCGCGACTTCCTGCTGCGCGGGAACGTCATCGAGCTGGCCGTGGCCATCGTCATCGGCGGGGCGTTCACCGCGGTCGTGACCTCATTCGTCTCGAACATCCTGACGCCGCTGCTCGGCATCATCGGCGTCCCTGACTTCTCGACGGCACAGCTCCAGATCGGGAGCGCGACATTCAAGTGGGGGCTCTTCCTGAACTCCCTCATCTCCTTCATCCTGGTCGGAGCCGCCATCTTCCTCTTCGTAGTGCGGCCGCTCCAGCGCATCGCGGCGCTCACCAAGCCCAAGGAGCCGGCCACGCCCCTTCCGCCCACGGAGCTGACCGTGCTCCAGGAGATCCGCGACGAGCTGAAGGCCCAGCGCGGCGCACAGGGAGCGCCGACGACCTCGGATTCCGTCGAGCTGCGATCTGAAGGTTCGGCGCCGCCCGCCGGCTGAACCCGCGGGAAGCGGTTAGCTTCCCTCGCCCGCACCTTCCTCGGCGGTGCCCTCGGCCGCCTCGCCCTCTGCGGGCGCCTCGGCCTCGACTTCCGCCGCGCCGACCGGCTCCAGCTCCACGCGCGGTGGCTGGACGCGGGCGACCGGCTCGCTCGGGTCCATCATGAGCGTGACCCGCTCGGGGACGCGCAGGTCGCTGGCATGCAGCGTCGTCTCGAAGTCCTCGAGCGACGAGATGTCGAGCTCGATGGACGAGGGCAGGTCGGCCGGCAGTGCCCGGACCTGGACCGTGTCCTTGAGGTGCAGCAGCGTGCCGCCGTTCTTCTCCACGGCGACCGACTCGCCGACCGCCTGGATCGGCACGTCGACCGTCATTTCCTCGGTCATGCGCACGATGAAGAAGTCCGCGTGGAGCGGCCGGCGCGAGACCGGGTGCTCGTGGACGGCGTGCAGCAGTACCGGACGGGCGCTCCCGCCGGCAACCTTCAGGTCGAGCAGGGCGTTGCGGCCGACGTGACGGCGCAGGACCTCGAACTCGTGGGTGTCGAGCTGGATCGGCTCCGACTTGTGCCCGTGGCCGTACACGACGGCGGGCAGCTGGCCGGCACGACGCAGGGTGGCGACCTTCTTGCCGATGATCTCTCGGTGCTCAGCGACGAGTTCGGGGCGGGTGCTCACGGTGGTTGGGACCTCTCGATGGGGGCACTTGGGCCGCTGCACTTTCACGCTGCGCGACCGGGCTCGGGGAGCGCTGCATCGTAGCACGGCACCCCGTTGTACCATCGCCGACCCATGGCGGCCACCATCCTGATCGTTGAAGACGAGTACGCGGTCGCCCGCGGAGTTCAGTACGCCCTCGGCCAGGAGGGGTACGAGGTCACGGTGGCGCCAAATGGGGAAGAGGCGCTCAAGATCGCGGGCGAGCTCGCGCCCGATCTGGTGATCCTCGACGTGAGGCTGCCGGGCATCGACGGCTTCGAGACGCTTCGCCGGCTGCGCGCGAGCGGCTCCAAGGCGCCCGTGCTGATGCTCACCGCGCGTGACGAGGAGCTCGACAAGGTGATCGGGCTCGAGCTCGGTGCCGACGACTACCTCACCAAGCCCTTCGGCCTGCGCGAGCTGATGAGCCGCATCAAGGCGATGCTGCGCCGCGCCTACGGCGACCTGGCCGATGCCGCCGGCGGGCGGCTGATCCGTCATCACGACCTGGTGATCGACCTCGAGCGTCGACGCGTGCAGCGCGGGCAGCACCGCATCAGCCTCACCGCCACCGAGTTCGAGATCCTGCGCCACCTCGCGTCGAAGCCAGGGCGCGTCTTCACGCGGCGCGAGCTGCTGGAGCTGGTGCGCGACTACGAGGCGCTGGACCAGGACGAGAAGACGATCAACGTCCACGTCAGCCACCTCCGGGAAAAGCTCGAGGATGACCCGGCCGATCCCGCCTTCATCCTTACCGTGCGGGGGGCCGGGTACGCATTTGCCGAGCGCTGATCCACGGACGACAGACCCGCCACAGGCTGGCTCGCGATGACGCTCCCGCCGCGCGATGTCCAACGCAACCGCTCGGTGCGCCTCCTGGGAGGTTTCCTCGACAGCTACCGGGTGCGGCTGGTCATGGCCTTTGGCCTGGTCGTAACGGTGGCTCTGGGGCTGGTGCTGACCACCCTGCCGCGTCTGCTCGACAACTACTTTCGCGAGCAGGACACGGAGAGCCTCCAGGCGCGGGCAGACGCCGTGGTGCGGCTTGTCGGCGGCCAGCTCCAGCTGTACCAGACGATCGACACCCTGATCACGCACCCGATCCTGATGCCGGTCACGAACCTCCCGAGCGACACCGTGACCCGCGCGCTTGGGACGCCCGCCGGCGGCTTCGTGCACAACATCACCGACCAGATCGCGGAAGCGGACGTCGTGATCACCATCGCCGCCAGCCAGGACGATCCACAACCGCTCTACACGCTCGCGATCCCGGTCAGCGAGGTCCCCACGGCAGCGCAGCAGCGGGAACCGATCACGGCCTCGTCCCAGGTCCAGATCAACGACCGGTACTTCTCGGCGTCGGCGGCCGGTGGGCCCGAACGCCTCATCACCGCGACCCTCTCGAACCCGTACACGACGCGCGCCCAGACCGTCCAGACGATCGCCAGCGTGATGCTGACGGCGGCGCTGCTCGCGCTGCTGGTGACGATCGTGGCGGCCGTCCTGCTTGCGCAATGGCTGACCCAGCCGATCCGACGCCTGACGCAGGCATCGCGCTCCCTGGCGGAGGGCAAGCTGGATGCCCGCGTGCCGGTCCCCACCAGCGCGTCGCCCGAGGTGGCCGAGCTGGCGCGGTCGTTCAACAACATGGCCGATCGGCTCCAGGAGTCCATCCGGCTGGTGAGCGGCGACCGCGACCGCAGCCGCGACTTCCTGGCCGACGTCAGCCACGAGCTGCGGACGCCGATTGCGGCGCTGCGAACCTTCAACGAGCTGCTCCAGGACGGGGCTGCCGCGGACCCGGCCACCCGCGAGGAGTTCCTCGAGCAGAGCGCCCGCCAGATCGAGCGCCTGGACTGGCTGTCCACCAACCTGCTCGAGCTCTCCAAGCTCGATTCGGGCCTGATCGCGCTCGACCTGCGACCCGACGACCTGCGGGCGGTCGTGGAGAACGCCGTGGAACAGGCGGCGCCGCTTGCGAAGCGCAAGGGCGTCGAGCTGGTCGTGAACGTGCCTCCGGAACCGATTCGCCAGCCGCACGACCCGATGCGCGTCGGCCAGGTCATCTCGAACCTGATCGGGAACGCCATCAAGTTCACGCCTCCCGGCGGCCGCGTCGACGTCGAGTTGCAACCGGCGGCGGAGGGGGCCGAGATCTCGGTGAGCGACACCGGCGTCGGAATCGACCCGGACGAGCTTCCCCACATCTTCGAGCGCTTTTACCGCGGCAGCCGCACTCCGCAGGAGCGTGGCTCGGGATCGGGCCTGGGGCTTTCCATCGCGAAGTCCATCTCGGACATGCACCATGGCCGCATCTCGGTCCAGACGGCGGCCGACACGGGCACGCGCGTGGTGGTGACGCTTCCGCGCGACATGTCCATTTCTTCACCGACACCAGCCCGCTCGTGAATACTCTGCTGCCACGCTGTTCTCTGGACGAACGCGTGCCACCAGCGAACGCCGCTGCCCCAGCACCGGAAGGATCCCCTGGATGACCGATCGCCCGCGGTTCGACGCGGAAGAGACCACCAGCTCGTACAGCCCGCCGCCGGACAGCCGTCCGAGCCGGGCCGTGGAGCAGGGCTGGGTCCAGCCGCCACCGCAGACGCCGCAGCACTGGATCGAGCCGAACTGGGACCAGGGACTGCCGACGCCCGTTCCGGTCATCCCGCCGGCACGGGCACGCCGTGGTCGGACGCTCGCCGCGCTCCTCGTCATCTCGCTGCTCTCGGCCGGACTTGCGTCCGGCGGCACGTACTACCTCCTGCTCGCCACGGGCCACCTGGACTCGCCAGCCGCACCACCGTCCGGTGCCGCAGGTGCAGCCGCGGCCACCCCCGCGCCGGTTGCCCAGAACGTCACCATCACCGAACAGTCCGCCGTCACGCAGGCCGCCCAAGCCGTGAGTCCGGCCGTCGTGACGATCACGTCTCGTGCAGGCGCCGAGACGACTGACCCGTTCTCGCTGCCGGCGACCGGCATCGGTTCGGGCGTCATCTACAACGCCGTCGGCTGGATTCTCACCAACCGCCACGTGGTGTGCGGCGCGGATGCACTCACCGTGAAGCTGCTCGACGGCAGCGAGTACACCGGCCGCACCTACGGCACGGATTCGCTCACGGACCTGGCAATCGTCAAGGTCGACGGCAAGGACATGCCCGCCGCAAAGCTGGGTGACTCCGCGGCGCTGAAGCCCGGCCAGCTCTCGATCGCGATCGGCAGCCCGCTCGGAACCTTCACCAACAGCGTCACCGCGGGCGTCATCAGCGCGATGGGGCGCGACATCGTGGTCAACGACGAATGCGGCAACGGCGGCCAGAAGCCGCTGCGCAATCTGATCCAGACGGACGCGGCGATCAATCCCGGCAATTCGGGCGGTGCACTGGTCGATTCGAGCGGAGCGGTCATCGGCATCAACACGGCGACGGCCGGCAACGCCCAGGGCATCGGGTTTGCGATTCCCGTCAACATCGCCAAGCCGATCATGCAGCAGGCCGTCGATGGAAAGCCGCTGACCCGCCCGTGGCTCGGCGTGTACTACGTGGAGGTCACTCCCGCCCTCAAGACGGCGCAGAACCTTCCCATCGACTACGGCGTCATCGTGAAGGCTCCGGCCGGCAGCCGCGACCCGGCGGTCATCGCCGGCAGCCCCGCGGCCAAGGCCGGGATCCAGGACGGCGACATCATCACGGCCATCGACGAGCACCAGATCGACCCGATCCACACGCTCGACGAGATCCTGACGCACTACTCCCCGGGAGACGACCTGACGGTCACGATCCTGCGCAGTGGCGAGACGAAGGAAGTGACGCTCAAGCTCGGCACCCGGCCCGCGCAGACGTAGCGGGCGGGGAGCCCGCGACCTCGAGCGCGGCGGCGTGACCGCAGGCGCCGGGGCGACACCTCAGTCTCCGGGGCGCTCCCTGCGGATCTCCACCTGCGCGAAGTCGAGGTCGGCGTCGACCGGCACGGCCAGCTTGCGGACGCGGACCGTCACCGCCGACGCGCTGGTGGAAACGAGGACCGCGGAGGCGATGGTGTCCGCAATGGCCTCGAGCAGGTGGAAGCTGCGCTCCTCGATCACGCGGCGACACAGTCGGATCAGCGGCCCGTAGTCGATCGTGGCGGCCAGATCGTCCGAAGAGCCGGCCCGATCAAGGTCAGTCTCGACCTCGAGGTCCACCTCGATCAGCTGGGGGAGTTCCCGTTCCTCGTCACTCGCGCCGTGGCGCCCCTCGAAACGCATCCCCTTGAGCAGGATCCGGTCGCTCATCGCGGGGCACCGGCCGCCACCGCCGCGTGCCACCCTCCACGAACGACCGCATCGCTCATCCGAGCGGCGCGGACGTTGGCGGCGACGTCGTGAACGCGCACGATATCCACGCCGGCAGCGATTCCCAACGCCGTCGTGGCCAGGGTGCCCTCGACTCGCTGGTCGGCAGGCAGGTCCAGCACCTTGCCGATGGTCGACTTGCGGCTGGTGCCGAGCAGGATCGGCCGCCCGAGGACGCGCAGCTCGTCCAGGTCGCGCAGCAGCTCGAGGTTCTGCTCGGGTGTCTTCCCGAAGCCGATCCCGGGATCCACGATCAGCGACTCCCATGTGCAGCCCGCGGCAACCGCACGCTCGACGGCTCGCTGGAGGTCAGCGATCACCTCCGCCACGATGCTGCGATACGTCGCCTGCTCACGGTTATGGCTGATGACGTAGGGGACATCAGCCTTCGCCGCGGTGCGGGCCATCTCGTCGGACCGCCCGGTCCCCCAGACGTCGTTGACGAGATCCGCGCCGGCCTCCAGGGCGGCGCGCGCAACCGCCGGCTTGATCGTGTCGATGCTGATGGGCATCCCCGGGAGCACCTCGCGCAACGATCGGATCACGGGGATCACGCGCAGGAGCTCCTCTGCCTCGTCGACGCCGGGGTGACCGGGGCGGGTCGATTCGCCGCCCACGTCGAGCAGATCGGCGCCTTCGGCCGCCATGCTCAAGGCCTGCCCGAGCGCAGCCGCCTGTCCCGCGTCCCCGTCCCTGGCCGCAAGCAGCCCGTCCCCGCTGAACGAGTCCGGCGTCACGTTGAGGACGCCCATCACGAAGGTGCGCGTCCCCCAGGCGAACGTGGAGCCGCGGAGCGCGATGGGGCGGGGCGGCCGTTCGGGGATGCCCGATGCTGGCGCGCCGGCAGGAAGCCTGACGGAGGGCGTGGCGTCCAAGCTCGAAATCAGTCCTCCGGGTCGCGCAGTGCCGGGTCGTCGAAGAGCTTGCCACGGACGTGACCAACCAGGTACAGCGAACCCGCCACGATCAGCGGGCCGCCTGCCAGCCTGGCGATCCCGATCGCGCGCGCGATGGCGTCGTCGGCACGGTCGACGACCTCGATGCTCGACCGTCCGCCGGAGCGCTCTGCCTCCGCCCTCCAGGCGCGGGCAAGCTCCCCGGCTTCCAGCGACCGAGGCGTGCCCGGCACGGTCGTGGCGATCACCTGCGCCTCCCGCAGGAACGTGGAACGGGACAGCGCGGCCGCCATCTCCTTGACCTGCTTGTCGCGGAGGACGCCAAGCAACAGGATCGGACGGCCGGGCGAGAGGGTTGGACCGAGCTCGTCCAGCGCTGCGGCCAGTGCCGCCGCACCCGCCGCGTTGTGGGCGCCGTCGAGGACCAGGTCCACGAATCCCGCTTGCGGAGGACCGGATTGCGCTTCGCTGGCACCGCCGCCAGGACCGATCACCAGCAACTCGAGGCGGCCGGGCCAGCGCGCTTCGGCAAACCCCTGGCGAAGCGCCGATTCGGAGACGACGGCCAGTCCCGCGGCCTGGAGCGCGGCGACCGTTCGCAGGGCAACCGCCGCGTTCCCCGCCTGGTGACGGCCCAGCAACCCGACACGCACCTCTCCGAGCACAGGGTCGGCAAGCACGAGCCCGCCCCGGTCCATGGATACCACGTCGAGTGGCTCGACCAGGTCGAGCGGCACTCCCGTCCGTCCCGCGCGCCTCCGGATGACCGCCAGCGCGTCGCCGGTCGCCCCGGTCACGGCCCGATCGCCGCGCTTGATGATCGCGGCCTTCTCCCGCGCGATCGCCGCGAGCGTGTTGCCCAGGTACTCCATGTGGTCCCAGTCGACGTTGGTGATGGCCGCCACTCCGCCGTCCCAGGTGTTCGTGGCGTCCAGCCGGCCGCCGAGACCGACCTCGACGACCGCAGTCGCGATTCCGGTCCGAGCGAACCAGGTGAAGGCCGCGGCCGTCACCAGCTCGAACTCGGTCGGGTCGCCGAGCCGCCGTGGGATGCGGTCGGCCGCAGCCAGCACCTCTTCCATGACCCGGACGAAATCAGCCGTAGCGATTGGCGCGCCGTCGACGACGATCCGCTCGCGGTAGCTCACGAGGTGGGGCTTCGGGGTCTGCCCGACGCGAACGCCGGCTGCCCGCAGGGCGGCGCTCACCAGCGCCTGGACGCTCCCCTTGCCGTTCGTGCCGCCAACCAGTGCGCCGCGCACGCCGAACTGCGGGTCCCCGAGGACACGCAGCAGGGCCCGCGTACGACCGAGTCCCAGCCTGACGCCGAACCGCCCGCGCGCCTGGAGGGCCGCGACTGTCTCCCGATACGTCATGGGGCGGGCGCCTCGGGCGTCAGCTGCCGCTGAGCTCGGCCTCGTAGAAGACGCACTGGTTGAAGCGCGAAGAGAAGCAGACGTCGGAGACATACCCCGATTCGAGGTGGATGCCACCGCGCAGCTGACAACGCGAGATGGTCGAGTTCTGGCGCATGTAGGCCTTGAGCATGTGCGGCGCCTGGAACGGGATGGGTCCGCGAGGCCCGGTCAGGTAGAAGTGGGGGCACACGTTCCGGCGCAGGTTCGGAAGACCGAACGGCATGCGCGGCCCGAGCGCCGCCAGCTGGGTTGACGCCACCAGCGACCGCGGCATGATCGGTGCCACGCGCTGGATGGGGCCGGACGGGGGGCGCGGCGGCGCGGCCCGGCCACGGGCAAGGAAGCTGGTGCGTTCGGGGCCGATGCTCGGCTTTCGATGTGCGCTGTCCAACGCGGCTCCATGTCGGGCCTGGCGGCAGAGATGCGGGGCAAACCAACTGCCGCGTAGCGTAGTCCACCCGCCACTCCTTGCACGCACCACATCGCCGGATTCGTACAGGATGCGTCGCAGAACGGCCACCGCTCTGCGAGAATCAGGGCGGATGGCCGACCCCGATCCCCACGTACGCCGCCCCCAGCGACCGAGGGCGAGCGCGCGACGAACGGGGCGCATCGGTCGCCCTCCCGAAGGCGACGAGACGCGCATCGGCACCCAGACCACATCCGTGGTCAGGCCGCCGCTTTCGTGGCCCAAGCGCATCGGCATCGTGGCGGCGATCGTCGCGATCGGCGGGACCGTGGTGCTCGCCGGGGGAATCCTGTCTGGGAACCACGGTCCGGCGGGCTCCGGATCTCCGCGCCCCAGCGTTTCGAGCGTCCCTGGTCACTCGAGCCAGCTGAGCGACGGAACGGCGGTGCCTGATGCCGCCCCCGTCATCACGGCCCCCGACGCCGCGGTCACGAAGGTCGCCTCATGGACGGCCGTGATCACGATCCCGACCCTTTCCGTGCCCCGCCAGGACCTCCACCTCCGCATCTATCGAAACGGCAAACAGGTCCGGGAGGTCGCCGTGGGGAAGGGCGCCACGATGACGGTCAGGAACATTCCGTTGCGGCGCGGCGACAACAGCATCACGGCCGCGTTCGTCGGCCCCGGAGGCGCCGGACCGACTTCCACCGCCGTCACGATCACGCTCGACCAGGTGGCGCCCGGCCTCCGCGTCAGCGCGCCGGCGGACGGAGACGTGATCAACAACCCCTCCGCGGAGGTGCGAGGCATCACGGAGGCCGGCGTCGCCGTGAAGGTCTCGAACGCCTCGAACAGCGCGAAATCCGAGGTGACCGCGGCCGCGGACGGCAGCTTCCAGACGACCATAGAGCTCGGCCCCGGTGGCAACAGGCTCACCATCAGCGTGGTGGACGCTGTCGGGAACACCGCGACGAGCTCGCGCACGGTTGTCCACGGTACAGGCAAGGCGGATGCGCAGCTGACGCTCTCGCGGGACAGGTTCCGCCTGCGCCGGCTGCCCGCCACGTTCGACGTGGACCTGCTTGTCTTCGACTCCAATGGCCAGGCCGTTGACGGAGTGGCGGTCACCTTCAGCGTCTCCGCGCCCGGCCAGCCCACGTCCACCAATGAGACGACGACCGACCACGGCACGGCCAGCTGGCTCGGGATCACGCTCGCCCGCGACTCGACGGAAGTGGGGACCGGATTCGTGACCGCCTCGGTCACGCTAACCGACGGGGTCACCCTCCGGAAGACCGCCCCCTTCGAGGTCAAGTGAGGCGGGAGCAGGCGCAGCTGCGGCCGCCGCACGGAACCCCTCGGCCGCCATTCGATCCGCAGCCGACATGAGCCGGCGGGATGGCCTGACAAGCGGAGCCTCGATCAACCGGCCCTCACGCGCGATCTGGGTCGATGCCGCGATCGGCACCGCCCTCCGAGCGCGCGTCCCGATCTCCGGCATGGGCAGGGCGGCAGCCGACGCAGCCGCGGCAGCTGAGGATGCCTGTCCCGTGAGGCGGCCGAGCCTGGCGCGGACTCCCTCATCGCGAACCTCGCGCAGCCGGCCCGGGACGTGATCGGATTCCTCTCCCTCTGAAGGGCGGGTCCGGTCGCGATGACCCGCCGTCCGGCCGATCGCCCGAGGCAGCGACGCCGACACTGACGCCACCGACTGGCTCCCGGAGCCGGCCATCGCCAGCGACGCGGAGGGGCTCGGCGTCAGCAGCGTGTTGAGTGACTCGAAGAGGCCCTCGGCCGGCTCGAGGATCGCGGGGGCCTGCCAGCAGGCCCGGATCTCCTCCCCGGTCAGCACGGCGCGCGTCTTGTCGAGCGCGCAATACCCGAGCCTGGCGGCGACGCCGCGGCGGAAGTTGCGGCAGGTCGAACAGGTCATGGGGGACCGGGAACAGGCCCAACAGCGGTTCGTCTCCGCTTGGGGCGTGCCACAGTGCGGGCATCGCCACATCGCCACGCTCAGCAGTGTAGCTGCCGCAGGTCCGTTCTGCGGAGCATTCTGTGCGGAAGCCGATCAGGCGTTCGGTATCAGGGACAGGGGTTGTCGGCTGTCTCGACGAGCAGGTCCACGGCCGAACCCGGCGCGGCCGTGGCTCCCGGTTGCGGCGCCTGGTCAAGGACGATCCATGAGTCGTCGCTGCCCGGAGGCGGCGGCGCGATCATCCCCACCACGAGGCCGATCTCCTCGATCTGGGTGCGTGCCACGGCCACGGTTTCGCACTGGTAGTTGGCGACCAACGCCGGCGTCGGCGAAGGGCTGGGGCTCGGGCTGGGGCTCGGGCTGGGGCTCGGGCTCGGCGTCGGCACGGGCGTCGGAGTCGGGGTCGGCACCGGTGTCGGCGTCGGGGTCGGCACCGGTGTCGGCGTCGGCGTCGGGGCGGGCGTCGGCGTCGGGGCGGGCGTCGGGCTGGGGCTTGGGCTTGGGGATGGCGACGGGCTCGGGGACGGAGATGGCGACGCACTCGGCGACGCACTCGGCGACGCACTCGGCGACGGGGATGGCGAAGGGCTTGGGCTCGGGCTCGGGCTCGGGCTCGGGCGCGGGCGCGGGCTCGGCGAGAGCGAAGGGCTCGGGCTCGGCGACGGCTCGGGCCCCTGCGACAGCCAGTAATCGATCGGCGTATCGCGCGCGACCGAGAGCCCGGCGCGCGGATCCGTGCGAACCACCAGGCCGAACGCAACGTCTGGATCGAAGGCTTCGAAGCGGCCGCCGGCCTGGAGACCGGCCGCGAAGAGCGCGGCGACGGCATCCTGCTCGCTGAAGCCGCGCAGGTCCGGGATGATCACGGTCGGACTCTGCGTCGATACGGTGACGTTGATGGTGCTCCCGGGCGCGACAGCTGTGCCCGGCGCCGGCGACTGCGCAAGGACGATGTTGGGAGTTCCGGGGTCCGTCTGCTGTGCCACTGAGAGCTTCAGCCGAAGGCCATCGGCAGCGCGCTGTGCGTCGGCGAGGGTCAGGTTGGTCAGGGTCGGCACCGCCACCGGCACTGGCGTGGGGCTGCGCGACGGGCTGCCCCCGCCACCGCTGATGAGCAGGAAGATCAGGATGCCGGCCGCCACGAGGACGAGCAGCCCCAGGATCGCGGCAACCCAGCCCCAGGGTGTCGCTCCGGAGGCGGCGGTCTCGGTCTCGGCGTACGGACTCGGCGGGAGCGGAGCCTGCGCAACCGACGCGTAGCTCGAGGTGCCGTCCGGATCGGCCAGGAAGCGGCCAAGTGCCAGGGACAGCTCGGTGGCCGTCGGTCGTCCGCGGGGGTCCACGTTGAGCGTCCAGCGCACGATCGCGTCGAGGGACCCTGGCACGTCGGGTCGAACGGCCTGCGCGGACGGTGGCGGCGCGGAGAGCCGAGCCACTGCCACTGCGGCCGCCGAGTCACCCTGGAACGCGCGTCCCCCGGTGAGCATCTCGTACATCACGAGCCCGGCCGAGTAGATGTCGGAGGCGCTCGTCACAATCTCGCCGCGCGCCTGCTCCGGACTGAAGTAGTGGACGCTCCCCATCGTCATGCCGGGGACGGTCAGCTGGGACTCGGAGAACGCCTGAGCGATCCCGAAGTCTGCGACCTTCACCCGCCCGTCGCTGGTGAGCAGCACGTTCGATGGCTTGATGTCGCGGTGGACGATGCCGCGAGCATGGGCAGCCTCGAGGGCATCGGCGATCTGTTGTCCGATCCGGGCCGAAGCGGTCGGAGGCAGGCGGCCGCGCTCCCGGAGGACCGCGGCCAGATCGCCGCCGGTGACGAGCTCCATGACGATGAACGGCCCAGCGGCGTCGGTGCCGTAGTCGAAGACCTGGACGACGTCGGGGTGGTTCATCGCGGCTGCGGCCTGCGCCTCGTGGCGGAAGCGCGCCAGGAAGGCCGAGTCGGCGCCGTACTCCGCGCGCAGCAGCTTGACCGCCACGTCCCGCCCGAGCTGGAGGTCCTGGGCGCGGTAGATGGTGGCCATGCCGCCCTGTCCGATCAGCTCGATCAGGCGATACCGGCCCCCCAGAATGCGTCCCGCTTCAGCCATGCCCTGCGCGCCTCAGCCGGAGCCCGAGGTCACTGAAGGTCGACCGATTGCAGGTACTGCCGGAACTCCGCCCCGATGTCCGGGCGTTCCAGCGCGAGCTCGACCGAGGCCTTGAGCCAGCCCATCGTGGTGCCGGCGTCGTAGCGCTTGCCCTCGAACTCGTAGCCGTAGACGTCCTGCTCGTCCATCAGCGCCTCGATCGCGTCGGTGAGCTGGATCTCGCCGCCCGCGCCTCGCTGGGTCGCTTCCAGCTTCTCGAAGATCTTGGGCGTCAGGACGTAGCGGCCGATGATGGCCAGGTTGCTCGGGGCATGCTCCGGATCCGGCTTCTCCACGAGGCCGCGGACCTTGTGCAGGCGCGGGTCGTCGATCGGGCCGTCGAGGTCGGGATCGATAACGCCGTAGCGCTGCGTCTCTTCGCGCGGCACATCCATGACCGCCACCACCGACGAATGGGTGCGGCGGTAGGCGTCGATGAGTTGGGCAATACACGGGACCTCCGAGACGACGACGTCGTCCGAGAGGATGACCGCGAATGGCTCGTGGCCGACCAGCTCCTTGGCCATCAACACGGCGTGTCCGAGGCCGAGCTGCTCCTTCTGGCGCACGTAGCTGATCTGTGCCATGTCGCCGATCTGCCGCACGCGCCGCAGCATCTCGATGTCGCCCTTGGTCTCTAGCAGGTGCTCCAGCTCGTATGAATGATCGAAGTGGTCCTCGATGGCCCGCTTCTGGCTGCTGGTGACGATGATGACCTGCTCGATACCGGCCGCCACGGCCTCTTCGACCGCGTACTGGATGACCGGCTTGTCCACGAGCGGGAGCATTTCCTTGGGCTGCGCCTTGGTGGCTGGCAGGAACCGGGTCCCCCAACCCGCGGCCGGGAAGACCGCCTTTCGGACGCGCATCGAACCTCGCCGTGCGGAATTGGTGCCCTGCCCGGCGCCATTGACGCTGGCGTCAGCGGGTCTCGCAGTATAGGGCCGCTCTCTTGGCTGGTGACTCGACAGAGGTCGCGGGGTGAGCGCTCAGACCGTCGAGTGGACGCTTTCAACGAGGAGCCGCTCAGCGGCACCGCCCATAACCTGGAAGGGTTAAGGATGCTCGCCCAGGAAGGGCACGGCCAGGATCACACCGACCGGAGCCCGCTCTGGAGCAGCGACGGCGCGAGGACGACGACCAAGCCCATGGACGCGACGGCCAACGCACCGGCGCGGACGCGGTCGAGCGGCTCCCCGAGGAAGCGCACGGCGCCCAGCGGTGACAAGGCCCGGATAGGTGTAGAAGCGGATCATCGCGAGGGCGATCGTCGTCCGACTGAAGGCGATGAACATGGCCAGGTTGACGAACGTTGAGCCGATGGCCACCAGGGCAAGGGAGCTTCGGTCGGCACGCGACAGCTCCCCCGCGCGAGGCAGGCGCATCTTTCCCAGAGCCAGCATCAGCGCGAAACACCAAGGCCACCGCGATCGCGTCGACGGCGGATCGCCAGGTGATGAAGCTGATGGTGGTGAGTCCCTGCTCCGCCGCGAGGCGCGGGGTGGTGCCGGCCGAGGCGAACCCGATCGCCTACAGGAGGATCAGGGCGGGGCCCAGGAGGCCGGTGGCCAGGGCCGAGCCGGACGTGCGATTCGAGGCCACCGTCAGGCGCGCCGGGGTTCGCGCGATAGCCAGATCAGTGTTCGGCCAGCTCGCCAGACTCGCGCCGCCCCCCACGCAGGACACGGCGCGTGAATGGCACGCGAATCTCCCTGAACGTCTCTACCGAGACGAGGAAACCGCCGAAGAGCAGCATCACCCCGACCAGCTTCGCGAGCTGGTACGGCCCGGTGGATCCGAAACGGTTCAGCGTGTCGGCGCTGCCCACCACGATCGCGCCGATGGCGATCAGGAGCGTGGCGGGGACGCGCGTATGGAGCCGACCCGCGAAGAGGTCGCGGATTGCGCCGGGTAGCGAGGCCACGAAGTTGACCGTGATGGCGACAGGGGCAATTGCGAGGTTGAACAGGAACTGGTCGCCCGACTGGCCGGCGTCAAGCGAGTAGTCCAGCACCCGCATCTTGGGCATGAACATGTACGCAGAGAAGAGCGCGCCGAGCGCCAGTGCGAATGTCCCGGTGATGTTCATGAACGGCGTCAACAGGCGCAGGCTGACGGGCAGGATCGTGCCTACCGGGACACCAGTCACCGGATCCAGTGCGTAGCCGGGCGCCGGCAGCGTCGCCGTTGCCATCAGGCCGATGCTGATGAAGGTTGCGCCGACGACCGCCGCGGCGGCGAAGCGCGGCCAGCGTTCGTCCTGGAAATAGGTTTCGACCGCAACGGCGAGGGCCAGCGCGGCGGCGGCGGCGAAGTACAGCAAGGGCACGGCGCCGGCTCCTGCGTATTCAGGCCGGCGAGCCGCGAGGAAGGTGAACAGGCCGGCAAGGAAGAGGCTCAGGGTGATGGCGTAGCCGAAGCGCGTTTTCGCCAGAAGGAAGGCGGTTCCCAGGCCGAGCCAGCCTGCCGTCCAGACCGCGCCGGTGAGATACCAGGCGCGATACAGCAGCTCATTCCATCCGCCGATCGCAGCGAACGCCTCGCATGCCGCCGCGACGGCGAAGAACAGCATCCCGATGGCCCAGATGAGCTGATAGGCGCGGCGCCGCTCCCGCCACTGGTCGATCAGCGCGGCGAAGAAACAGACGGCAAAAATCGCGGTCAGGGCGGGCAGAAGCGCGTTCAGGGTCGCCTCGTGGGATGTGTCAGCCTGGCCGGGTCAGGCGGGAACGAACTCGTGGGATTCGCGATGGTTTCCATCGCACAGACCGAAGCGTGGCTCTTCGCCGGGGAGCGGCACGGGGCGCATCAGCTCCCTGACTTCCGAGAGTCGGCAGTAGAAGAAGCCGCGGCGCCGCGCCCAGGCGCGGAAGTGGCTCGGGTCGGCATGGAACTCGTGGGGGCCGGGGTTGAGCGGCGCACGCGTCGCCCAGCTGGGTGGCGCCTCGCGAGAGACGGTGTCCATGATCGAGACGCGGAACGGCGTGCCGCTGATCGGCTCGCCGCAGCCGGCACAGCGCTTAGCGTCGTTCTCCTCGATCAGGGTGGGGATGCGGATCCCCATGATCTGCCCGCCGCGGAAACCGTGCGCCTTCACGCGGCCGATTGTAGCGGCGTCGCGATGCGGCGCCGCTGCGGGTGGCGAGTGTCGCGTGCGTGCCGGGGGCGGAGTGCCGTGGCCAGCGCGGCCGCGGCGTCTCGTCGACGTTCGCCCGGCATATGTGGCCCCCACGTGCAATGTGCGGGAATCGGCCCAGCCCGGCCTTGGCAGAGGTGCGGCAGCAGACCGGTTGTGCCGACCCACGCTCAGCCCGGGACAGAATCTGCGCCGGGCTCCGGCGCCGATGAGGTGGGTGGCCCTGATCCCGCACATACGATGTGGGGCCGGCATATTCCGAACAAACGGGGCCCTTGGTTGATCAGCATGCGGCGAACCACGGCACGGTGGACTCCCCCCATTCTCTGGCGCCCTCGTCCTTCAGGCGATCGTTTCGGGCTCGTCCACCTCGGCCCCGACTTCACCGGCAACCCGATCCCAGTCGTCCTTGCAGTCGGCGCGGACGGACTCATCGCCGGTGTCATCGTGCACGGACGGGGTCGCTGATGCTGCCCATCGCCGTCCACGCGGCCTTCGTCGTACCCCTCTACTACGTCCGGACCTGCCGCCTTCGTAGCCTCCCGGTGACGTCAACCCGACTCCCAAACCACGGCGTTGATGGAGTCGGCGCCCGAACGGACGCCGCCGATCGCGGATCGAAGGACGCGGTCGATGGATCCCCTCAGGGTGTGATCTGGATCGAATCCACCATCGCCTTGAGCTCTGCCTTGCGCTGAGGGAGGGTGCCCTCGTAGTCCTGCGTCTGGGCCACGACGCGGATGTCGTTCACGTCGAGGATCCAGAGGTGCCAGCGGCTTCCCGGCCCCTGTGCGTAGATCCCGGGCTCCCATGGCCAATACGAGGTCGGGCACTTGCTGATGTCAGCCGGGATCTGCAGGTCCACGTACTTGCCGTGGTAGCCGGCAAGTGTGATGTCGACCGGCGCCGTGACGTCGAGCAGTGGGTGGGCCGCCAGGGCACTGGCGAAGTCTTCTGCCGTGGGTCCGACCGGGATGTCCTGTATCGGGGCGGCGTCGGTGAGACACGGATCGCCGTGCAACCAGCCGCCACGTCCGAAGACCATCCCGGCCCCGTTGGGTGCATCGGCATGCTCGCGCGGCAGCCAGATCGCGGGACAACAGGGGATCACCGACCACCCGTCGGGAATCGTGAAGGTGAAGCGGATTGAGTCGTCCACGGTGGGGTCGCATGGCGGTCTGGTCGCCGTGGTTGTAGGCGCCAAGGGGCACTCATCCGAGTCTTTGAACGGTGTGACGAAGTACATGCCGGGTCGGCCAAGCGCCATGTTGAGGGGCGCCGGCGTGGCAGCTGGAACTGGCGTCGCCGGCACAGGCGTCGCAGACACGGGTGTTGCGGATAAGGGCGTCGCCTGGACGCGCGTTGCCACGGCTGTGATCTGTGGCGCGGCCGTCGGCGTTGCCGACGCGCATGCAGTGGCCAGGAGCGTCAACGCCGCGAGCAGCGCAGCTGCGGGAAAGGGCCGTTGTCCGGCCATCGGTTCCTCCCTCGTTTCCACTCGGCTCCGGAGCGGCTGGGATCGGATTGGTCCCAGGCGGGTTGGGTCTCTCGTCCGCTCCGACGGCGCCCCGGTGGTTCCGGACGCTCAAACTGTATGGGCGCCGGCGCAGCCCGGGCAGTACAACATTCGGTCTAACGCGGTCGATACGGTGGCTTGCGCCCGGCGATCATCGCCTTGGAGCCGCGGGCCTCGGATCCAGCCACCCGAAATCCGGGGCGTAGTCCGTGGCCACGACCCGGCCGCCCTCGATCAGGGCTGCCCATGCGTAGAAGGGAAGCCCGCCGGAGCCTGCCCCGCTGAACCTCGCCTGCCGGGCGGACACGAGGAAGCCTTCGCCGGGAAAGAAGGGGTGGAAGAAGTAGTAGGGAAACTGGTAGATGCCAACCTCACCATACGGCGGTCCGGCCGCTGACAAGGTCTGCCCGGTCGCAAGGTCGGTGCGCCATGCCCGATGGCCCGTTCCCGGGATGTTGTCGATCCCGAGCCTCACGTCGGGTACTCCGTCGCGGTTCGTATCCAAAACCAATCCGTACGCGATCCACCGCTCGGTGGGATCAGCGACCGGCAGCGGGATGTCCCCGGCGAGGTCGAGATACACGGGCCCTTCGCCGTGGACGTTCACGATGTCCATCCACGGGACGACGGAGGACCCGATATCGCCCGACGAATCCGTGTATTGCCACCCGCCGGAGTCCTGCTTCTCGAGCGGAACCACGAGCACGTCTCCGGCGGGTTCGGGGCGAATCGGCACCGGCCAGTCCCGATCCAGGGCCGCTGGGCTCCAGATCAGCACTGGGGTCGGAGTCGGACCCCGCGACGGAGAGGGGGTCGGCGTCTGCGAGGCGCTGGGAGTTGGTCCCCCGACATTGCGATCCGATGGGGGCAGGAGACTGAGGCCAATGACGACGACCACGATCACAGCAGTTGACACCAGCAGCCTCGTCGCGGAGGCTGCCTGAAAGAACCTCGGCGCCGGCCATCGTGATCCGCGCTGTGGGGTCGCGGGGAGCTTGTCGAGCACGTTGTCCAGGACGCGGACCGGGAGTGCCGTGGGGCCCTCCTCCAGCCACGACCGAACGATGCGGGTGACGTCGAGATCGGTGCTCTCCGGGCAACCTCCTGCGCCGCTGGCCGGGCATCGGCCTCGAGGGCCGCGCGCAGGCCGCGCATCGCGTGATGTAGTCGGGATCGAACCGTCCCGACGGGGACGCCGAGGGCCTCGGCGACCGCGTCGAGCGGCAGGTCGAGGTAGTGATGGAGGACCACCACTGCCCGATGGTCGATGGAAAGTCGGCGAAAGCCACGCTCTAGCTGGTCGCGATCGACGACCGAGCTCAGGCCCTCCGCGACCGCCGGCTCGTCGGCCGGGAGGAGGCGGAGATTGGGCGTCCAACGGCGTGTCCGGCGTCCCTCGTTGTAGCAGGCGCGCACGAGGAGCCGGTACGGCCAGGCGTCAAAGCGCGCCGGGTCGCGGAGCCGAGGAAGGTCCTGCCAGATGGCGAGCAGCGCCTGCTGCGTCGCGTCCTCGGCAAGGTCGGCGTCGCGCAGGATCCTGTGCGCCACCGCGTGGAGGCGGTCACCCACGGCGACGGCGAGGCTCGCGAAGGCCTCCTCGTCTCCGTGTTGCGCCCGTCCGATCAGCTCGGTATCCACGCCTCTTCCGCGTAGCGGCGCCCGGTCTATTCGGGCACTCACACGGTATGTGCGCGGTCGCGGTCCGAGCGACTCAATCTTCACAGAAGGCGAGCGCGGCGGCACGCCGGGTGGGAGTGCCCCCAAGGGGTCTCGGGGACCCGCCCGCTGTCGGATGACGATCCCCTCGCGTGGTACGCAGCGTGACCTCTGCGCCCGCGCTTCGCAACAGGATCGTGGGCCACGGCGAGGAGTCACCGGCGGCGCTCGTCGCCAATCCCAAGAACTGGCGATCGCACCCGAAGGGACAGCAGGACGCGGTTGACGGAGCCCTGGCCGAGGTCGGCTGGGTGCAGCAGGTGCTCGTCAACCGCGTCACCGGCCACCTCGTCGATGGCCATCTGCGGGTCGAACTGGCCGCGCGCCGTGGCGAGGCAACGGTGCCCGTCACCTACGTCGAGCTGTCCGAGAAGGAAGAGGCGCTGGTGCTGGCAACGCTCGATCCCTTGGCTGCCATGGCCGAGGTCGATGCGGACAAGTTGCGCCAGCTGCTGGCCGGTCTCGACACAGACAACGAGGCACTGCTGGCACTACTCAGGGACCTCGAGCCACGACGCCTGGCGCGCACCGACCCGGACGACGTGCCGGCGGTCCCAGCTGATCCCTACGTCCAGGCAGGCGAGCTGTGGTTGCTGGGCGAGCACCGGCTGCTGGTCGGTGACGCGACCAACGCCGAGGATGTCGCACGGCTCCTCGACGGCGCCGAGCCGAGGCTCCTCTCCACCGATCCGCCATACGGCGTGTCGCTTGACCCGACCTGGCGCGACGGCGTCTACAACGCACTGGGACCGGCCGAGAAGCCATACATGCGCATCGACGTGCCTGGGGACGGTGACGAGGGCACGCGCGCGCCCCTGGCGCGACACAAGCGGACCGCCGGCCATCGCAACACCACGCTCTCGGGCGACACCCGCGTCGACTGGTCCGAGGCCTTCGCGCTGGTCCCCAGCCTGGCGGTCGGCTACGTCTGGCACGCCGGCGTCCACGCGGCCGCGGTCGCCGAGGGACTGACTCGTATCGGCTTCGAGATCGTGGCCCAGGTGATCTGGGACAAGGGCCTCTTCGCCATGGGCCGCAGTTGGTATCACTGGCGCCACGAGCCCTGCTGGGTGGTGCGTAAGAAAGGCGTCTCGATCCCCTTCCTGGGCGAGCGCAGCCAGTCCACGGTCTGGGAAGCGCCGAGCCCCAAGATGATCATGGGGGGTTCCACCGAAGAGAAGCAGGACCACCCCGCACAGAAGCCGGTCCTCCTCTTCGAGACCCCTATCGCCAACCATCTGCAGGCCGGCGAGATCGTGTACGACCCCTTCGTGGGTTCGGGCACTGCGATCATCGCGGCCGAGACGCTCAACCGGCGCTGCTACGCCATGGAGCTCGATCCGCGCTATGCCCAGCAAGCCATCGAACGCTGGCAGGCGTTTACCGGGCAAGAGGCACGTCGTGGCTAGGGGCCGCCCCATCAAGATGACGCCCGAGCGCCAGGAGGCGGTCCTCGGGGCTCTCCGCCGCAGCCTGACCCGCAGCGACGCTGCCAACCTGGCCGGCATCAGCCGCGAGACCCTGCGCCGCTGGACCGAGCGTGACCCGCAGTTCGCCGCCGCTGTGGAAGCAGCCGAGGCCGAGGCGCGCTCGATGCTGGTCAACCTCGTGATCAGCGCCGCCTTGAAGCGCCTGCCCAACACCTGGCAGGCAGCCGCCTGGCTGCTGGAGCGGCGG
>JBBRYO010000008.1:0-43889 GCA_038237595.1 Candidatus Limnocylindrales bacterium | reverse complement strand
GACACCAGCCGAACGCTTCGACGGAACGCCCTTCGTCGACCGTGGCTTCGAACACGTCCCGTCACTCGCCGCCGTCGCGCCGGTGCTCGCTGAGCTCCTCGTGGCATGAGTCTCATTTGCCCCGGGGAAGATCACTAAGCCCTTGACCGCGATCTTGACGCCCGCCGGCAGGACAACGTTCTCGACCTGGTACGCCACGGTTCCGATGCTGTTCTGCGGGATCGCGGTCGCGTTGACGGGGGCCCCGTTCAGTCGTGCGCGCAGTGACCCGTGGCGACCAGGGCATAGAGGGCTCCATCGACCGAGTCCTGAGGCCAACCGAATTCGGCGCCCATGAAGTGGGCGCGGACGTCCTTGCCGGTCTTCTGCCCGCTCGAGAGGTAGCGCAGGACTTCGGCGCAGGCCGGCTGCTGGTCCGCCTCCCCCACGTATCCCAGGGCCCCAAGCGGATTGGCATTGCCCTGCTTGGCGCGTTCCGCGACCTTGCCCCAGTTCGGATCGTTGCCGTCGGCGAAGCGGGGGAACAGGCGAGTTAGGGACGCGTCGGCGGTAGATTCGACGGCGGCCTTGAGGGAGGTACCGGTTTGCTCATTGCCACCGCCCTGGAAGACCCGGGCCTGGTTCAGAAGCCCGGTGACGGCCGATGCGAGCCGCATGGTTGCCGCATGGCCACGAGAGGCGATGCCCGACTGGGCCTGCATCCCCTCGTCGGTCATCGGTGTCAGCCGGCCGTGAACCACGTTTTCTGCTGCGCCCTCAGCGCTCAATCCGTCTCGGATCGCGTCGGCATCGACCCGTGGGATGAACACGAACACGACCGGGTTGTCCGTTCCGGCAGCCCGAGCGTCGTCCTGAACCGCGTTCAGGGTCGTGGACCAGCCGTCTCGGATCCAGACGGGGATCTCGCCGCTTGCCGACGCCGGAAGTGCGTCCCCGAAGTGGAGGGCGACCTTCCGCGGCACCTTCGAGTTGCCGTGCTGGAGGGTCGTCTTGGCGATCTGCTCGCCGATCGCCGTGCGAACGACCCGGCTCCGACGGTCGGCCTGCCAGACATCGTCGTTCCGAAGGCGTGCGAACTCGTGCTGGAAGGCCTGAAGCCACTCGGCAGCGACGGGGGTTTGAAGGATGTATTGGCCGTCGACATCGAGGAGAGTTCCCTGCGCCGTCATCTCGGCGACGGCCTCCGGGACGCGTCGCCGGACATCTGCCCCACCGGCGACGAGGTCGTCGACCAGCAGGTCCGACAGGGTGTCGACGGCGGCGCGCACGCCGGTCGCGAGCGGTCCCGCTTCCTCAAGCCGTGCGATCAGGAATGCAAGCTTGGCGATCCTGGCCTTGAGCGGGTCCGTTTCGAGTCCAGCGATCAAGGTCGCCGTGTCCCTGGGCAGCACGCCGGACTGCTGGAGATCGGCGAGGATCGGGTCGTACATCGCATCAGCGGCGATGACGGTCCCGACCGGAGCCCCTGCGACATCCTGCGTCGCCTCGAGGACGATCCGGAGCTGCGCCCGGAGTTGGCCCGCCTTGCCGGCGCTGTCCACCGATCTCAGAATGGCCTCCCAGAAGCGACGACGCGCCGGGAGGAGGGGGTAGTCGGCGACGAGGTCCTTGGCGTCATCGCCGCGGGCGCCGATCTTTGTGCCACCGAGCTGGCGGTTAATCTCGCCGCTCGCCTTCTCCAGAACGGCTGCGACCTCGGCCGCCTTCGTCGGGTCCTTGCGTAGGACCACGGCGCGGACGACCCGATCGACATCGCTGTCGGACAGGGCGACCTGAACGGTGAAGCGGTCGCGCAGCTTCTGAAGTGCCGGGGTTGAGCCGAGCTGCATCTGGCCGGTTCCGACGAACAGGAAGCGACCTTCGAACTCCTCGGAGCACCGCTCCACGATGTCCTGGACTTCGAGCGTCCGGTTGGGATCCTCGGCGAGAAACTGTTGCAACTCGTCGAGCACGACCAGGACTAGCGGAACGCGGTTGGGCTTGGATGCGAACGAGGCCACTACTGCCCGCAGGGAGGTCAGAAGCTCATCGCTGCCGATCTCGGTGACCGTCGGGTAGCTCTCGCGCAGCAGTTGGTGAACATCTGCTCGGGAGGTAGCGATGCTGGGGACCGATGCCATCACGGCGTCGGCGAGCGCGCCCGAGACGTACATGTTGCTGAGCTCGACAGAGAGGGTACGGCCCTCGGCCTTAAGGGCCTTCTCGACGGTCTCGAGGTGCCCCTCCTCGCGAAGCCAGAGCACGAACTTGGCCTGATTGAACTTCTCCGGCAGCCCAGCCGCGCGGAAGACGATCCCCATGATCGCGAGGCGGACGCTCGACCCGACCCCGGTGCTGAGGGTGCCGGCAGCGGACCACAGCCCGCCTTCTCGCCGACCGGCGTTCGACAGGTCGGTCAGGTGGTCGCTGATGTCCCCTGGGACCTGGACCAGGCCGCGAGCGCTCACTCCGTCTGGAAACATCACGTCGCGCCAGAGGGCGTCGAGGACGCGCGCGAGGTGCGACTTACCGCTGCCGTAGAAGCCGCTCACCCACGCGGCGGGTTGCCTGGACTCACCGAGCCGCGCGAGATACGTGCCGAGGATCCGCTCAAGACCCACCCGGTACTCACCGTCGCACACGAACGACTGGAGCTCCCAGCGGAGTGTGTCCCACTGCTGCGGGGTCGAGGGCATGCCAACGCGAGCCACGCCGTCATTGGGGATCACGAACCCTGTCGGATCCTGCGCGAAGACGGCGCGGTTGAGTGTCACCACGAGTCAGCCCCCAATCGTGATCGGCACGGCGAGGTAGTTCCAGCCGTCGCGTGCGTCGAGCAGGCGGTAGTTCGAGCCATCGACATGGCCGGGGAAGAAGACGAGGAGTCGGCCTCTGACCGCCGGGGCGACGCGGTCGAGCAGCTCGGACGTCCGGGCCATCGGGAAAAGCGAGCCAGCCCCAAGAATTGCAACAACCGCATCGTCGCCGAGCTTCTCGTCAGCGAGTACCGCCTCGACGCGTGCCGCGAGGGCATCGGCGTAGCCGCCGAGGGAGTTGCCGAGGAGCTCGGGCTCAGCGAAGTAGGCGTCGCGGTATTCATTCGCGGCCAGCCACTCGGCGAACGTGGGGGTGAGGTCGATCAGCTGCCACGCGTGACCGGCCTCACGCGTCTCGATCGCGAACTCCTCAAGCTTGAGCCGCAGGCGGCGCTCGAGCTCCGGGTCATAGACGACCATCCAGATGCGCTGCGGTCCAGCCAGGGTCCGCGACCACGGAAGCCGAAGCTGGTTCCCGTACTCCGTGACGAGCTGGTCGATACGATCTGCGCTCATACGAACACCTCGCTCGGCGCCGCAGAGGTGCTCTCGAGGTGGCGGAAAGTGACTTCGGTCATGGCCGCCGCCGACCGATAGGTGATCCATCCGAGGCGAGACGCTCCGGCAGCGAGGTCGCGAACCGAGCCTTCGGGAACGTCTAGCAGCCTCGCCCAGAGTGTGCGGAACAGGGCGCTGCCCGTCTCGTCTGCGAGGTGCCCGAGGTAGAGCGCGTACGCAGCCGCTGCCGGAGTCGCTCGCGCCTGCATGCGAATCTTGTTCGTTCGACCTCCGAGGTGGCCAGACTGCGTCCACGAGCTCGCCACGTTCCGTCCGATCCGCGCGCGGACGCCGGCGGCGAAACGGTGCAGGAATGCCTCGTCTATGTCATTCGCCAGGTCGCCCGCCCCCAAGCGGGTGCCCACGGGCGCGTCCAACACGACGTCCGCCGTCGCGCGAAGGAGCGGGTCTCGCGTCGCAGCGCACAGGACAGCGAGCAAGGGTCGGGACACTGCATCGTCCCACCAGAGGCTCCTGAGGCCAGCGAACACCGGAACGTCGGCCCGTAGCGAGTACAGCTCGCGCAGGTGTCGGAGCGACTTCTTGCGTGTCGCCAGGGTCGACTTGCCCAGGACGTTCGTGACCACGACCGCAGCGGCATAGTCCTCGTACGCCGCGTCGCGAGCGCAGCCGGCAAGTAGGGCCCTGAGCTCGTCGAGCATGATCGTGCGGCTTGTGTGCGTGCCCGCGGGCTCGTTGGACATGCCCGCGGCCAGTCCCGCAGCGGAAACATCTACCTTCAAGCGGACCGCCGCGTGAAGGTGATCAACGTGAACTTTGGAGGTTCCGGATCAGGCGACAGGCCCGGGCGAGGCCATCCGAGGTGTTGCGCATCTGGTCCATGCCGGTTGCCGTGTCCCCTTCTTGAGCGCGACGAATCGTCAAGGATGCATTCTAAGCATCGGCAGGGACCGTCTCGAGGCTCGATGCTCTTCACCGCCCGGGCGGGGCATGCGTGGGTAGGGCGTCAGGCGAACCAACGATTGGCCGCCGGTGGCCGCTTGCCTTGCGCGCCGTTGGGCACGGTCCGGGTATCGTTACCGGCGCTCTGACAGTCGAAATGGAGACGGTAGTGACGTTTGCCGACCTCGGCCCGGAAGTTGTGAGCGCCCTCGCCGATGCGCTTCAGGTTGATGCTGATTGGACCGTTCGCGAGGACCGAGGGTTCAGTTGGTGGGGTCACCGGCTGCGACAGCGCGTCTGGGCTGATCCCGTGCGCGAGAGCCACGGTGAGCAGATTGTCCACGTGCATGCCAAGACGGACGTCCTCGTCGATGTCGAGCCCAGCCATGTTGTCCTGTCCGAACTCGCGCAGTTGAACGAGCTCGCTGATTTGAGCGCTCTGATTCTCGAACCCGGCCTGGGCCGCGTCTCGATGCAGTCAAACGCGTACCTGCACGCCGGCAATCGATGGATATTGCATGACTTGAAATCGTCGGTCGCGTTACAGGCGGCGGAATCAGCCGCGGTAGGCGATGAGTTGCAGAAACGGATCGGCGGGCGCGTCGCCGAAAGCGGGCACCCGATCAGCGGACGGCGAGCGGAACCTGACAATATGCTCGAGGTAGGCGCCGTATTCCGGCGTCAGGGCTCGCGGCCCACCGGGTTCGTTCGGGGAGACTTCTCCGAAGCGGCTCGTGAGGCCGCATCGTTCGTCGTCATCGCGACCTACGACGAATCCGCCCTCGCGGCCGAAATACCCTACCGCGGCAGGCGGCCGGTCACGCTCGACCATGAAGTCAGCGGCCCCGTTGAACGACGACTGTTGACCGATGCCTTGATCGAGGTCGGCCGAAAGCAGCGTGTGGGTGCCCCGGCGGCGCACAGCACAATCTGGCTGGCGGCAACTTCGACAGAACCGACGTTAACCCAGACGGCGCTCCTCCAAATCCGCTCGGCCGAGCCACATCCGGCGCTGGGGAGGGGACTGGTGACACTTTTATGGCTCCCGGCAAAGCCTGAAGGCGTCGATGCTGCACGGCTCGCGAACCAGTTGAATGTTCGCGAGGCCACCGAGTGGACCGAGGCGCACCTACTTGGGGCGTGGTCGACTCGCGATGGACATCTCGTGTTCACGTCGTTTACTCCCAACCTCGTGCTCGCCAACTCAGACGCATCGACCCGCAGGGCACGCCTGATCAACAACGTGATCTGGAGCGCGATACGCGCACGATGGGCGGCAGAGCAACTCGCGGCCAGCCAGAGCAACTGATGACATCCACGGTCCCACCAGAAGGCGACCAGACAGTGAATCAACCTGAGGCAAAGCGGACGCGGCCGGCACGCGCAAAGGTGGTGGGCGCGATCTACCGGCGCATCGTCGTCGAGGGAAGCCGCTTCATCGGAGTGGCGCTCACCGACGAGGCCAAGGCAATCGGCCTCGCGGTCGCTCTACCCCAGAGTGTGGCTTTGGCGCGCCCGGCGGGCGGTCGCCTCGGACATACGCGCGCACCGTCTTGCGATCGCGCCCGAGATGGCGGGCAATGCCCGAGATCGACCATCCCCGAGCGGCCAATGCGTGGACTTCCACGTCTCTCCCTTTGTAGCATGGAGCAGGGCTCCTCCGATGCCGTGGTCTAGACACCATCAGCATCGCCGGGGCCCCACCCGCGTTCCGGGTGGACCTGTCGTCAGGCCCGGAGCGCCTCGGCCACCTGGGGAACTTCAATGATCAGCCCTGGGAACCTCCCGTGATCACCGACAGCTGACGCCGAATGGCGACACCCTGGCCTACGAGCGCTTGATCCGGTTGCACGTGCCGGTCGCTTCCGCTCGAGCTGCGCTCACAGCACGATCCTGCCGCCGCTGGCCGTCGCCGGACTCGAGTGCGCCCCGTCCGGTTCGCCCGTCGCGAACGTCGGCTCCTACCTCTTCCAGTCGCCGACCGACATGGACGCCGCCTTCTTCAACCGGATGGGCACGTACCACGTCCGGGCCGGCAGTGGCGACTGCTGGAACGGCATCACGGGCGAGGGCTTCTACGTCTACACCGCGACAGGAGCGGTGGGAGGCCACCTGGGCTGTTTCATGGACTCCGATGGCCACGCGGCGTTCGATGCACGCGGAACGATGTGCTCATCTACTCGGGCGCCACGGGCAGCGGCCGGAGCCTTTGGCGTGTTGTGAATTGGGTCAGTACCAGCTCGGGACCGTACCGGTACTCGGGGTAGCGGCCACCGGACCCCGCAAAGGGGCTGTGCGTCGGCAGGAGTCGTGCCACCAGAGCTGGCACACGGCTCAACGTACGATGCCCGCGTGTACAACTCTTTCGACCCGACAACGCCCAGATTGATCTGCGCCGTCTGCCACCAACCACTGGCCGGCGACCCGGAAGACCAGCCCGACTGGCCCGGCGGTCCCTTGGACGGCGAGTGTTTTCGGGCACGCGAATTCGACAACGACTTTGAGTCGGCAGAGCTGACGGAGTACCTGGATGACCTGTAACACCTGCTTCCGCGCGAGATAGCTCGGAATGGCGCAAGGCGAGCCGCGCCGGCCGGCGGAGCAACGACACACGGCGACCGGGGCCATTGACCGCGCCGCACACAATGCCCCTGTAGCCGCCGGAGGCGCCCATGCGGTCCCAGATCCGCTGCCTCCCGCGAAGAGGAGGCAGCCATGGCCATAGACACCACGACTTCACGTTCCCGCCGCGCCCTGCTCACGGCAGCAGCCGGAGCGGTCGCAGCCACGGCCGTTCAGGCCGTCGCCCGGCCGCTGCCGGCCCAGGCGACGATCCAGAGCGCCTACTTAATCAACGACGAGAACGACGCTACCGTGATCTCAGGCAATAGCGCGTTCCAGAGCGGCTTCCCCAACTCTGGCTCGGGCACCGGCGTGCAGGGCGCCAGCACCTCGGGCACCGGCGTCCACGGCTTCAGCAACTCAGGCTACGGGGTCTACGGCGACAGCTACTCGGGCACCGGGGTCTATGCCTCAAGCTACTCGGGCTACGGGGTCTCGGGCGCCAGCACCTCGAACTACGGGGTCTCCGGCACCAGCACCTCGTCCTACGGCGTCTACGGCGAGAGCGGCTCGTCGCTCGCCGTGCACGGCACCAGCCTGTCGGGCACCGGCGTGTTTGGCAAGAGCCGCGGCAGTAGCCAAGCCGCCACCATCGGCTGGTCGGCCGCCAACAGCACCGGCATTCTCGGCTTCAGCAATGACAACTCCGCCTCTCCCGTCGCGCCCCAGGCCAAGACCGGGGTGTACGGCTACGCCTCCCAGGACGCTACCGCGGTGGGTGTGCGCGGCGAGTCGACCACGGGACGTGGCGGCGTGTTCAAGGGCAATCTCGCGCAGTTGCGCTTGAGCCCCTCGTCGGCCGCGACTCACCCGTCTAGCGGTGCGAAAGGCGACCTCTTCGTCGACACCTCGGGCCGCCTCTGGTTCTGCAAGGGCGGCACGACCTGGAAGCAGCTGGCGTAGGCTCACCGTCACCCTTCCGCTCCAAATCTAGGACCGCAAGTTGCCAGCACCGACCTACATCAAGCCCGAGCGCATATGGCTCAAGACGCATCCTGACCTCAGTGAAATCTGGCTTCAGGACCGCATCGGCGAGGATCCGTCTCTACTCGGATTAGGGGATCTCGTACTCCGGGACCGCGAACGGCCCCACGTTGGCGCTGGCCGGCTGGACCTCCTGCTCCAGGATGCTGACACCAATCGTCGTTATGAGGTCGAAATCCAACTCGGCCGCACAGATGAGTCGCACATCGTTCGTACGATCGAATACTGGGATATCGAACGCAAGCGATATCCGCAGTACGACCACGTTGCCGTGGTCGTTGCCGAAGACATTACTGGCCGCTTCCTCAACGTGATCGGGCTCTTCAATGGGTTCATTCCGCTCGTCGCGATTCAGCTAAACGCGATCAGGCTGGGAGACACCGTCTCACTCATCTTCTCTAAGGTCCTCGACGAGCAGCGGCTGGGACTCGTCGACGAGGATGAGGATGTGCGGGTCCCAGCGGACCGCGGTTACTGGGAAAAGCGTGGCAGCAAGCAGACGCTGACGATGGCCGACGAGATGCTCGCGTGGCTGCGAGAGCTCGATCCGGGACTCGATTTGAAGTACAACAAGTTCTACATCGGCCTCGCTAAGGACGGACGCCCGAACAACTTCGTGTCCTTCCGACCGCAGAAAGACTGGCTTCGCGTCGACATCCGCGGGGAACGGTCAGACGAGACGCAGGCGCTCCTGGACGCGTCCGGACTCGACGTTATGGACTACGACGCTCGTTGGGGCCAGTACCGATTGCGTGTTGGCAAGACCGACCTGATGAAACACAAGGATCTGCTGGTTTCGCTTATGACGAAGGCCCGTGGAGGCAGCGAGTAGCCGACGCTAGATGAGGCAGGCGCCGGGCCATGTCGCCAGCCGCTTGCGCTGGCTCCCGGTTGACTCTGATTGCTAACTGGACAGCTGCCGCTCGGCAAGGGCCAGCTCGTCGCGATCGAGGGTCGCATCCAGACGCGCCAGGCAATTGGCACAGCCAGGGCTGACCTTCGAGCAGCCGGTGACGGGGTTACAGCTGGCATCGGTCCACTCGGTCGCGCTCTTGTCGCTCACCCCACTCCGTGCTCGTCGATGCGCAAAGCAGGCGACTACACCAGCGCGCCGTGCCAGCTAGCCTGTCACCAGCCTACGCGCCGTCGAATCGAGCGGTCAAGCCCCGGGTTGGCGGCCTGGGCCTCATCCCGGGAGAGAGGGCCGGCCAGAGCCGCCGGCTGCAACACCATAGAACACAGGTCCTGTCTGGGATGGGGTGTACAACCATGTCTGCCGATCGAATGGTGATATTTCGCACGGAATGACGCGTTAGTCGCAGCTGAATATCGGCGAGGCAGTCGCGCTGTAGGTTCCCATACGTCGCTCGTCCGGTGACGAATGGACGTGCGGTCGCGTCAAGGGCTGGAGCCGATTGAACGGATTGAGGTTCACTGCTATGTTGGTGGTGAGTCGCCTACATCACCCTCGAACTCGAAAGGCCATGCATGAGTACGTTTCGACTCGTCAATATCGCAGACGTCAAATACGATCGCAAACTGGTGGAGGCGTTGCACCGGAAGTACCCAGACGGGATTCATCCGCAGCCAGGCCCTTCGCCCGGCGGACTCCCTGATCAGATCATTTTCCCGGTGATGCCTCGCCGAGAGGGACTCATCCTGCTCGCCTTCTTCGACGCCTTTGTCCAGGTGCGCGACGCGGGTGTGCCCACGGTGCTTGTCTGGATGTGTCCTCCGGGAAGTGATCGCGACCTGGATGAAATGGTTGAAGTGTTCGCCCTGGAAGGTTTCTGACGCCGAGCGACGCCGTGACGCGGGGGGCTACGCCGCCTCCCTGAGGACGACACCTAGATCCCACTTGACACTGCTTGACCGCTCAAGCATAGTCAACCTATGCCAGCGCAGAACGTTAGCGGTCGACATAGTCAGCGACCCGGAAGAAAGGTTGGTCGCAGGAACCCAGCGCTAGCCTTGGTGGTCTCGATTCGCCCAACGCGCCGAGGCCGCCCGCCGTGCGATCTCGGTTCTCTCCTCGGGGCTCAGGGATGCGGCCCTGGCCTTGCCGCCCTTGAGGCCGCCGAGGCGCCCGAGGGCGACGGCCGCCGCGTTCTTCGCGGCCGGGGCCTCATGCGTGACCTCAAGAGCGGCGGCCGCCGGGTCAGGTGGCTTGAAGCTCGCGGCGCTGGTGGTCGCGTCGGCTGGTTGAGGACGAGGTTCCTTGGGCTTGCGAGGTTGTGCCGGCACGCCGCAAGGCTGAACGCTGTTGACCTCGCGGTCAAGAAGCCTGACCACAAGCAGAAGGCGGACGCCGCCGGTGTTCGATGCAGGCAGTTCCCCGCTTCTTCAAGGAGGCTCGAACGTGACAGAACGACCCTCTCGTAAGCGGTTCGCGGAGATCGGCGCGCGGTCGAACACACCCTACGCGGAACGCCTTGCGAGATACCTACTGGTGTATGCCGTACGGAATGGATTGCCGCCGTACGAGCGGAGGTTGTCCCTGCAAGAGGTTGCCGATGAACTGGTGCGCCTCGGGCACGAACCTGTGTCCAGGGAGCGCATCCGCCAGCTCCTCAAGGATGGGCCACCCACGGATCGGCGGCGCGTCGCGGCATTGGATAGGAAACGACGAGACCTCGTAGAGCGCATCGAGCGCTGGCAGTCGCGCGGCACCAAGCGTGGCAATGCTCGAGCTCACGCGTATCGCAAGCAGCTCGACGAGCTCCACATTCGATCCCAACGGAGGCAGACGCCTCCCGCGTCTGGCGACCAGGCGGAACGCGCTCGCACGTGAACCGCTTCCGCGGGACGAACGAATGCCGGCCGGTTCATGGTCGGAATGCAGCATTTCACCTCGCTGACCGACTTCACCGCTCAAGAGTTGGCAGTCCGTTCCTAAAATTCGCTATGATTTCGCGCGGAATAATCCGGACACCTCGCGGCATACTTGGCCCGAAAAAAGAAGACCACTTGACATCGGCAATATGCTGCTCCCGCGGCCCTACCCGATGCGACCTTACGTGGCCCCACGGATAGGACGCCTGACATAGCTCGTAACCTTCGACACGCACGGAGCTACGCATGTGCTTACCCAAGATCAGTTCAAGGCATGGTCGAAGCAGCTTGGATACTCCCTCGCAGCCGTCTCACTGATCACTCAAGCTAGAACCTTGCCTCCTTCGCGTCTCGTTCGCAGCGGGGCGTCGAACGTCTCGGGCAGATATCCAAGCAAGAAAATGGGCTTCACGATTCAGTTCGAATCGCGACTGGTTGAACTGTCGGCATGCTTGCTCATGGAGTTTGACCCATCCGTCCTCGAGTTCTACGACCAGGCACCTCCGATCAAACTTCGCTACGTGGCCGCGAACGGTCGTCCCGTTGTGGTCGAGCACACACCGGACTTCTTTCTGCTCAAAGAGACTGGAGCCGAGTGGAATGAATGGAAGACTGAAGGCGAGCTAATCAGCCTCACTGCAGAGTTGCCGGCCCGGTATGTGCGAGACGACAAGGGATGGCGCTGCCCGCCGGCAGAGGTAGTTGCGGCGGAGGTAGGGCTCACGTATCGGCTACGGTCTGACGCCGAGATAAACCCAGTCCGAGTGCGCAATGCCAGATTCCTGCAGCGCTACTGCGGCCAGACGCCGGCTGAGGAGGGTCCCCTTGAGACGGCATTGCGAACCATCGTCGTCGACAATCCAGGCATCGTCATCCGCGATCTCATTCATGCCGCACGCGGGCCGCTTGCGTCGGTAGGGCCGCTCGCTGAGGGAGCGATCGCTAACGCTCTCTACAGCCAGCTGGTGCTCGGGACCCTGTACGTTGACATGGACCGGACGCTCATCGATGACCAAGCGCACGCACCGGTGTTCGTCGACTCCGCGACGGCGGTTGCTGACCCGGGCCCGCTTGTCAGCTCAGGGCCAGGTGCTGGCGTGGGACCGGTCATCCCCTCGCTAGGGGCACGGTTTGACTGGAATGGAAGCCTCGTCGAGATCATCAACGTCGGGACGAAGCTCTCGTTCCTAGGCGAGGCTGCGTCGGACGGCGTTGGCAAGATCAGAGAGCTCGGCGCGTCCCAGTTTGACGACATGATCCGCTCCGGGTCGATGACTGCCCTTGGGACGCACGCGGAGCCGCGGCTTGAGGTGGTCAGCCAAAAGCTGGACACGGCATCCCCGCGCGACTGGAACGTGGCCGTCGAGCGTCTGGATCGGATCAAGCCCGTGCTCGACGGGAACGCACCTGCAAAAACGCTGACACGAAACGAGAAGCGATGGCTCCACGACTACCGCATGGAAGACCGGAGATCTCGGTACGGAGTCGTCGGCCTATTGCCGACGCCTCGTCCTGGCAACAGAACGAACCACGCGGTCGTTGTTACAGATGAAGCGTTAGCCCCCATGTTGAAAGAACTGTATAAGAAGCCCTGGAGACTATCGGATACCGGCATCGTCGCTCGTGTCCGAGCCCGGCTCGCGACCGATGGCATCGACCCGCTTCCGAGCGTCCGACGGTGTCGGACGCTCTTGCAGACAGTCAAGGATTACGAGGCTGACCTGGGTCGGAAAGGCCGTCGCGGGTCATATTCGTCGAAACCTTTCAACTGGAAGCTCGGAGCCGCATCCCCGCCGCATGGAACCCGCCCATGGGAACGGGCGCACATCGACCATACGACCCTCGACGAGGAAGTCGTCGACGAATCCGATCGGACCATTGTCATCGGCCGGCCGCGGTTGACGGTTCTGCTCGATGCCTACTCCAGGCGCGTTTTGTCCTTCATCCTGTCCTTCGATGACCCGAGTTACCGCAGCGACATGCTCGTTCTGCGCGAGTGCTTCCGCCGCTACAACCGGTTGCCAGAAACAATCATCACCGACGGAGGACCAGATTTCCGCAGCGTCTACTACGAACGTCTCCTAGCTGCGGAGGTCATAACGAAAGAGATGCGGCCCCCTGGGCAGTCGCGTTTCGGAAGTGTGATGGAACGCTTCTTCGGTACCACTGACAGTTCATTCATCCACGAACTCCGCGGACAAACCACGGCCCTGAAGAACGTCCGAGCTATGAGCCCGGAGGTGGACCCAAGACGACTTGCTGTATGGGACCTCACGTCCTTGAGCGCCTGGACGGAGAAGTGGTGTTATGAAACCTATGACTTGCGTTTCCACTCCGGGATCGGCGCAAGCCCCCGGTCGCGGTACATGTTGGGGATTGAGATGTCCGGCGCCTGCGCAAGCCGACCCATCGCGGACGGTACGAACCTTGCGGCGCTGTTCTTGCCCAGCAGCCGCAAGGGCACTCTCAAGATCAGCAGTCGCAGGGGCTTGAGGTTCAAGGGTGGAATCTACTGGGACGATGTCTTTCGTAAGCCCAGGCTCAATGGAGTGTCAGTGGAGTTCGTCTACGACCCCTTTGACGTGCGGTACATCTTGGCCTTCATCGACCATCGCTGGGTTCGGTGCGAGGCTCGCGACTTGGGTCTATCCCGACCGGTATCAGAGAAGGAGCTCAAGCTCGCGGCGGCAGTGTACGAAGGTCGCCGCAGACAAATGGGACAGCAGACGAGAGCCTCCCAGCTAGAGCTGGGCCGATTTCTGCTCGACGCCGACGCTCATGGCGACCTTCTCGAACAGCGCCGAAAGGATGACGCGCTGCGGAAGATCTCCGTGACGTCCGGGCTGATGCGGAGCCCAGACGCCGACGTGATAGGTGCCGCACAGCCCGACAGCGTCGAATCGCTCGGCAGGACGGGCGGGCCCTCCCTACGTCCGATCCAGAGAACGAAACTCGAGGAGTATCGATGAGCCACGCTGTCATGACGCCGGACCTGCAGGCCTTCTCAGAGCATCTCGTAGCGCATCCCCGTCTTCTGTCTGTGCAGGACCACCTTGAGGCAGCGATCGGCGCCCCAGGTGACGCCGATCTCGTGCTCGTCCCTGGCCCGACCGGGGTCGGCAAGACGACGATGGTAGGCACTGTCAGTCGACACCAGCGATTGGGATATTCAGACCTGGGACCAGGGACGCGGCCTGTCATTTCGGTTCTCACACCTTCCTACAGCGCACACGGCTTTGCGTTCAAGGACCTGTTGTATGCGTTGCTCGCGGAGCTGCTCGAACCCGGCACCAACTCCAAGGTGATGTATCCGCCCGTGGGTGACGACATCGACTTCCTGATCCGACGCCGACGAGACCCGGAGGGCGTACTAAGAGCGGCTTGCATCAACGCTCTCAAACGACGCGGGGTCAGGATCATCTTTCTAGATGAAGCCCAGCATTTGTGCAAGGCCGGAGGTCCAGTGCATATCGAAGCCGTCCTCGAGTCCTTGAAATATCTCATCCTCGCGACGGGCGTCCGCATCGTTCTCGCCGGGACCGACGACCTCACTCATATGATCGACTTGAATGGGCAGCTTTCGCGTCGGATAGAGATCGTCCACTTCGGTCGATATCGAGCGGATGTCCAGGCGGACGTTGATGCGTTCGTAAGTGTGTTGGACGACTTTCAAGCCGCCCTTCCCATGTTGACGTTCTCACTGGCCGACCACTGGCACAATCTATATGACTGGTCAATCGGGCGCGTTGGGTCGCTCAAGAATTTGCTTCTGCGCGCTCTCTTCCGGGCAGAAGCGAGCCACACGCAAGCTAGTTTGGATGACTTTCGTCCGAACGCCGCCGAGTGGAAGTCCTTGGACACGCAGCTTGGAGAAATCCTCACTGGCGAAGCAAGGTTCTCGGCTGCCCATGCGGCCGACAACGTCCGAGACGACAACGTGATTGCTGCCAAACCAACCCGGGTCAAGCCTCCCTTCACGCGCAATCCTGAGCGAGACCCAGTCGGCGACCCAGGGTCCGAGGCAGCGTGAACAATGACCATGTCAAGGTCACCATCGGAATACCGGCTTTTCCCGCTGGTTCCGTTCGGCCGTGGGACCGGCCAGATCGAGTCGTTGACGGGCTACATTACGCGGCAGGCCCGTGAGCACTCGATTTCGACGGGCCGTCTCCTTACGGAGGCGATTGAGCCCCTCATTCGCCTCTACCCGCCGCGCGCCAGTTCACCCGGCGGCCGCCGCACGACACCATGGCACGGTGATCAGCGCGCGATCAATGGCACCGGCGAACGGTCCGGCGCCTGGCTTGCTGCGCTGGAGCAGCTGACGGAGATGGGCGACCTATCGGAACTCACCGTGCGATCTTGGTCCGCGATCATGCCCGCGCACTACATGCTCCGCTCGGGAGCCGGCTACTGTCCTGCTTGCTTTCAGGCGGATCTCGAATACGGTCACCCCTATGAACGTCTGATCTGGGCGGTCCATGACGTCCACACCTGCGTGGTCCACGGCACGCGTCTCAGGTCCAAGTGTCCTCGATGTGCACGGCTTCTGCCGTCGTTGGCACCGTGGTCAGTGCCAGGCAATTGTCCCTACTGCGGGCGCTGGCTGGGCGAGAGACTTGCTGGCGACACGACGATCGACCCGTGGCAAACGCGCGTCGCGTCGCTCATCGAGCACGCCCTTGCCCGACGGTTCGATCTCGGTTCGATCGAGGGTGTGCGGCGATCGTTGGCGGTCGCGATCGACGTTGTCGGCGACGGAAATCGTGCCCACTTTGCCCGCATGGTGGGAGTCACGCCCAGTGCCGCACACGACTGGTTCAGCAGGTCGCGGCCAACGTTGCGGACTCTCATTCGCGTAGCGGTTGTAATCGGGTCCGACCTGCCAGCGATCCTGGCAGGCGAGCCCCACGTGGGGTTGTTTCCTCCCATGCGGCTTCCCGTCGATGTCCCCAGCGAGCGACATCGCGTGATCAGCTGGCCTCGTGTTCAAGCCGCACTCGCGGCGGAGGCCGAAAAGGAGCAACCAGCTTCGCTGAACTCATTCCTCCAGACCAGTGGCCTGGACAAGACCAACGTTCGGAAACGAGCCTCCCCGGCAGCCCGCACGCTAGTCGTTCGCGCACAGGCGCGGCGGAAGGAACGGGTGGAGCGCAGACGCGACGCGCTCGTCCAAGAAGTCGAGACGATCGTCGCTGGCCTGAGGGAGCGAGGTCTTGTCGCCAGCCGCCGGAATGTGGAGTCGTTACTGCCACCTGGTGTGAGCCTGAGGGAGGCCGCACTCCACGAGGCATGGCGGCAGATCCGGTAGGGCGGGCTCGAGCTAATGACTAGCCAAGGCCGACGGCATCCCGGCCGGCCCGCAGAGGAGAAGGACTGATGGCGTACGTGCGACACGACGCGCCCATGCGCGTGGTCATCCGGGACGTCCGGCGCGTGCTCAATAGCCAGATCGTGCGTGTCGATCAGGTCGAGTTGCATCTGGACATCTGGTCCACCCTGCAAGGCGGTGGGTCCGGCAGGGCAACTGGCACGACGATCACGGTAACCCGGTGCGGCGCCCGCGCGCCTCGATCAAGTTGGCCGACCAGTCATTCGCCCTCGGCGAGGGCCAGCTGTGCACGTGCTTCGCGCCGGCCACGTCTTGCCTCGGGCGGCGCACTTCGCACAGGCCGTCCGCGGCAGATGACCGCCGAACTCACGTGTCTCTGCGTCGTGCTCGTCGGGTCGATTCGGCTTGTCCTGGTTTCCGCTCAGGTGGCCTCATCCACCTCGGCGGTGGACGCTCCGGCCATGATGGCTGCCGCCTTCTACCCATGAACTGTCATTTCATGACAACTCATCAGGTTATGGACACGCATCCGGGCTTTCGTTCGGTATTCGATGGTGGAGATGGGGGAGAGTCGAACTCCCCGTCCAGAACCTTCAGCCGAGGACCACTACGAGTGTGTCCGATGCTTTATCGTCGAGCGATCAGGCTGCCATCGGCAGCATCCTGACCGTTCCAGTCACGTCCCCTTTCGGGCTTTGCCTCCGACTACGCGACGCTACTCGAAGGCGCATCCCCGCTGAATGACGCTTCCACAGCCCACGGGGAGGAGGCTGCTTCCACGCTCACTCTACTGCCTAAGCAGCGAGAGCGAGAGTCGGCTGGCGATTGCCAGTTACTTCGTTTTGCTACCTTTTTAACGAGGCCAGATAGCAACCTCGACTCGCGTTCCTCGGGAATCTGGCCCTGTCGAGACCACGCATCCCCATCCGGGGATTCTAGCAGCGAACGTCCGCTCGGTCGATGGTCCCTTTGGGGGTCCGCAGAAGCAGCGAGCTAGCGCTCCGCCGCCGCCGCAGGCACGCCATATTCCGCGAGGGCCAAGTCGAGGTAGCGCGCGACCTCGGCGGTGCGCCGCGGCTCGTCCCAGCCGAGCTCGGCGCCGACCAGGCTCGAAACGCGCTCGACGATCGAGGCTCCACGATCCGGCAGCTCCTGGGCGAGGCGCATGCGGCGGGCCAGCACGTCGTCGAGCCCGAGGGCAAGCTCGCTGCGCAGGGCCCAGATGACCTCGGCTTCGAGCTGGTCAATGCCAGGGCCGAGGCGGCGCAGGGTGTCAGTCGCCTTGCCGAGCTCGACCACCTCGGCGGCCTCGGTGCCGTGCCGTGCGACCAGGCGCTCCGCGACCGTCGCCTCCAACCCCAACGTCGAGAGGTCGGCAGCCAGTGCGCTCAGCCCGGTCGGATCGCTCGCGCCAATGATTGGAAGGTCATCGGTCTTCGATGGCCTGCCTTTCGCCTCTCCCCCGAGCGCTGCATCGACGGCGTCGGCCGCCATCACCCGGTAGGTGGTGTACTTGCCGCCGCTCACGCGCACGAGGCCCGGTCGATCGACCTGGACCCGGTGCTCGCGGCTGACCGTCACGGTCGATCCGCGTCGGGCGTTTCCAACCAGCGGGCGGAAGCCGGCGTACGTGCCCACCAGGTCGCCGCGCGCCAGGTCCACGCGGAGCGTCCCATTGACGGCCGCCAGCAGCTCGTCGACCTCGGCGGGCGTGGCGGAAACGTGCTCCGGGATCCCGGCGTCGGGCTGGTCGGTCGTGCCGATGAGCCAACGCGCGTTCCACGGAATGACGAAGACGACCTTGCCGGGCACGCGGATGGTGAGCCCATGCCGGAGCGGGATCCGTTCGCGCCGGACGATGAGGTGCGAGCCTCGCGAGGGGACCAGCGTGGCGGGCGTGCCGGCAAAGGCGCGATCCGCACGCGCCGCCCAGACACCAGTGGCGTCAACGACCCGCCGCGTCTTCACGCTGAGCGGGTCGCCCGAGAGCACGTCCCTGAGCTCGAGTCCCGTGAGCATGCCGCCTTCTGAACGGACGCCGGTCGCCCGCACGCGGGTCAGCGCCAGTGCTCCGCGTCCAATCGCAGTGCGCGTGACCGCGAGGGCGAACCTGGCGTCGTCCTCGACGGCATCGTGATAGAGGATGCCCCCGCGCAACCCCGCCCGGCGCAGGTCTGGGGCGAGCTCCAGGGTCGCCGCGGCTCCGAGATGCCGCGAGCGGCCAACGTCCCGTGCGGATCCGAGCCGGTCGTAGAGGACCATCCCGCTTCCGTAGAAGACCCTGTGCACCGCCGGCAGCCCGTACACCGGGAACAAGAACCGCTCGGGGCGCACCAGGTGCGGAGCCAATCGCATCAGGCGGGATCGCTCGGACAGCGCCTCGCGCACCAGTCCGAAGTGGAACTGCTCCAGGTAGCGCAGCCCGCCGTGGATGAGCCGGGAGCTCTTGGACGACGTGCCCGAGGCGATGTCCTCCTGCTCGACGAGAGCCGCGCGGAGGCCGCGCGACGCGGCATCCAGGAGCACTCCCGTCCCGACGATCCCGCCGCCGACGACCACGAGGTCCCATTCCTCGCGGGCCAGGGTCTGCAGGTCGCGCCGGCGCCCCTCCAGCAAAGCGGGCGATGCGACGTCGCTCACCGGTTCGTGGCCGGGGAGCCCGACCAGGCGCGCGTCGCAGCGACGGCCTGCTGCCAGCGTTCGTAGCTCCGGTCGCGCTCGCCCGCCGCCATCCGCGGCTCGAAACGGCGATCGAGCCGCCAGTTTGCCTCGATCTCGGACGGATCCTTCCAGAACCCGACGGCAAGGCCCGCCAGGTATGCGGCGCCGAGCGCGGTCGATTCGGTCGACGCCGGGCGCTCCACAGGGACGCCGAGGACGTCTGCCTGGAGTTGGAGGAGCGTGCCGTTGACCGCCGCGCCCCCGTCGACACGCAGTACGTCGAGGGCGGAACCTGTGTCGGCGGACATGGCATCGATGACGTCGCGGACCTGGAAGCAGATGGACTCGAGCGTGGCCCGGGCGATCTCGCCGAGCCCGGTGCCGCGCGTCAGGCCGAACATCGCACCGCGAGCGTCCGGGTCCCAGTACGGGGCGCCCAGGCCCACGAAAGCAGGCACGAACACAACGCCGCCGCTGTCCGGCACCGACGTCGCCAGCGCCTCGATCTCGGCCGCCGATGCGATGCCGTGCAGCCCGTCCCGCAGCCACTGCACCGCCGCCCCCGCGACGAACACCGAACCTTCGAGCGCGTAGCTCACCGGCGCACCCGCGGCCAGCTGCCAGCCGATCGTGGTCAGGAGGCCGTGGCTCGACTCGACGGCCAGGCCCTCGGTCGTGAGCAGCAGAAAGGCGCCCGTGCCGTAGGTCGTCTTCGCCTGTCCGGCGTGGAGGCAAGCCTGCCCGAAGGTCGCCGCCTGCTGGTCGCCCGCCATGGCGGCGATCGGGATGCTCGAACCGAAGAGGTCCGGGGAGGTCTCGCCAAAAACCTCGCTCGTTGCGTGGACGGCCGGCAGGACCGCCGCCGGGACCTCCATCAGGGCGAGCAGCTCCTCGTCCCAGCGGAGGCGGTGGATATCGAAGAGGAGCGTCCGGCTTGCATTCGAGACGTCCGTGGCGTGCACACGTCCGCCGGTCAGCCGCCACAGCAGGAACGAGTCGACGGTCCCGAAGCACAGCTCCCCGGCCACGGCGCGGGACCGCAACGGCAGCTCGGCGTCCAGGATGTGGCGGATCTTCGGTCCCGAGAAGTACGCGTCGAGCGGCAGGCCGGTTCGCGACCGTACGAGCGGCTCGACGCCGCGCCTGCGCAGCTCTTCGCAGAAGGGTGCCGTGATGCGGCTCTGCCAGACGATGGCGTCCGCGACCGGGAGCCCGGTGGCGCGATCCCAGACGACCGTCGTCTCGCGCTGGTTCGTGATGCCGATGGCCGCGATGAACGCCGCCCCTCCGACCGCAGCCACCACTTCGCGCGCGGCTTCGAGCTGGCTGCCCCAGATCTGTTCTGGATCGTGGGTCACGTGCCCGGGGCTCGGGTACTTCTGGGGAAAGTCGCGCTGTGCGGAGGCGACGATCCTTCCCCTCGCGTCGACGGCAATGGCACGTGACGATGTCGTGCCCTGGTCCAGGGCGAGGATGACCCGATCGCCGCTCACGCCCGCACCCTACAACAAGCCGAGCCGCGGCTCGGATGCGCTCGGTCAGCCCGCGGTCACCCGTCGTTCCGACCGCGTGTCACGTCAGCCAGCTGTCGTTGCATGTCCCGGCGCGCATCTCGATCGGCGATGTCGCGGCGCTTGTCATGGAGCTGCTTGCCGCGGGCCAGCGCCAGCTCCAGCTTCGCCCGGCCGCGATCGGTGATGTAGAGCCGCAACGGGATGAGCGTGAGACCCTTCGCCTTTGTCTTGCCGAGCAGCTGGTCGATCTGGACGCGATGGAGCAACAGCTTCCGGTCGCGGCGCGGCTCGTGGTTGTTGCGGTTGCCGCCGGCCCACGGCGCGATGTGGGCGCCCACCAGCCAAGCCTCTCCGCGCTCGATCCGGGCGTATGCGTCCTGGAGGTTGGCCTTTCCGTCGCGGATGCTCTTGATCTCCGTGCCGGTCAGCACAATGCCAGCCTCGAGGGTGTCCTCGATGCTGAACTCGTAGCGTGCTTTGCGGTTGATGGCGACGGTCTCGCTCATCTTCGAGGCTCCTGGATGGTCGGGCTGGAAGCGACTGAAGCCGCGGCAGGGTGGCGCGGCGGTCAATCGGTGTGGTGGCGGACGGATTCGTCCGGACGCACGAACGCCGGCCCAAGACGGGCCGGCGTTTTCGTGGCTGCTTTCACCACCCGGTCGGGTCGACTTAGCGCCGATCCTCCGAGGTGGTGCAGCGCTGCTTACTGTCGATCACTGCACATCACCTCCTTTCGTTCTCGAGCACCTTACCCGAACGACCCTGCCTGTGCAAGCGGTGACGTACGGCGGAACCGTACAGTCCGCCGGACTCGGCTGGCGTCGGGGGATCAGACGGCGAGCGGCACCAGGAGGCGAACGTACCCGGCAGGCTTCGGGGCCGACGTCGGTTCCGGGGATGCGCCGCCCGCGGCCCCCGCCGTCGAACTCGATCCGGGCGCCGTCAGAAGGTCGAGCGCCTTGGCGAGCTGCGGATCCTCGCCCTGCGGCGTGCCATCCGGGACGGGCACGACCACGTCCGGCATGATGCCCACGCCGTGGATCCACGTCTTGTCGGGCGTCAGCCATTTCGCGATCGAGAGCCGGAAGCCGCCGCTGTCGTTCGGCAGCTGGATCCATTGCTGGATCGTGCCCTTGCCGAACGTCCTGGCGCCGACCAGTGTGGCCCGCCCGGTGTCGTGGAGCGCGCCCGCGAGGATCTCCGATGCGCTGGCCGAGCCGCCGTTGACGAGCACGACCAGTCGGATGGAGGGATCCGTGGCGATGCCGCCCGCCTCGGCGAGCTGTGCGGTCTGGACGCCCCCGGCGTGCTCCTCCCAGTAGATGGGACCCGAGCCGACGAACTGGCTGGCGACCTTCAGTGCCGCGTCCACGAAGCCGCCCGGATCGTCGCGCAGGTCGACGATGTAGCTCTTGATGCCACCCGCAAGCTGATCCTTGAGCAACGACTGGAAATCGGCCGCCGCGCCCGAGCTGAAGCCCGAGATCTTCAGGTAGCCGACCGTGCCGTTGGCGAGCGCGGCGCTTGTGACGTCCTCCGATTGGATGACGTCGCGGGTGATCGAGAGGTCGAAGGCCCTGCCGGCTCGCAGCAGGGACAGCTTCACGGCGGTGTTGCGCGGACCCCGGATCTTCGCAACCGACTGATCGACCGTCTGGCCTGAAACGGACGTGGCGTCGACGGCCGTCACGACGTCGCCCGCGAGCAGGCCCGCCTTCTCGGCTGGAGATTTGCGTATGACGCGGACGACATCAAGGAAGCAGGCGGTCCCCAGCGGCGTGCAAGCCTGGCCTTTGGCGTCCAGTGCGCTCATCTCCGCGCCGATGCCCTCGAACTGCCCGCTGATGCCCGACAGGCTGGCCTTGTACTCGTCCGAGGTCATGTACGAGGAATACGGGTCGCCCAGGGCCTGGAACATGCCCTTGATCGAGCCTTCGACCAGCTGCTTGGTCGTGAACGTGCCCACGTATTCGTCGACGACCTTGTGGTAGGCCTGCCAGTAGGGATCGAAGAGGGCCTGGTCGTCGACGCTGGTGCCGGGGGAGCGCTCGTGCTGTGCGCCCAGCGTGAATCCGGCGAGGAAGAGCCCCGACCCAGCCAGCACCCCGACCACGAGGAGCGACACCGCGATCGCCACTCGCGACCGTCGAAAGCTCGTCGCGGGCGCCTGGGGGTGGACAGCTGAAGGCTCGAGCGGGATCAGCTCCGGCAGTGGATCGGAAGGCGTGTCGTCGGAGGGATCTGCCTCCTGGACGGGTGTGGCGGGGGCGGGCCCGGGCCTGTCGTTATCGAGGACCGTGGACATCTGGATCTCCGGGAGTGCGTGACGGTGGCGGGCGTTTCTGGGGTGTCGCCCGGCGCTGAGGCTGCTGTTGAATCTACGTCTGGACGAGCCCTCCGGGATGCAGGTTGTCGATTCTTCGCCTTCTTGTGCCTCAGCGGCGCAGGTAGGCGCGGACCGAGATCCAGGCTCCGGCGCCGCCGAGGATCAGGCTGGTGCCGAGCGTCAGTGAGGCGAGCTGGATGGCCAGCGTGCGGCTCGTTCCCGGCGGCACGGCCGTGGGATCCGGAATCGCAGCGGAGACGAGCTGGCTGATGGTGTCGGAGCCCAGGGTAAGCAGGCCCAGCGTGACCCCGGCTGCGACGAGTCCGACGAGCAGGCCCTCGAAGACGAACGGCCAGCGGATGAAGCGGTCGGAGGCCCCGACCAGCCGCATGATCTCGATCTCCTCGGCGCGCGACATCAACGCCATGCGGATGGCGTTGACCACGATCAGCAGCACCGCCACGCCCACCACCGCCAGCACCACGACGCCCACGGTGCGCAACGTGGCGATCAGGTTGATCAGCTTGTCGATGTCGCTCTGGTCGTCGAGCACCTTGGCCACCACCCCGACGGCCGCATCCAGTGTCTGGTGCACTTCGGACGACTGCTTGGGATCGAGGAGTTTGATGGTCAGCTGCGCCGGGAAAGGGTTGTAGCCGAGGTACTGCGAGAGATCGTCCTCGCCGGCTCGCGCGCGCTGGAGCCGGAACTCCTCGAGAGCCTGCTCCTTGCTGATGTAGCCCACGCTCGAGACCTCGGGCAGGGCCCGCAGCTGCCCCGTGAGCTCGTCGACCCGCTGCTGCGTGACGCCGTCGTTGAGCTGCGCGCGAACTTCGACCTTGCTCTCGATGTAGACGGCGCCCAGCTGCATGATCGTGAGCACGATCACCAGGCCGGCCAGGAGCATGAGCATCATGGCCATGGTGGCCGCCGCGGCGAAGCTCATGACCCGGTTTCGCCACAGGCCCTGGAAGCCCTGCTTGATAGTGAAGGCGACGAAGCCGATCACGGCGCGTTCCCCCGGCTCACATCCGCCTCAGTAGTCACGGTGGTAGCCGCCCACCTCGTCCCGCACGATCCTGCCGGCCTCGAGCGCGACGACGCGCTTGCGCAGCGCGGTCACGACCTCCGCGTTGTGCGTGGCCATCAGCACGGTGGTGCCGAGGTCGTTGATGCGCAGCAGCAGCTGGATGATCTCCCAGCTGATGAGCGGATCCAGGTTGCCGGTCGGCTCGTCGGCGATGATCAGCCGCGGGTCGTGGACCATCGCGCGAGCGATCGCCGTGCGCTGCTGCTCGCCGCCGGAGAGCTGGCCCGGCCGCTGATCGACCTGGTCGGTCAGCCCGACGAGCGCCAGGACGCGGTCGACGGTGGCGCGGATCTGCCGGCGAGGGGTGCCCGTGACCTCCAGCGCGAACGAGACGTTCTCGCGAACAGTCTTGCGCGGCAGGAGCTTGAAGTCCTGGAACACGATCCCGATCCGGCGTCGCAGCTTCGGGATGTCTCCGCGCTTCATCCGCGAGAGGTCGTGGCCGGCCACCTGAACGATGCCGTGTGTCGCTTCCTCGTCGTGGACGACGAGCTTGATGAGCGTGCTCTTGCCGGCGCCCGACGGCCCCACGAGGAACACGAAATCCCCCTCGGGGACGACGAGGTCCACGTCGTTGAGGGCTGTCTTGCCGTTGGGGTAGACCTTGCTGACCTCGTCGAGCTTGATCGACGCACGGGTCGGGCGTGCCGCCTCTGATCGTCCGTCGGCAGGCTGGAAGGGGCGAAGCAGGCGCGGTTCGCGCTCTCCCTCAGCCGGCTGAGCCTCGGGCGCGTCGACAGCAACAGCCTCGTTGGCGCTCGCAATCCCTGACGGGGAAGTGGCTCGCAGCCCGGCTCGGTAGGGTGAATCGGTCACTGGCGCTCCGAGAAACCAGCCGCGGAAGCGACAACCATCCCGACGGCTTGATGCGGTGCTCGAGGGTTGGCGAGCGTGGCCCGCAGGCGAACGAGCGTAGCACAGGCGGTCCAAGCGCCCGGACGGATGGTCGGGTTTCGCCAGGTCCTCGCGAACGTTCCCTGGCGCTTCCTGGCCGGAACCCGCTAGGGTCGCGACCTGCGATCAGCCCGGGCGACGGCCTCGATGGCCTCCGCGAAGACCGGCTCAGCTGCGTTTGCCAGCAGCCTGGTCAGGTGATGGTTGGCGTAGCTGACGAAGTCGACGTCCAGCGAGCTGATGGCCTGCTGGAGCACGCCCCACATTCCCTCGCGAAAGTCGGACATGACGCGCATCAGGCGCAGCCGGGCCAATCGGTCGGGATGCAGGTCGCCGGCGTAGGCCTCGAGCAGCACCGCGTCCTCCGCCGGCGAGAGGCCGTGGTTCACCGAGAAGTTGCCAAGGTCAAAGAACGGGTCCCCCATGCCGGCGTACTCCCAGTCCACGATGCGGATCCTGGCGCCGTCGTCGATGAAGTTGGCATTCAGCAGGTCGTTGTGGCACGGCCGCATGGCAATGGGATGCTGGAGGAGCGCGATCTCGATTAGTCGGACCTGCTCGTGGGCCTCCTCGTAGATGGCGGGGATCGGGACGCCCCGTGCCGCGGCCAGCGCGCAGTACGCCTCGCCGATGCGGTACGGCATGAAGATCCCCGGGATTGCCGGGCCGTCGTGGATGCGCCGCAGCGAATCGGCGACCCGGCGGATCGTGGCCGGCCGGTGGACCTCCTCGTCCGAGATCGGACCGCCCTCGATGAACCGCGTCAGCAGGTACCCCTCGGGCCGTAGGTACGCAACCACTTCGGGCCCGACCCCCACCCCCGCCGCGGCCACGGTGGCCGCGTGCTCCACCTCGCGGCTGATACCGAGCAGGTGCGTGTCGTTGCCGCCAAGGCGTATGACGTACGCGCCCATCGCGTCGTCCGTGTCAATGTCCACGCGGAAGTTGCGGTTGGTGATGCCGCCGGACAGCGCGGTGAGGTGGAGCGGGCGCCCGACGAGCTCGGGCACCCGCTGCATGGCGGCGATGAGTCGCTCGCGGAGCTCGCCCTCGAGCTCGTCGTCCGCCATGACTGCCGTCAGGCGATGACCGCCTCGCCGGTGGCGGCGTCGGTTTCCACCTTTTCCCGAGCGATCCGGCTCCGTTCCACGGCGACGTAGTAGGCCAAGCCAGTCACCACGATGAGCAGAACGGTCGCCTCGAAGAACGGAATGGCCGGGAAGAAGCTCAGTTTGGAGCCGTTGACCACGAGCTCGTTCAGATAGGGGTTGGTGAGGTCCCGTAGGGCATATGGCGTGCCGTCCGCGAGGTTGTAGGTGGCTGTTCCAAACGATCCGAACAGGTCACTTCGCCACAGGGAGAAGTTGATGATCATTGCGCCACCCCAGATCAGCGCAAGGACGTTGAGCACCGTGCCCCATCGCCGCAGGCTGAACCAGGCCGGCTTGTGTGGCCAGCCACGGCGCCGTGCCATGAGAACGCCAAGGTTGCACATGAAGTAGCTGATGTAGATCAAACCTGTGGCGAAGCCCGCCAGCACGGCCGCGCTGTCGGTCATCAGGAACGGGATTGCCGCCAGCACGCCAACTGCCACCGCTGCATTGGCTGGCGTCTTGAAGCGCGGGCTGACGTGGCCCCAGACACCACTGAAGGGCAGACGCCCGTCGCGCCCCATCGAGAACATCAGGCGGGTTGTTGCCCCCTGGATCGCCATAGTGCAGACGTAAACGGCGACCAGGATGACGATCAGGTACACCTTGCCGAAGTCGGCCAGGTTCGCGATCAACGTGTCTGCGATCGGGAGACCGAAGTTCTGGCCCGAGGCAATTGCCGCGCCCATGTCCTTGAAGGAGAGGATGATCGCCAGCAGGAAGATCGCGCCTGCGAGTCCGGACAGCCAGATCGCGCTCAGGATTCCACGCGGCGCCTGCTTGGCGGCGCCGATGGTTTCCTCTGCAAAGGTGCCGGCAGTGTCGAAGCCGTAGACCACGAAGAGCGCCATGAACATGGCCACAAGGAAGATGGGAAGCGGTCCTGAGTGGTTGAGTTCTTCCAGGTTCGCTGACTGGGTCAGAACGGACAGTGGCTGATGATTGAAGAAGATGAGAAGGATCAGCCCGAATACGATCAGACCCAGGATCTCCGCGGCCACTCCGACGTTGTTGATGGCGGCCATGAGTCGAACGCCGAACGCATTGATGAGGGTGGTCGTGATCAGTGCGATGAGCGCCCAGAAGACCTGGTTGTTCATGAATGACAACGGCGATGGATCGGTCAGCTTGAAGTTGAGGATCGTCGAGAGCACGAGTGGCACCGTCACCGCAACGGCCGTGGTCGTGAGCACGCCGGCCCAGAAGTACATCCAGCCTGTGAACCAGCCGAGGGTCTTGTTGGAGAGGCGCTTCGACCACTGATAGATCGAACCTGCAACCGGGAAGTGGCTGGCCAGCTCGGCGAAATTGAGGGCCACGAATGTCTGGCCGATGATCACCAGCGGCCATGCCCAGAAGAAAGCCGGCCCTCCCACTCCGATCCCAAGCGCAAACAGCGTGAACGTTCCGGTCGACACCGAGATGTAGCTGAATGCAACGGCGAAGTTGGACAGGAACCCCAGCGACCGGTCCAGCTGAGGCTTGATGCCCAACGATTGAAGGTGCGCATCATCCAGCGCCGCCTGTTCTGAAGCCGTAGTCGGTTCGCTCGCCACTCCGCCCTCCTCGCCCCGCCATTTCCGCTCCCTCACGCGGATTGCGCGGAAGCATCGTCCGCAGTCGGCCCCGCGTCAAGCGGATTCGTGGCCTCGGGCGGGTTTCAGCAGCGAAACGAGCAGAGCCTCGTGCAGTGAACCATTCGAGGCGAGCGCGCCACGACCATGAATCGTGCGATTTCCGTCGAGGTCGGTGAGCCTTCCTCCGGCCTCCTCGAGGATCACCATGGCCGCGGCAAGGTCCCAGGTGTGCATGCCCTCCTCGACCATGGCCTCGGCCGCGCCCTCCGCGACCAGGGCATAGCTCCAGAAATCGCCGAACCCACGCGAGCGCCAGACGGTCCGCAGCGTCTCGTCAAGGCCGGGAGCCCAGGCCGCCGTATCGCCTTCGCCGGGCGGCGAAAAGAGCAGCTGCGCGTCCTCCAGGCGCGCGATCCCCGAGACGTGCAGCTGGCGCGCGTTCGCGAGTTCGTGGACGCCGCCGCTCAGCTGGTCGACGGCCCACGCACCGCCTCCGCGCCACGCCAGCCAGCGGCTGCCGAGGGCCGGCGCGCTCATAACGCCGAGCACGATCTCGCCGTCCTCCTCGAGCGCCAGCAGCGTGCCGAAGATCGGGATGCCGCGCATGTAGTTGTGGGTCGCGTCGATCGGGTCGATGTACCAGCGCCGCCGTGCCGACCCTCGATCCTCGCCGTATTCCTCGCCGACCAGGCCGTGGTCCGGGTGGGCCACCTCGAGCCGGCGGCGGATGGCGGCCTCGATGGCCTGGTCGATTTCCGTGACGAACGAGCGGTCGGGCTTGGTCTCGATCCGCATGTCGCGCCGGAAATGGGCAAGGGCGATGACGTCGGCCTCATCACTGAGCTCGAGTGCCAGCCTCAGCCAGCCCGCCATGGGAGTCCCGGCGGGCGGCGGCGCGAACGACGCGCTCATGCGCGGATCCGCTCGCCCGACGGGTCGTAGAGCGGTTCGCGCTCGACGCTCGCCCCGATCCATTCGCCGAAGACGTCGATCTCGACGCGCGCGCCGGGCTTGGAGCGCTCGGGCAGGAGATAGGCGTACGCGATGCTAAGCTCGACCGCGAAGCCGTAGCCACCTGAGGTGACCCGACCGCAGACCTCCCCCTCGAGGCGTACCGGTTCGTTGCCGAGGCACACGGCGAGCGGCTCGTCCAGAACAAGGCAGCGGAGCCGCCTCGTGAGCGGTGCCGCCCGCCGCTCCATGAGCGCGTCACGACCGAGAAAGCCGCCCGGCTTGTCGGCCTTGACCGCGAATGCGAGTCCGGCCTCGTCGGGCGTCTCCTCCGGCGTGATGTCGCTCGACCAGACGCGGTAGCCCTTCTCGAGCCGCAGCGCCTCGATCGCGCGGTAGCCGCCCGCAAGGAGGCCGTGCTCCCGCCCGGCATCCCAGATCAATCGCCAGAGAGCGCGGCCGTACTCGGCAGGCGGATACAGCTCCCAGCCGAGCTCCCCGACGTAGGTCACCCTCAGCGCGAGACAGGGCACGAACCCGACCGTGATTTCCTGCGCGGTCAGGTACGGGAAGGCCTCGTTGCCGAGGTCGGCATTGGTGAGCGGCCCGAGGATGTCGCGTGCCCGTGGCCCCCAAAGGCCGAGGCACGCCCGGGACGACGTGATGTCCCGGACCTCCGCGGAGCCATCGTCCGGCAGGTGCTTCACGATCCATGTCTGGTCGTGGTTTCCGAAGGCCGTGCCGGTCACGATCAGGAAACGCGCCTCCGCCAGCCGCGTGACGGTGAAATCGGCCTCGATGCCGCCGCGGCGGTTCAGCATCTGCGTGTAGGTGACGGCACCCACCGGGCGATCCATGTCGTTGGCGCACAGGTGCTGGAGCAGCGACAGCGCGCCGCGTCCGGTCACCTCAAGCTTGGCGAAGCTGCTCTCGTCGAAGAGCGCGGCCGCGTTCCGGGTGGCAAGCGCCTCCGCGCCGATTGCCGGCGACCAGTGCTGGCCCGCCCAGCCCCGCGGCCGAAGCCGCTCGTCCCCGGCGGCCTCGTTCGAGGCGAACCAGTTGGGTCGCTCCCAGCCGCCTTTCTCCCCGAACTCGGCGTCCAGCGCAACGAGCTCCTCGTAGGCCGGGGAGAGGCGCAGCGGCCGTCCCGCACGGTGCTCCTCGTTGGGATAGTGGATGTCGTAGTAGGTGGCGTAGACCTCGGTCGTGCGCGCGAGGGCGTAGGCGGGAGAGCGGTACTGCGGCCCGAAGCGGCGGATGTCCATCTTCCAGAGATCGAGCTCTGGCTCGCCCTCGACGATCCACTGCGCCATCTGATGGCCGATGCCGCCCGCCCCCGCGATCCCGTGCGCGCAGAAGCCGGCCGCCACGAAGAACCCCCGCACGTCCGACTCGCCGAGGATGAACTCGTTGTCCGGCGTGAAGGCCTCAGGCCCGTTGATCAGCCGGCTGATGCCGGCGTCCGCGATGGCCGGCACGCGGCGGATGGCGCCGGCCATGATCTCCTCGAAGCGCGGCCAGTCGGGAGCCAGGAGCTTGCCGTTGAAGTCCGCAGGCACGCCGTCGAGCGACCACGGCGCCGGGATCCGCTCGTAGCCGCCCATGCACAGGCCGCCGACCTCTTCGCGGAAGTAGCACAGATTGTCGGGATCGCGGAGGGCTGGAAGTCCGGCGCTGACGCCATCGATGCGTTCCGTGAAGACGTACTGGTGTGCCATCGGGATGATCGGCACGGTCACGCCAGCGAGGCGGCCAATCTCGGGCGCGAACATTCCGGCGGCGTTGACGACCACCTCCGCGCTGATCGTCGAGCGCTCGCCGCGGCAGTCAACGTCGACGCCGGTCACGCGCCCCCGTTCAACAGCGATCCCCACGACCCTCGTCTGCGTCCGGATGATCGCTCCGCCGGCGCGAGCACCGGCTGCCATGGCGAGCGCCAGCCCCGAGGGATCCAGCCACCCATCCGTCGGCAGGAAGATGGCCCCGAGTACCCCATCCGCCGACATGAGGGGGAAGGCGCGCTTTGCCTCGTCCGGCCCGATCAGTTCCAGCGGCAGCCCGAAGGTCCGCGCCCAGGCCGCCTGGCGTCGCAGCTCCTCCATCCGCTCGGGCGTGCTCGCCAAACGCAGGGAGCCGACCTCGTGCCAGCCGGGATCGACGCCGGTCTCGTCCAGCAGGCGACGGTAGAGGTCGGTGCCATACATCATCATCCGCGTCAGGCTCGTGGTGCTGCGCAGCTGCCCGACCAGCCCTGCCGAGTGGAACGTCGATCCGCTCGTCAGGTCCGCGCGCTCGAGCAGGACCACGTCGTTCCAGCCGAGCAGCGTCAGGTGGTAGGCGATGCTCGTGCCACCGACGCCGCCGCCGATGACGACGACCCGGGCGTGCTCCGTGCTCACAGCAGCGCGAAGTTGAGGGGCAGGTAGCGGTCGAACGGCGGGCCAGCCCAGGTTGAGCTGTAGATCGCCGGTGGGCCGTCGATCCGCAGCCCGGCCCCGAGCAGCGGCAGCCACGCCTCGCGCGCCGGGCCTGGCACCATCACCTGCCAACCGCCCAGCGGCTTCACGACCCGCACGAGGTGGCCGAGGACGTTGGGCAGAAGATCGGGGTCCCGGACGGCCACGGGACCCACTCGCCCGCTCGCCTCCGCGTAGCCGTAGCCGGCCGCCTCCGTCTCGCCGCCTCGGAAGTACAGGAAGCCCTTCGCCTCGAGCGTCCGCCAGAAGCGGTGCTCCTCGGGCCGCTCATAACCGAGCAGCTCGCGATCGAGCGTCCCGACATGAGCTGCCAGCTGCGCGTGGCCGCCGGGCCCGTCGCCGGCGAGCGCCTCGAAGGCGAGCGCCTCGAGCCCGCCCGGTGAGTTCGCCCCATCCGGCAGCGCGCCCGCTTTCAGCGACCCCGTCATCACGTAGAGCGGCACCCGTGGCGTCATCCCGAACGTTGTGTACAGCGCGGTCGAGACCGGCTGCACGGACTCCACGCACACGGCCATCCGGTCGCGCTCGGCAGCCGGCGGCAGGCAGCGCTCGACGAGCTCGCGGCCGATCTTCTGCCCCTGCCAGTCGGGCAGCACGAAGAGGAACGCCAGAAACCAGTGACCGTCGCGCCGGTGGGCCATGCCGAAGCCGACGGGCACACCGCCGGCACCCGATTCCGCCAGCCACGCCCGCTCGGGGTCTGTCCTCAACAGGTGCTCGAACAGGGCGCGCAATCGCCTCGGGTTGCGCGGCAGTACAGGCTGGCCCTGCCGGGCGTGGAGGTCCTCCGAGGCCGCGTAGAAGATCTCGAGGCAGGCTTCGATGTCGGCCGGCTCGATGGGCCGGTATGCGGGCGCGGCGCGGCTCAAGCTGCGTCCGCCCCCACTCCGCTCTCGGTGGCCAGGCGCTCGAGCTCGGCGAGCATGAAGCGATCCAGTTCCCCGTCGAGTACCCCGGCCGTGTCGCTGGTCTCGTGCTCGGTGCGGTGGTCCTTGACCATCTGGTAGGGGTGGAGGACGTAGCTGCGGATCTGGTTGCCCCAGCCGGCTTCCACGTGTTCACCCCGCAGCTTCGCCAGATCCTTCTCGCGTTCCGCGATGCGCTGCTCCAGCAGCCGCGCCCGCAGGATCTTCATCGCGAGCTCGCGGTTCTGGTGCTGCGACCGCTCGTTCTGGCTCTGCGCGGTGATGCCGGTGGGGAGATGCGTGATGCGAACGGCCGAGTCGGTCTTGTTGACGTGCTGCCCGCCCGCTCCCTGCGCGCGGAACGTGTCGATCTTGAGATCGTCGTCCGGGATCTCGCCGACCTCCGTGTCATCGGCCACCTCGGGCAGCACCTCCACCAGCGCGAAGGTGGTGTGGCGCCGCTTCTGCGAGTCGAACGGGCTGATGCGCACCAGGCGGTGCACGCCACGCTCGGCGCGCAGGAAGCCGTAGGCGGAGGGTCCCTCGACCGCGACCGTGGCGCTCTTCAGGCCGGCCTCCTCGCCTTCGAGCTGGTCGAGGATCTCCGTCCCGTAGCGGTGCCGCTCAGCCCAGCGCAAGTACATGCGAAGGAGCATCTCGGCCCAGTCGGTGGCTTCGGTGCCGCCCGCACCGGCGCTGATCGAGATGATCGCGCTGCGATCGTCGTAGGGACCGCTGAACAGCAGGCTCGTGCGGTGCGTGTCGTAGTCCCGGGAGAGCGTCTCGTACTCGCCCTCCACGCCTGACTCCAGCTCGGGATCCGTGTCTGCCAGGTCGGCCAATTCCAGCAGGTCGTTCGCGCGCGAGCGAAGGTCCTGCCACGTCCCGAGCTCGTCCCGCAGGCTCTCGGCCGTGCGCAGAGCGGACTGGGCCGCGCGCTGGTCGGACCAGAAATCGGGTGCGCTGGTCTGCTCGTCGAGCGCCCGCAGGCGCTCTTCCTTTACGGGGAGGTCAAAGCCTCCCCGAGGTCGCATGGATCCGAGCGGCGAGGTCGCGGATGAGCGCGTGCTCCATCTAGTTCCTCGCGCGAAGGTCCTGGAGCAGGATCGGCCGCAGTTCGATGATCTTCAACGCGGTCTTGCTCCGAGCGACGACGGGGTTCACACACGGACAATAGCCGTTGTGGGGGCAGACTCCACAGTTGCCGTCGCAATCGAGCCATGCCGCGTAACTGCAGCTGCGGCAATCGCGCTCGCAGGCAATGAGATCGGTGAACGATTCATCGCCGAGCTCAACCTCGGTCGACACCGCCGGGAACGGCTTCACAACACCCTCTCTCCCCTCACAGGGTCGGGATCTGGGCAGGACCCCGACCGTATGACGACGCTGGAGGGCTACCTCCGGCGGGTTTGACCGAGTATAGGGAGGGAGGCGCTCTTGCTCAAGGGGTAAGGCCGGGAAAACAGCTCCGCGCCTATACTTCCCGTCCCATGCGCCGCATCCTTTCCCGCCTTGTCGGCGGAAGCAACGAGTCACACGTGTCCAAGCTGCGGCCCATCGTCGCTCGCATCAACGAGCTCGAGCCGCACTACGCGGCACTCTCCGACGATGAGATCCGTGCCGAGATCGTCCAACTGCGTGCCGAGATCCTCGAGGACGCGGCCCCGTCGGAGCCCAGCCAGGACGAGCGCGAGCACGCCGAGCGCGAACGGCGCCGGGAGCTGCGCCGCGACCGGGAGAAGCTGGACGACGGGCGCCTCCAGGCGGTCCTGGACGAGGCTCTCCCCGAGGTCTTCGCGGCGGCCCGCGAGGTCGCCAACCGCAAGCTCGGGATGCGCCCCTTCGACGTCCAGCTGATGGGCGGCGTGGTGCTGCACCAGGGCCGCATCCCCGAGATGAAGACCGGCGAGGGCAAGACGCTCGTCGGGCCACTCGCGGCGGCCCTCAACGCCATGTCCGGCCTGGGCGTGCACGTGGTGACGGTCAACGACTACCTGGCCAAGCGCGACCCGCAGTGGATGGGCCCGATCTTCCACGGCCTGGGGCTGACGGTCGGCGTGATCCAGCACGACAACGCCTTCATCTTCGATCCCGACTACCGGCCGAGCGACGAGACGATGCTTCATCTTCGGCCGGTCGCTCGTCGCGAGGCCTATGCGGCGGACATCACGTACGGCACCAACAACGAGTTCGGCTTCGACTACCTGCGCGACAACATGGTCACGGAGCTCGAGGAGCGCGTCCAGCGCGGCCGTTACTTCGCGATCGTCGACGAGGTCGACAACATCCTCATCGACGAGGCGCGCACGCCGCTGATCATCAGCGGCCAGGCGGAGGAGTCGGAGGACCTCTACTACCAGCTGGCGCGGCTCGTTCCCAGGCTGAAGGAGCGTCCCGAGGGCGATGAGGAGGGCGGCGACTACTTCATCGACCTCAAGGAGCACGCTGTCTCGCCAACGGAAGAGGGCATCGACAAGATCGAGAAGTTGCTCGCCATCCCCGACCTCTACGACGTGGACGCGGACCCGCGGCTGGCACGCCACTTCGACCAGGCGCTGCGCGCGCACGCGCTCTACAAGCGCGATCGCGACTACATCGTCAAGGACGGCGAGATCGTCATCGTCGACGAGTTCACGGGGCGCCAGATGCCGGGCAGGCGCTGGTCAGAGGGTCTCCACCAGGCGATCGAGGCCAAGGAGGGGCTGCGCGTCCAGCGCGAGTCCGTGACGCTCGCCACGATCACCTTCCAGAACTACTTCCGGCTGTACCACAAGCTCGCGGGCATGACCGGCACGGCCATGACCGAGCAGGAGGAGTTCTACAAGATCTACGGCCTCGAGGTCGTGTCGATCCCGACCCACAAGCCGATGATCCGCGACGATGATCCGGATCTCGTCTTCCGCAACGAGAACGCCAAGTTCGAGGCGGTCATCGGCGAGGTCGAGGAGATGACCGAGGCGGGCCGCCCAGTGCTCGTGGGAACGGTCAGCGTCGAGAAGAGCGAGGTGCTCTCCGAGATGCTCAAGCGCCGCGGCATCAAGCACGAGGTGCTGAACGCCAAGTTCCACGAGAAGGAAGCCCCGATCGTGGCGCAGGCCGGGCGGCTAAGGGCGGTCACCATCGCCACCAACATGGCCGGCCGTGGCACGGACATCGTGCTGGGCGGCAATCCCGTGGGCCTTGCCTCGTCGATGCTCCACGCGCAGGGAATCAACCCGGCGGAGGCCGAGCCCGAGGTCTACGATGCGGCCCTCGCCGTCGCGAAGGCGCAGACCGGCGAGGAGCATGAGCAGGTGGTGGCGGCCGGCGGCCTGCACATCATCGGCACCGAGCGTCACGACGCGCGCCGCATCGACAACCAGCTGCGTGGCCGCGCCGGCCGCCAGGGCGACCCGGGCTCGTCGCGCTTCTACCTGTCCCTCGAGGACACGCTGATGAAGCGCTTCGCGTCCGACCGCGTCGCCGGGCTGATGGAGCGGATGGGCCTCGAGGGAGACTTGGCCATCGAGTCGCGACTGGTCTCAAAGACGATCGAGAACGCCCAGTCGCGCGTCGAGGGCTACAACTTCGACATTCGCAAGCGCGTCGTTGAGTACGACGACGTCATCAACAAGCAACGCGAGACGATCTACGCGGAGCGCGACAAGGTCCTGCGCAACGAGGACCTGACCGAGACTGTCCGCGATTTCATCCAGGCAGAGCTTGGCGTCCTGGCCGAAGTGCATCTCGGCCCGGTCGTCGACGAGTGGGATATCGAGGGCCTGGCGCGTTCGGTGATGGCAATGGGGATCGAGAGGCCCGAAACCGATGCCGAAGGCCTCGCCGGGCAGGGCAGCCGCGAAGGGATCATCGACGCGCTGTACGACGCGGCCGATGCGCAGCTCGAGGCCCGGGAGCAGGAGCACGGCCCCGATGTGTGGGCCATGGTCGAACGCCTGGTGCTGCTGCGCACGATCGACTCGCTGTGGGTGGACCACCTCACGGAGTTGGACGACTTCCGGCGCGGCGTCGGCCTCCGTGGCTACGGCGGCACGGACCCGCTCAACGAGTTCAAGCGCGAGGCGTTCCAGCTCTACGAGGAGCTGCGGGGCTTCATCCGCCATCAGGTCGCGAGCACGATCTTCCGCGTCAGCGTTCAGCGGCAGGAACCGCCGCCGCCGCAGCAGATGCGCATGCCATCACCCGCAGAGCTGGCCCAGATCAGGGCTGCTGCCACCTCGACCAACGGGGGCGGCGGGAACGGAGCGTCGCGGCGGGCCGCGGCGACGCCTGTGGCGGCAGTCGCCTCAGCCGCGTCAGCTGGGGGCCGCGCCAGCTCGGGCAGCGCCTCGGCGGCCACCGGAGCTGTCACCGGCACCGCCGGCGCCCTGCTACCGGGGCTCGGAAGCCGTCGGCCCGGCCAGGTTCGCCTCCAGCGCGGGGACGAGGCCGTGGAAGGCAGCCAGGCCCCGGCCAGCGCCGCCAAGCTCGGTCGCAACGAACCCTGCTGGTGCGGCTCAGGCAAGAAATTCAAGAAGTGCCACGGGGCCTGACCTCGGGCGATCCCGGACTCTCGCCCGACGACAGGCAGGAAGGCCAGCCGGCATCTGATTCACCCCGATCTCGCAACCTGGCGTGGGAAGGGCTGCTCAACGCCCGCGACCTGGGTGGCTTGCCGGCGGCTGACGGGCGACGCATCCGCTGGGGTGCCCTGGTCCGCTCGGACCTGCTGCCGCGCCTGACCCCGGCCGGGCAGAAGGCGCTCGTGGGGCACGGGATCAAGACCCTCGTCGATGTGCGGCTCCCCGAGGAGGTGGCGCAGGACGGCGACACCTATCCCTTCCGGGGCGGGCTCCCGGACCCGGACCAGCCGAGCTACACCAACGTGCCCTTCAACACGAGCCGCGGCCCGGATGGCGACATCGAGATCAGAGCTGCGTACCAGGCGGCGGGGAGTCGCGAGGAGCTCAACCGCCTCGACATCGACAGCCACCGGCGCGGTCTCGCGGCGATCGCGATGACGATCTCTCGTGCGCCCGACGGCGGCGTCCTCGTCCACTGCCACGCTGGAAAGGACCGCACGGGAGCGATCGTGGCCATCCTCCTGTCACTGGCGGGGGTTCCCGATGAGGCGATCGCCGACGACTACGCCGTGACCGCCGCGAACCTCTCGCCCCTCATCTCCGAGTGGCTGGACAGCATGAGCAGCGATCCAGCTGAGCGGGAGCGCCTCACTTGGCTCGCCACGCCAACGCGTGACGCCATGCTGGACACGCTGCGCCACGTCCGCGAGCAGTACGGGAGCGCCGAGGCATACCTGCTGGGCGGCGGGGTCACGCCGGAGGACATCGAGCGGCTCCGGGAGCGCCTGCTCGACTAGCCGAAGTCGCAGTCGATCACGACCTTCTCGAGAACTTCCCGGAGCTGGTTGAGCTCATCGTCGGTCAGGCGATCCAGGAAATGCGCGTGGACGCCGCCGAAGTGGATGGGCAGCGCCCCTCGCAGCACCTGCGCCCCCGCGTCGGTGAGGGTGAGGACCACCGACCGCCGGTCCGACGCATCGGGTTGGCGCGTCACGAGACCGCGCTCCTCGAGTTGTCCGGCGCGGCGCGTCATGCCGCTGCGGCTGATGAGGGCCTGTCGCGCCAGCTCGCTCATGCGCAGGCGCGCGCCCTCGGCCATGCCGAGCTGGATGAGCACGTCGAAATCGGAGAGCGACAGGTCGGCGTCACGCACGAGCTCGCTGTCCAGCACCCGCATGAGGCTGGCGTGAGCCCGCAGGAAGGCGCCCCAGGCTTCGCCGGCCGGCGTGCCGGGCCGGCCGCGCTCTCCGCCTTGGAGTTGACCGAGTGCCGCGTCCAGGTCGCGTTCCGTTGCCGTGGTTCGTTCGGTCACGAGGCAAGCATACGCGTACGGCAGTTCTGGCTGCAACTATTGACAGCCCAACTATCTGGGCATATGGTTGCGCTTGCAACAAATGAAACGGCAACGGACAGGCCGGGCTTGACCGGCTGCACCAGTCTCCAGCGCCGAGAACGAACAGGAGCTACATCCCATGTCGAGCACCACTCTCGCTCGCCCGATCGTCGAGGCCGGCGCCCTCTGGAGCGCAACGGCAACTGAAGCCCAGGTCGAATCGACCGTCAGCGCGCTCCGGGAGCACGGGTTCGACGTCCACGTCGTCGACGATGCCGCCGCCGCGCGTGAGGCCGTCCTGGCGCTGATCCCCGACGGCGCAGAAGTCCATCACGCCTCCTCGACGACCCTCGACGAGATCGGCGTCACGGCGGAGATCAACCATTCCGGTCGCTACGACGCAGTGCGGCCGCGCATGTTCTCGATGGACCGCACGACCCAGGGCGCCGAGATCCGCAAGCTCACGAGCGCACCCGCGTACATGCTGGGCAGCGTCCACGCCGTCACGGAGACGGGGTCACTGGTGACCGCGTCCATGTCGGGCAGCCAGCTCGGTCCCTATGCCTCCGGGGCGGGCAGGGTGATCATCGTCGCCGGCACGAACAAGATCGTTTCGGACCTTGACGAGGCGTTTCGCCGCATCGATGAGCACAGCCTTCCGCTCGAGGACGCGCGGGCACGTGTCGCCTACGGGATGGGAAGCCTGGTCGGCAAGCTGCTGGTCGTGAACCAGGAGGCGACTCCCGGACGCACGACGGTCATCCTGGTCCGCGAGTCGCTCGGCTACTGACCCGCCGGCGGCCATTCATCCGCCGCGCGGCGCGCGGCTAACCGAAGAAGTGCGTCGCGTACCCCAGCACCAGGATCACGAAGGTCCCCGCCGCGAGCAGGGCGATCAGCCCGACGGCAAGCCACGGGTTGGCGGTGTTCACTTCCGGGTTTGCCAGCTCGGCCGCTGCCCAGCGCCGCGAGCGCAGGCTGCGGCGGTAGTCGCGCTTGACGCCGGGGGCGCGTTCGATGCTGCCATCGGGCGTCGGTGGCTTTGCCTGGAGTGACATCAGGGCTCCCGTTCGATGGGGTGGCGGTTCAGGCGTTGGATCCGGCTGGAATCACTTCACCCGGCTCTACGGCTTCCGGAAAGGGCGGCTCCTCTTCATCCCCGGTGTCGCCCCACAGGAGCATCTCCTGCACGAGCTGGATCTCAGAGGAAAAAAGCGCGCCGACGGACTCGCCGCCGTGGATGCGGCTGATGGCCTCACCGATCAACGGCGCGACCGAGAGGACCTTGATCTTGCGCAGCTGCTTGGCCGGCGGCACGGGGATCGTGTCCGTGACCACGACCTCGGTCAGGTTCGAGTCGCGGATCCGATCCACGGCAGGATCCGAAAGGACGCCATGGGTGGCGCAGGCGTAGATCTCGGTGACGCCCTCCCGCTCGAGCGCGCGAGTGATCTCCATGAGGGTGCCGGCCGTGTCGATCTCGTCGTCGACGACGATCGCGCGCTTGCCCTTGACCTCGCCGATGACGTTCAGGACCTCGGCACGATCGTCGTTGTCCTGGCGCCGTTTTTCGATGATCGCAAGGGGGGCGTCGAGCAGCTCCGCAAACGTGCGGGCACGCTTGGCGAAGCCGAGGTCGGTGACCACGACCATGTCGTGCAGATCCTTGTGGATGAAGTAGTTGCTCAGCAGGTGGACCGCGGTCAGCTCGTCCACCGGGATGTTGAAGAAGCCCTGGATCTGGCCCTGGTGCAGGTCCATGGTGAGCAGCCGGTCGGCGCCCGCCACGCTGATCATGTCGGCTACGAGCCGGGCGGTGATCGGGACGCGCGGCTGGTCCTTCTTGTCGGAACGGCCGTAGGCGTAGTACGGGACGACGGCCGTGATGCGCCCGGCGCTCGCGCGCTTGAAGGCGTCGATCATGATCAGCAGCTCCATGATCGACTTCTGCACGGGCGAGCAGGTGGGCTGGACCAGGAACACGTCCTTTTCGCGGACGTTGTCGAGGATCTTCACGAAGATGTTCTCGTTGGCGAACTCGAACACCTCGCAACGTCCCAGCCGGATGCCAAGGTAACGGGCGATCTTGTTCGACAGCCTGGGGTTGGCGTTGCCGGTGTACAGATCCAGCGTCTCCCCGACGCGACTCGGCTCGGTGATGCCGAAGGCGCTCATGCCGCGTCCTCGGCGGATCTGAAGATCACTCACCTGCTCCGTTACTCCCCGGGCCTTCACCGCCATCGAGGCCGGGGTCGTCATTGTCGGCCATCCCGCGCTGCTCCGCCAAGCCTGCGCGGAAAACCGCAATGCCGGCCACCTCGTCGCCTTCGTTGAGCCGCATCACGATCACGCCGCGTGCCGAGCTGCTCTGGCGGCTGACGCTGTGGACGTCGGTGCGGACGACCTGGCCGGCTGCGCTGATCAGCATCAGCTCCTCGGCCTCCTCGGTCACGAGCTGAATGGCGGCCACGTTGCCGGTCTTGGAGCCTTCCAGCGGGATGAGGCGAACGCCCTGGCCGCCGCGGTGCTTCTGCCTGAACTCGGTCAGCGCGGTGCGCTTGCCGCGCCCGGTCTCGGTCAGGACGATGAGCTCGCCGCCGGGCTGCGCGATGTCCATGCCCACCACTCGATCTTCCCTGTTGGCGAGCCGGATCCCGATCACACCGGCCGCGTCGCGTCCCATGGCGCGGACCTCGGTCTCACTGAACCGGGCGAGCCTGCCCTTCGCGGTCACGAGGACGACGTCGTCCGTCCCCGACGAGACCGCCACCCACGCGAGGGAGTCGTCGTCGCCGACCGTGATCGCGCGGATGCCGGTGCTGCGCACGCGTTCGAACAGCTCGATGGGCGTCTTCTTGATGATGCCCTTGACCGTGGCCATCACGAGGTTGCTGCCCTTCTCGAAGTTCGGGATGGTGATCACGGCCAGCACACGCTCGCCGGACTCCACCTGGACGCCCTCGAGGTTGACGATCGGGATTCCCTTGGCCTGCCGGCTCGCATCGGGGACCTGGTGCACCTTCGAGCTGAAGACGCGGCCGCGGTTCGTGAAGAAGAGCGCCCAGTCGTGCGTGTTGGCGACCAGGAGATGCGCGACCGCGTCCTCCTCGACCGTCCGGGCCCCGATGATCCCCTTCCCGCCGCGAGCCTGTCGACGGTACGTGGCGAGCGGCTGACGTTTGATGTAGCCGCGGCCCGAAACGGTCACGACCACGTCCTCGTTGGCGATCAGGTCCTCGTCGGAGAGCTCCCGGGTGGAGTCGTTGGCGATGCGCGTTCGGCGCTCGCCCGCAAACTTGCGCTCGAGCTCGGTCAGCTCGTCGCGGATGATGGCCATCACGCGGGCCGGGTTGGCGAGGACGTCCTCGAGCTCGGCGATGAGCTTGATGACGGCCAGGTACTCATCCTCGATCTTCTGGCGCTCGAGAGCGGCCAGGCGACGCAGCTGCATCTCGAGGATGGCGTTGGCCTGGATCTCTGAGAGCGTGAATCGCGCGATGAGGTTGGCTCGAGCCGCGTCAACGTCCGCAGACTCGCGGATCGTGCGGATCACCGCGTCGAGATTGTCGAGCGCGATCTTGAGCCCCTCGAGGATGTGGGCGCGATCGCGGGCCTTCTGGAGGTCGAACTCGGTGCGCCTGCGCACGACCTCGCGGCGCCAGTCGATGTGGTGCTGAAGGATCTGCTTCAAGGGGAGCGTCTGCGGCTGGCCGTCGACGAGCGCGACCATGTTGGCGTTGAACGCCAGGCGCAGGGCCGTGTGCTTGAAGAGGTTGTTGAGCACCGAGCGCGGGTTGGCGTCGCGCTTGCACTCGATCACGAGGCGCATGCCGTCGCGGTCGGACTCGTCGCGCAGGTCGGCGATTCCCTCGATCTTCTTGCCAGTGACCAGGTCCGCGATCTTCTCCACCAGGGTCGCCTTGTTGACCTGGTACGGCAGCTCGGTGACCACGATGGCCATGCGGTCGGCGCGGGTCTCCTCAAACGCACAGGTGGCCTGCATCACCACGCGGCCGCGCCCGTGGGCGTAAAGGTCGCGGATGGCGTCGATGCGCTCCTTCTGGCCTGTTGCCGGGTTCCGGCGCTCGTCGTCGAAACGGAAGATCGTGGCGCCGGTCGGGAAGTCGGGCCCGAGCACGTACTCACACAGCTGGTCGGCCGTGAAGTCCGGGTTCTCGATCAGCGCGACAGTGGCGCGCGCCACCTCCCCGAGGTGGTGCGGCGGAATGTTCGTGGCCATGCCGACCGCGATGCCGGCGGACCCGTTGATCAGCAGGTTCGGCAGCTTCGCCGGCAGGATCGAAGGCTGCATGCGCGTTCCGTCGTAGTTTTCGACGAAATCGACGGTGTCCTTGTCAATGTCCGCGAGCAGCTCGGCCGCGATCGCGGTCATCCGTGCCTCGGTGTAGCGCATCGCGGCGGGCGGGTCGCCGTCGACGGAGCCGAAATTGCCCTGGCCGTCGACGAGCGGGTAGCGCAGTGAGAAGGTCTGGGCGAGCCGGACCAGCGCGTCGTAGAGCGAGAGATCGCCGTGGGGGTGGTACTTGCCCATCACCTCGCCGACGATCGCCGCGCACTTCCGATACGAGGCGGTGGAGCCCAGCCCCATCTCGTTCATCGTGTAGAGGATCCGGCGATGCACGGGCTTGAGACCGTCACGCACGTCCGGCAGCGCACGGCTGACGATCACGCTCATGGCGTAGTCGAGGTAGGCGGATCTCAGCTCGTCCTCGATCGGGACCGAGACGACCCGTCCGCCGACGTTGTCGGTCATGCGGTCTCGCGGCCGAAGCGTTCACCCTGCTGGGCGACCGCACTGTCAGCCAGGGCGAGTGGAGCCGCGAAGTTCGCCGCAGCTCGGGATGCCTCGCTGGTCGAGGGGGCGGATCCGCGCTTGCGCACGTTCGCAAGCTGCTCGCGCAACGCGGCCGCGACGCGGGGATCGATCAGGGCCAGCGAATCGCGGATCACCCAGGCGCGGTGGCCGTCGTCGGTTCGGGCTGCGAGGGTCGCCTCACGGTCAAGAAGCCGCTCCACGGCGACGCGATCCACGCGGCTCCACTCCCGGAGCGCCCAGCTGAGCGCTTTCTGGACCTGGTCGTCGGCGTCTCCGATGAGGGTCGAGACGAGCTCGAGGGCCCGGCCGGCGTCGAGCGCGGTGCTGCGGACCGGCGCACCCTGGACCTCGTACGGCATCCGGGCGAGCGTAGCCCCGACCAGGCGGCGCTCCATGTTCTGCTTCGAGTAGACGAGCTGCTCGAGCTCCGCCCAGCGGAATAACTCCAGCAGGATGCCCTGCGCGTAGACCGAGGCGAGCGTGTCCACGCTGATCCAGTCGCGCGCGCCGCGGCCCAGGCGCCGCAAGAGCTGCCAGCTCCGCTCCGGATCGTCCGGAAGGGAACGTTCCAGGCACGGCAGGCTGAAAAGGCGAACCTCCCGGAACTCCGACGACGCGAGCCGCTGAGCCAGCCACAGTGCCGAGCTCGAGGACGATTCGCGCAGCGGACGCCGGAGCGCGCGTTCGACGGCGTGAATGAGCGGCCAGCGCGTGCCGATCACTACTCCCGAGCCAGGAGCCACTCGCTCCTGCTCGTTGGCGTAGGCGTCGTCGGACAGCGCTTCGAGACCTTCGGTGAGCGCACGCGTGAAGGCCTCGGGGTCGTCGATCAGGTCCGCCAATGCCAGGCCGAGCCCGCGAGCCTGCGGCAGCCGCTGGGCGACGCGCGCCGCGGCCTGCACGTTCACCTCAGACGTCAAGATTCTGCACCTGTCGGGCCTGGGCCTTGATCCAGTCGCGCCGAGGCTCCACCTTCTCGCCCATCAGCACGGTGAAGTGGTGGTCAGCCGCCTCCAGATCGGTGCTGTCGACCTGGAGAAGCGTGCGGGTCTCCGGGTTCATGGTCGTGTCCCAGAGCTGCTCGGCGTTCATCTCGCCAAGGCCCTTGAAGCGCTGGACGGTCAGGTTCTTGACCTTCATGTCCTTGACGATGCGATCGCGTTCGCGCTCGTCGCGTGCGTAGCGGGTGAGCTTGCCGGTGCTCACCCGGAAGAGCGGCGGCTGGGCGATGTAGAGGTGGCCGGCCTCCACAAGGTCGGGCATGTTGCGGAAGAAGAAGGTCATCAGGAGCGTGCGAATGTGTGCTCCGTCGACGTCTGCATCCGCGAGGAGGATGACCTTGTGGTAGCGAAGCTTGGAGAGGTCGAACGTCTCGCCGATGCCCGTTCCCAGGGCGATGATCAAGGGGCGGATCTTCTCGCTCGAGAGCACCCTGTCCAGGCGTGCCTTTTCGACGTTGAGCATCTTGCCGAACATGGGGAGGATGGCCTGGAAGCGCCGGTCGCGGCCTTGCTTCGCCGAGCCGCCGGCCGAGTCGCCCTCGACGATGTAGAGCTCGCTGCGCTCGGGTTCGCGCTCCTGGCAG
>JBBRYO010000007.1:0-45016 GCA_038237595.1 Candidatus Limnocylindrales bacterium | reverse complement strand
CTTGAAGATCCGCGTCGACTCCGTGAAGTTCCCCTCGGTGTTGGCCTTCAGGAAGCCCGGGATGTCGATGTGGCTGGGACACTTGTTCTGGCAGGGCGGCAGGCAGTAGGCGTTGTGGTCGCTGAAGATCAGCTCGAGGTTTGTCTTGCGGACCTGGCGCAGCCGCGGCGTCTGAGTGCTGACCTTCATGCCAGCCTCCGCATCGCGCGAGCAGCTGATCGGTGGGGTCGCCTCTCCCTCGACCTCGACGACGCACATGCGACAGGCACCGAAGCCGGGCAGTTTTGGCTCGTAGCAGAGGGTGGGCACCTCGACGCCGTGGTCACGGCAGACCTCGAGGATGGTCTGGCCGGCGCGTCCGGTGAGCTGGCGCCCGTCGATCTCGATGCTGAAGGCAGGCGCGACCTGCGGGCGCTGCGGGCTCTGCGTGGTCAGCAGGCGCTCGGTCATGGCGTCCGGGGCGTCCTCTCGAACCTGGGGCAGCGTGTCGGTCATGGGAACAGCGTGGCTCCTCGACGTGCGCCCGGGTCGTGGGTCACTGGATCGCTGCGGCGGCGGCCACCCGGAGGGGATGACAGACGCCGGCTGGGCAGGTGCTGCGGAGGATGTGGTCCTCGAACTCCTGCGGGAAGTATCGCATTCCGCTCAGCAGAGGGTTGATGGCCGTGGCCTCCAGGCCGCAGAGTGCCGCGTCGCGAATGTCCGACGCCAGCGCGCGGATGAGATCGGGATCGCTCGGACGCGAGCGCCCCGTGCAGAACCCGTCGCCGAGCTCCGCCAGGCGCCGCGTGCCGATGCGGCAAGGGATCGTCTTGCCGCAGGCCTCGTCGTTGAGGAAGCGGGTCATCAATGTGGCCAGGTCGACGATGCAGCTGCTCCCGTCGACGGCGAGGATCGTGCCGGAGCCCATGATCGCACCGGCTGCTGTAAGCGCAGCGTGGGAGAGTGGCGTGTCCAGGGCTTCGGGTGGCAGGAAGCCTCCCGACGGCCCGCCAACCTGGATCGCCTTCAGCTTGCCACCGGCAACGCCGCCGGCCACGGCGTCGAGCAGCACGCGCAGCGGGGTCCCCGTCGGCACCTCCGCGATCCCGGGTTTCGCCACGGCGCCGCTGAGCTGCACCAGGGTCGTGCCCGGGTCATCGGCGTCGCCGATCTTCGCGTAGGCAGCCGCCCCGTTGGCGACGATCCAGGGCACGGCGGCCAGCGTCTCCACGTTGTTGACGAGGGTCGGCTGTCCCCACAGCCCGCGCTCCGAGGGCCACGGCGGGCGCTGGTCGGGCTGGGCTCGCTTGTTCTCGATCGCCCGCAGGAGGATCGTCTCCTCCCCCACGGCGAACGAGCCCGAGAGCTCACGCACCTCGACCCACAGCTCGCGGCCTGTGCCCAGCACATCGCCGCCCAGGTACCCGGCGGCTTCGGCGGCATCGATGGCGGATCGCAGACGCCGGATCGCCGTGCCGTAGCCCACGTTCACAACGATGTACGCGTTGGTGGCGTCGATCGCGAAGGCCGCCAGCGCCAGCCCCTCCAGAACGCCGTGCGGGTCGGACTCCATGAGCGTTCGATCGACCTGCGCGCCCGGGTCGGCCTCGAAGCCGTTGGCGACGGCGTAGTGCACGGCGGAGGTGGCCGCGCGGCAGGCCCGCCATTTCTGTCCGGTAGGGAAGCCACTGCCGCCCCGGCCGCGCAGCCCGGAGTCGGTCACGCTCCCGATCAGGTCCTCCGGCGTCATGCTCGTCATGGCCCTGCGCCACGCTATCCAGGCTCCGCCACCCTCGGCCGCAACGAGGCCCGCGCCGGCTGAGTCCGCGTCGTAGGCGCCGGCACGTGCCAGCAGGATGGTCGGCCAGCCCTTCTGCGACTTCAGGATCTGCATGTCAGGCAGGCCGCCCCTGCGCAACGTGGGCACGCAGCGCGCTCGAGATAACGGCAGCGTCGTCAAGCTTGAAGTGCGGCAGGATCTCGCCGTCGACCACCACGCGTGGCGTTTCGCGCGACTCGCCGTGGCAATCGGTCTGGACCAGGCGCACGGCGCCGTCCGGGCTGACGCCGCCAACCTTCGTGCCGAGGTGCTCCTCAAAGGCCTGGAGCACGCGGCCGCCTCCCAGCAGGGTGCAGGTGAGGCAGCGGCAGACGGCAACCGTGTGGCCGGTCGGCGCCTCGAAACGAAGCTGCGGGTAGCTGGTGGCGATGCCGTACAGCTCGCTGTACCACGCGCCCGTCTGGTGGCTGATGTGCTGGAGCGAGGCCACCGGCAGGTGGCCGTACGCCTCCTGCGTCCGCTCGAGGATGCGCAGCGTGTTGCGCGGGCTGTAGCCCTCCTCGGCCAGGATCGCGTCGAGGGGCGCGAGGTCAATGGGCTCGAACGGGTCGAAGCTGCGGTCGGGAACCGGGCGACCGGAGCGGCGCAGCGCGGATTCCTCGCGGCGCTCGGCGTACTGCTCGGCGGGGCCCCAGTGGACATGGAAGCGGTTCTTGGTGTCGACGCCGCCCATGTCGATGCATTCGATGGGGCAGGCCGCCGCGCACTGGAAGCACGTTTCGCACTTGAGCGTGCCGAACTCGTCGTAAAGCAGCAGCAGCCGGCCGCGGTGCTTCGGCGAGATCGCGTTGCGTACCTCCGGGTACTGGACCGTGATCTTGGGGTCGAAGGCGCGCCTGATGGTCAGCACCATGCCCTTGACGATCCCGAGGCCCGGCATCCGATCGGCGCGCATCAGCCGCCCTGCAGCTGGTGGATGACGAGGATCGCCCCCGCCGTCACGAAGATATTGGCGAGCGAGGCCGGGATCAGCCACTTCCAGGCGAAGCCCATCAGCTGGTCGATGCGGACGCGCGGCAGCGTCCCGCGCATCAGCACGAACAGGATTGCCAGCGTGAACGTCTTGCCCAGGAACCAGAAAAGGCCTATGACCACCGGGAAGCTCATCGCGGCCCAGACCAGGACGGCGACCATCAGCAGCACGTTGAGCAGCAGGAACGCGATCACCAGGGACTTCACGAACGACCAGCTCGAGTTGAGCATCCAGAGTGGCAGGGCCAGCACCAGCGTCGCGATCGGGGGGCCGAAGACGATGAGCCACAGCAGTCCCTCACCCAGCCCGGCGAGATCGAGCGATGGGCTGACCGTGACGTGGAAGAACTGGAGCACGGGGTTGATGTCGAAGGGCGCGTTCCAGCCGCCCAGGAAGATGACGGCGGTCAGCGCCGAGAGGATGAAGACGTTCACGTACTCGGCGAAGAAGAAGAACCCGAAGCGCATGCCGCTGTACTCGGTCGCGAAGCCCGCCACGATCTCGCTGTCCGCCTCGGTCAGGTCGAACGGCGTGCGCCCGCCCTCTGCGGTGGCGGCGATGAAGAAGATGATGAACGCCAGCGGCTGCTGGATCGCGAACCAGTTCAGGACGCTTCCCGACTGGAGCTCCACGATCCTGTTGAGGCTCAGCGTGTGGGTCAGCATGATCACCCCGACCACCGAGAGGGTCAGTGGGATCTCGTAGCTGATGATTCCGGCTGCGGCGCGCAGGCCCCCGAGCAGCGAGTATTTGTTGAAGCTCGACCAGCCGGCCATCATCAGCCCGATCACGCCGAGCCCGCCGACGGCGAAGAAGTAGAGCAGGCCGAGGTCCATGTCGAAGCCGAAGAGGCCGGGCGCGAAGGGCACGACCAGCAGCGTCAGCACGCTCGCCAGGTAGGCGACCACCGGCGCCAGGGTGAACACCGGCACGTCCGCGCCGGTAGGGGTGAAGTCCTCCTTGGCGAGCACCTTGAGGCCGTGGAAGACCGAAGCCAGCGTGCCGTACGGACCGGTCCGGTTCGGGCCGATGCGAAGGTTCACAAAGGCAATGATCTTCAGCTCCAGGAAGATGATGATGAACGCGGTCGGGACAGTCATCAGCAGGATCGCGGTCGCGGCAAGCAGGAAGCGGACGATCCCGATGTTGGCGCCGAGCGTGTCGAGGATCGCGCCGATGAGCCACGGCAGCAGCCCGCTGAGCCACGCGGCGAGGAGTACGACAGTGAGCAGGCTGATCAGGATGATCAGCGGGAGCACGATCTTGCCGGTGACCGTCAGCCGGTTCCACGGCCGCGAAATCACGCTCATGATCCGCAGCCACCCTCCGGCGGGCGCCTCTGGGATGTCTGCTGCGCGGCGCCCTCGGGCGCTTTGCGACCGCTCACTTGTCCACCCCGCCCATGATCGGATCGAGGCTGGCCATGATCGCCATCGTGTCGGCGATGAGGTTGCCCGGCATGAGCTGCCCGACGGCCTGGAGATTGAAGTACGACGGGTCGTGGATGCGCAGCCGGAAGGGCTGGTCGCTGCCGTCGCTGATGCCGTAGCAGGCGTACTCGCCACGCGGGCTCTCGATGGCGATGAACGCCCGGCCCGGCGGCACCCGCAGCAGGCGCGGGATCTTGGCCATGACAGGGCCGTCGGGGATCTGGTGGAGCACCTGGTCGATGATGCGGATGCTCTGCTTGATCTCGTCGAGGTGGAGCAGGTAGCGCGCGTACGAGTCGCCCTCGAGCCGGGTCGGGATCTCGAACTCGAGCTCGGGATAGACGCTGTAGGGATGCGCGCGGCGCACGTCGTACGGGATGCCGGTGGCTCGCAGGGGTGGCCCGCTCATGCACAGCCGGAGGGCGGTCGCGCGATCGAGCACGCCCAGCCCGCGGGTCCGGGCCACGAAGATCTCGTTCTCGTTGAGGAGCCGCGTCTCGTCCTCGATGTGCTTGGCGGCGTGGCTCATCCAGTCGCCGAGGCGGCTCAGGAACTCGTGGTTGAGGTCGCCGTTTACTCCGCCGATGCGCAGGTAGTTGAAGAGCAGCTTCTGTCCCGTCAGCGCGGCGAGCATCTCCACGATCTCGTCGCGCTCGGCGAAGCCCCACAGGATCGGCGTGAGCCCGCCGAGGTCGAGCGCCAGCCAGCCGATGAAGAGAGCGTGGCTGGCGATGCGGTTGAGCTCCCAGGCGAGGACGCGGATGTACTCGGCACGCTTCGGCACCTCGAGGTCGAGCAGCTTCTCTGCCGCCAGGACCGGCATGGCCTCGCTGAACATCGAGGCGATGTATTCGAGGGGATCGCAGTTGCTGATGGCGTGGTGCCAGTCGCCGTTTTCACAGATCTTCTCGACGCCGCGGTGCAGGTAGCCGAGCACCGGGTCCAGGTCGACCACGCGCTCGCCGTCGATCTTGAGGACGACCCGCAGCACGCCGTGAGTCGATGGGTGCTGCGGCCCGAGGTTGATGAGCATTTCGCCGTCGCGCAGCGCGTAGAACTCTGCCTCGCGCTCGGTGCGCGGCGGGTAGGGCGGGATCGCGTCGTAGATGGTCGCCGGCGTGTCGACCATCAGGTCCGGATCGTCGAGGGAGCGGATACGGGTGGGGCCGCTCACTGGCTCACCTTTCCGCCGCCGAGCTCCGGCGTGGCGTCGGCGGCGCCCGCGCCAAGGCGGCCACCGTTCGTGGCCGTGACGCTCGGCGTCGCACCCGGACTCGTCCGCAGCACGAGCCGGCGCCGTGTCTCGCCAGGCGCGAATGCCTGCTCCATCGGCCGGACGCCCATGCCCGGCGATCGCGACGAGTCGTCGGGCAGCAGGAAGTCCTTGCGGAGCGGGAAGGACTGGTAGTCGGGCGGCATGTAGATCCGTCGCAGGTCGCGGTTGCCCTCGAAGATTATGCCGAACATGTCATAGGCCTCGCGCTCGCCCCACTCGGCGCCGTTCCACAGGAAGGTCACCGACGGGATGCGCGGATCGTCGCGGGGCAATCCGTCCGCGATGACGCGCAGCCAGTCCGGGGAGAGCGCCGACCATAGGTGGTAGACGACCTGCATCGTCGTGCCCGTGTCGACGCCGGCAATGTCGGCCAGGATCTCGAAACGCAGGTCGGGATCGTCATGCAGGGTGCGCATCACCTGGGTCACGCTCTGCGGCCCGATGCGGATTTCCGTCGTGTCCTGCCGCGCGCCGACGGGGCCCACCAGGTGGGCCGCGAGACGCTCCCCGAGGCGGCGCTTCAGAGCAGAGTCCATGAGGTTGACTACCTTCGGCTGGGCAGGCTTCGGAGGTCAGACGCCGGCCGGGACGGTCGGGCCCACGGCCCGCTCCGCCCAGTGGCCCCGCCGCTCGCGAATGAGCTGCTGGAGCTTCATCAACCCGTAGATCAGCCCTTCGGGACGCGGCGGGCAACCCGGCACGTACACGTCCACGGGCAGGACGCGATCGATCCCCTCGACCGTCGCGTAGGAGCGCTTGTAGCGCCCGCCGGAACAGGTGCAGTCGCCCATCGCGACACACCATTTGGGCTCCGGCATCTGCTCCCAGAGGCGGACAAGAGGTCCCGCCATCTTGGTGGCGAGCGTGCCGGCCACGATCAGCACGTCCGCCTGGCGAGGGCTGGCGCGGAACGGGAACATGTTGAAGCGATCCATGTCGTTCACGCTGGTCGCGGCCGACATCATCTCCATGGCGCAGCAGGCGAGCCCGGAGAGCAGCGGCCAGAGGCTGTTGAGGCGGATCAGGTCGATCACGTAGTCCGAGTACGTCGGGATCACGTCGAGGGCGCCCCAGCGGCCGTTGTCGCCCTTTTCCATGTGCTCGAGCTGGGCGAGATGCGTGATGGTGGGGGCGCGGCCGCCGAAGTAGGCGGTCGGGTCGGCTGGCGACCAGAGCGTGTTGGGCACGATGATCGGCTCGACCACGCTGCCGTCCGTGACCGCCAGGGCGGCAGGCGTGTTGGTTGTTTCGGCTATTGGCATTGCTGCCGGCGGGACCTTCACGGGATCGCTCATTTCCAGCTCAGGACGCCCTTGCGCCACGCGTACCCGAGGCCCAGCAACAGGATTCCCACGAAGATCAGCATGCTCACGAAACCAGCCAGGAGCACGTCGTCGAAGACCAGGGCCCAGAGGTAGATGAACACGACCTCGATGTCGAAGGCGACGAACAGCAGGGCGTAGATGTAGAACGAGAGCCCGAAGCGGCCCCAGGTGTCACCGAAGGTGTCGATGCCCGACTCGTAGGGGAGGCCCTTGTGGACGTCTCCCTTGTGCCGATGGCCGATCAGCCACGCGGCCCCGATCGTGAGGAACACGAAAGAGAAGCCCGCGAAGGCGAAGCCGAGCACGTACCAGAGTCCAGCGGTCACACCAACCTCAACAGCGTCGTCCGGCGCACAGGTCGGATGTGCCAGCGTCGAACTGGCTTTGGGAGTCCGCTGCGCGCACGCTCATTCTACCTCCGGGCACCCTCCATGGCCGTGCGTGGCGCACGCGCGTTTCCGGATCAGAAGGGCTCGCAATTTGCTCGCAATTGAAACCTTCCAGCAACCCTGCCGTCTCTGTGTGGGCGGCTTTCGGTGAGTGGCGTAGGCTAGGGTTGGTTTTCCAGGGGAGAGTGAACTGGCGCGCCGGGTTGCCGACCCGGCCTGTCGCCGCTTGGCGCCGCACGAAGTTCGGGGGAACCGCGGCATGACCATACCGACCGTCAGCCGGGCTGCGCTCGGGTCGTGGCGAACCGCTGCCCGGCCAGCGTGGCTGGGCTGGGCGCTGCGCGACGTGGCGCTCCCATTCGCCGTTACGAGGGCGCTCCTGGCGTTCGTGGGCGTGCTCTCGATTGCGGCGCTGCCGATCTCGCCGTGGGTGACGTCGGCCTGGACCAAGCCGGTCGCCGGGCCTCTGTTCGACGCCTTCTCCCGCTGGGATGGGTACCGCTACCTCGCCATTGCGGCCAACGGCTATCCCGCCTCGGATCAGGCCAGCGCCGCATTCTTCCCGCTCTATCCGCTCCTGGTGCGTTCCCTCGCCGTGCTGACCGGCGGGGTCCAGGGGGCACACCTCGAGATCGCCGCGGTTGTGGTCTCGAACGTGGCGCTGCTCGCCGCGGTGACCGCCCTCATCGCCCTGTGCCGCCTCGATTACGGCGCCCCGGCGGCGTCGCGCGCCGCCTGGTACCTGCTTCTGTTCCCGACCAGCTTCTTCCTCTCCGCGGTCTACGCCGACTCCCTCTTCCTGGCACTGTCCCTCGGCGCGATGCTATGCGCCCGCCGTGACCGCTGGCTCCTGGCGGGCGTGCTGGCCGGTCTCGCCACCCTGACGCGGCCCTTCGGCTTCGTGGTCGCCATTCCGATCGCGGTTGAGGCCGTTCTGCGCTGGCGCGAAGGCGAACGGCCTTCGCTATCTTGGCGACCGATCGCCGGGCTGGCAATCGTTCCCCTCGCCCTGGGCGCCTACATGGCTTGGCTCGGTGGGCATTTCGGTGATCCGCTTGCTTTCGTCCATGCCCAGGCAGGCTGGCACCGCTCGCTGTCCGGGCCGTGGGAAGGGTTCTTCCGGACCCTGTCGGGCCGGCTGACCCTGAACCTGCTGCCGCACTCTGCTGTCGACCTCGTGGCCGCGATCCTGACGCTCGGCCTGGTCGTCGCCGGATGGAAGCTGCTGCGGCCGAGCTATGCGCTCTTCCTCACCGCGCTTGTGCTCCTGCCGCTCAGCACGGGCACGCTCGGCTCCCTGATGCGTTTCGACGCAGGCTTCTTCCCGATCTTCGTGATCCTCGCGCTCGCAGGACGTTCGCGCGCGTTCGACCGGCTCTACGTGCTGCTCGGCGCCGGGGTTGGAGCTGTGCTCATGGCCCTGTTCGCGCAGTGGTACTGGGTCGCCTGACGCCCCGCAACAGGATCGGGATGCCCGGTCCGACGAGCGTGTGGGCACCGAGCAGGATCGGGATCGGGGCATCCGCCGCTGCGCCGGCGATGGCGCCCAGCCAGCTATCCGTGATCCCTGCGACGCGGAGCAGATCGCTCGCGAAGCGGTCCTCTTGCGACGGCCAGGCGTCCTCGTCGGCGCCCAGGCGATCGGCCATCAGGACCCGGGTGTCGAGGATGGCGCCGTCGGTGAGCTCGCCGATGACCGAGGCCAGCGAGGCGGGTCCGCGCAGTTCCAGCAGGCGTCCGAGGGTGGCGCGCGGTGGACGAGGCCGGGCCGCAGACGGCGACTCTCCGCCGATCGCGAGTTGGGACGAGGCCCGCAGTCCCCGTTCCTCCGCCAGAAAGCGGACCCGGCAGCGCACGTTGCGCTCGAGCCAGGACAGGGTCCGCGAGCCGCTACGGCCGAAGACGAGGAGCTCGCGACGCGGATCGGCCGCCAGCTCGCGGAGCTCAGTGAGGCGGGGGATGCTGATGCCGTTCTGCAGGGCAAGTTCCGTGACTGCACGTGGCGCCCCGTGGGTCAGGGCGAGGAGCGCCAGGTCCAGGGGCGTGTCCAGGTCGATGGCAAGCCGCTCCCGCGACGCCAGGTCCGCCACGGCGAAGCCGGCGCGCTCTTCCAGCCAGCGCGGCAGGGCGTTGTCGGAGGGCAGCGGCGGGAGTTCGGCCAGGGCGGCCCCATCGGAGATCGCGCAGATGTCGGACGAGTAGCGGTTGTTGGTCAGGGCTCGCCGGCTGCCCGAGCGCGCGACCTCCACCAAGCGCCGCGCGTCAGCCGGCCGGAGCAGCGGCACGGCGCCGCTTCCCAGGACGATCAGCCCGCCTGTGACGCGCTCCTCGGCCACCAAGTGGGCCAGGCGTTTCCCGAACGACTCGATGCGCCCGCCCACCGAGGAGCCGCGGTCCTCCCGGCCTGGCACGACAAGAACGCGCGCGGCGCCTGCGGCCATGAACATCCCGGTCTGGTGCTCCACCAGCCGTCCGCGCGCCTCCGCGAGCAGCCGGGTCAGCGGCGGGTCACCGTCGCGTGGCGGCTGGTGGAAGATGGCGACGTGCGGCCCGTGCATGGCCCGGCGAGTCTAGCCGCGCTGGCGCGGGGATCGAGAGGAGGGAGCAGGGTGCGACGCGTGCGCGCCTGGATCGGGCTCGGCGCCAACGTGGGTGACGCACCCGCGACCCTCGTCAGGGCGGTGCGTGCTCTTGCGGCGCTCCCGGGTGTGCGCCTGCGCGGCGTCTCGCCGCTCTACCTGACCCGGCCAGTGGGCGTCACCGAGCAGCCCGAGTTCCACAACGCGGTCGTGGCACTGGATGTGCCCGCGGGACCCGATCCGGCAACCGGCGCGCTGGCGTTGCTGATTGCCCTGAAGAACTTCGAGCGCGCCCTGGGCCGGCAGAAGCGGGAGCGCTGGGGGCCGCGCGAGCTCGACCTGGACCTGCTCGTCTTCGGCCGGCATCGGATCCGCGTGGAGCGGCCCGCCGCGGCCCGCAGCGCCGACCCCGCGAAGACCGGCGTCCAATGGCTGGAAGTGCCACACGCCTCGGCCCAGGAGCGGCTGTTCGTGCTGGCCCCGCTGGCCGACCTGGCACCAGGGCTCGTGCCGCCAGGCTGGGCTGAGACCGTGGAGACCACCCGGCGCCGCCAAGAGAAACGCGAGGGCTCCGATGCCGTTCGGGTCATCGGCCGCTGGGACTCGACCCGGCAGGAATGGCGCGCCTGAAACCGGACGCCTCGCGCGCGCTCCTACGCCGCCGCCCTCTCGCCGTGCAGCGGCCGGACGGCCACTAGGACGACGGTAGCAGCCAGCGCGCACGCAGCCCCGAACCAGAACGGCGCGGCCGGTGACAGCAGGTCCCACAGGAGCCCGGCCGCGAACGAGGCGGGCAGGACGGCCAGGGCAACGGCGAAATTGAGGATGCCGTAGGCGGATCCGCGCAGGTCTGCCGGCGCGACGTCCGCCACGAAGGCCCTGCCCACGGCCTCGTTGATGCCGTAATAGCAGCCGTACAGGATCCACAGGCCCGCGGCCGTCGCGCCATTGCCGGCCAGCGCGAACCCGGCGTACGACACGGCATAGATCGTCCATGCAACCGCGATCGGTGCGCGCCTGCCGATGCGGTCGGACAGCGCGCCGGCGGGGAAGGACACGAGCGTGTTGGCCGCGTTGAACGCAACGATCATGAGCAGCAGGTCGCGCAAGGCGACGCCGAGATTCTGGGTTCGGAGGGCCAGGAACGCGTCGCTGGAATTGCCGAGCGAGAACAGCGTGTTGGCAACCACGAAGAGCCAGAACGACGCCGGCAGCTGGTGGGCGTGGGCAAGGATCCGGGCCCAGCGCGTGTCGCCGATCACCGCGCGCCCGACGGGTGCCGCGCGGCGGACGTCGCGCACGCCGACCCCGATCACCAGCACGGCCAGAATCCCGGGCACGAGCGCCAGCACCACGAGCGTCCGGAACGTGCCCGCATCGAGGGTGGCTGCCCCCGCCTCGGACGCTCCCACCACCAGGAACGCGATGAGCACGCCGAGGAAGGCACCGGCCGTGTCCATGCCGCGCTGGAACCCGAACGCGCGTCCCCGGTAGGGTTCCTCGACGGAATCGGCGATGAGGGCATCGCGCGGCGCGGTGCGGATGCCCTTGCCGAGCCGGTCGCCGACCCGGCCCACCAGTACCAGCGGCCACGAATTGGCGAAGAGGTAGACGGCCTTGCTGGCAACGGACGTGCCGTAGCCGATGCCCACCAGAATGCTGCGCCGGCCCAGTCGATCGGAGAGCCAGCCGCTTGCCAGCTTGAGGAACGAGGCGGTGCTCTCCGCGACGCCTTCGATGAAGCCGATGATCGATGGCGCGACGGCCAGCACGTTGGCCAGGAACAGCGGAATGACGTAGACGAGCATCTCGCTCGAAACATCGGTCAGGAGGCTGACCAGGGCGAGCGCAACGACGTTCCGCGTGATGCCGCGTCGGAGGTCGGCGAGGCGCATTCGGGGCTAGAGCCGGACGGCGGGTGGACGGCTCCTGTCAAACATGTGCACGGTGTCGACGAAACGGACCTGCTTGCTCTGGTAGGCCATCACCAGCGAGTGCGTACGGGCGCCGCCGCCGAAGAAGCGGACGCCGTGAAGCAGGTCGCCGTCGGTCACGCCGGTGGCCGCAAACACGAGGTTCTCGCCGGGTGCAAGGTCCTGCGTGAAGTAGACGAGCGTCTCGTCAGCGCTCGTGCCCATGCGTTCGGCGCGTGCCCGCTCCTCGTCGTTGCGGAAGCGGAAGCGCGCCTGGATCTCGCCCCCGAGGCAGCGCAGGGCCGCGGCCGTGAGCACACCCTCCGGCGCGCCGCCGATGCCCATGACGCCATGAACGCCGGTGCCGGAGACCGCGCAACTTACCGCCGCCGAGAGGTCACCATCGCTGATGAGCTTGATCCGCGCCCCCGCCGCCCGGACCTCGGCGATGAGCGCTTCGTGGCGGGGCCGCTCGAGGATCACGATCGTGATGTCCCCGACCCGCCGGCCGAGCGCCGTCGCGATGGCGTTGACGTTGTCCGTCGGTGAATGCGTGATGTCCACGTGGCCCGCGGCGATGGGGCCTACGCACAGCTTCTCGAGATAGGTGTCCGGCGCGTTGAGGAGGCCGCCACGCTCGGACGCGGCAAGGACCGTGATGGCGTTGCCCTGGCCATGAGCCACGAGGTTCGTGCCTTCGAGCGGGTCCACGGCGATGTCGATCTCCGGCTGGCCCTCGCGTCGCATGCCCACGGGCTCGCCGATGTAGAGCATCGGGGCCTGGTCCCGCTCGCCCTCGCCGATGACGATGGTGCCCTGCATCTCGACTTCGTCCATGGCACGGCGCATGGCCTCGGTGGCCGCCTGGTCCGCACCATTGCGGTCGCCGCGGCCCATCAGGCGAGCGCTGGAGATGGCGGCAGCCTCCGTGACGCGGACCATCTCGAGGGCAAGCAGGGTCTCCATCGGCTCGTCGGTCAGTGCCGGAAGTGACGCCGGCCGGTGAAGACCATCGCCATGTGGTGCCGATCGGCCACCTCGATTGCCATCTCGTCGCGCTTGGAGCCGCCCGGCTGGATGATCGCGGTGACCCCGCGCTCGGCGGCGAGCTGGATCGCGTCTGCGAAGGGGAAATAAGCGTCCGAGGCCATCACGCTCATAGTGGAGCGATCCGACGCGCGGTGCAGCGCGATCTCGACCGCCACCAGTCGGCTGGCCTGGCCCGCGCCCAGGCCGACGAGCGCGGCATGGCGCGCCAGCACGACCGCGTTGCTCGTCACGTGCCGCACGGCGCGCCACGCGAAGAGCAGGTCCGTCAGCTCGTCGAGGGTCGGTCGCCGCTTGGTCACCACGTGCAGCTGCGAGTGGTCGATCTCCAGGCGATCGAGCGTCTCGACGAGGAGGCCGCCGTCGATCCGGTGGAAGCCGAGGTCCGCGATGCCGTAGTCCGACATGCCGTCGACAGCCGTGCTCGGCACGGACAGCACGGACAACGATTCCTTGCGCTTCAGGATCGAGAGCGCTCCGTCCGTGTAGGAAGGCGCCACCACCGCCTCGTAGGCGTTCCCGGCGATCTCGGCGGCGGTCTCCTCGTCGATCATGCGGTTGCTGGCGATGACCGCCCCGAATGCGCTCACGGGGTCGCCCTCGAGCGCCCGGCGGTAAGCCTCAGCGAGCGAGTCGTTCGAGGCCAGGCCGACCGGGTTGGTCTGCTTCACGATCGAGACGGTTGTCGCCGCGAAGTCGGCCGCGATGCGATAGGCGGCGTCGAGGTCGAGCAGGTCATTGAAGGTGGGCTCCGAGCCCTGGATCTGCGTCGCGTCCGCAAGGGAGCGCGTGCGATGCGTGGTCTCGCGGTAGAAGGCGGCGCGCTGGTGCGGGTTTTCGCCGTACGCCAGGTCGCGCTTCTTCTCGAGCACCACGGTCAGCTTGCCCGGGAACCGCGTGCCGCCGATGTGATTGAGGTAGCCGGCAACTTCGGCGTTGTAGGCGGCTACGACCGCGAAGGCATCCGCGGCAAGCCGCTGGCGCAGTTCCGGCGAGGCGTGACCGAGCCGCCGCAGCTCGTCGGTGAGGGTCGCGTACTGGGATGGGTCGCTGACCGCCGACACGCCGGCGTAGTTGCGAGCGGCGGCCGAGAGGAGGGCAACACCGGCCACGTCGATCATCTTGATGGCCTGGTCGATCGGGACCACCCCGGAGCGGACCTGCGGCGCAAAGGGTTTCACGTTCACGACCACGAGATCGATCGGCTCGATGCCCTCTGCGGCCAGCTTCTCGAGGTCCTCAGGGAGGTGCCGCGGGGCGAGGATCCCGGCGTAGATCTCGGGATGGAGGGTCTTGACCAGCGGGCTGGGCACCGGCTGGCCCGAGATGAGGTCGCTGATCGGGTGCACCTCGACGCCGTCCGCGGCAAGGCTCTCGCGCGTACCGTCGGTCGCGTACACCTCGGTGCCGAGGTCGAGCAGATCGCGCGCCAGAGACGAAATCCCGTCGCGGTTCGCGACCGAGAGCAGGGCTCGCAAGCCTGGGTCCTCCATCCCTCGGTGCGTCAGCCGGTGGGCCCCCGGGCAGCGGGGCACGGCAGGAGCAGGAGGGCCGAGTATAGCAAGGGTCCCTTCGTCGTCCCGAAGCGCCTTCAGGTCGGCGGACTGCTATCCTCGCCGACCATGAAGCTCGATCTCGACCACATCCTGCGCTCCCTCACGCAGAAGTTTGACTCGATCAACTTCACCGGCCTTTACTACCCGATCGCCGTCGCCGCCTTCTTCCTGTTGATCGTCGCCGTGATCCTCTACAACGTCCAGACGCGGCGTCTCCACCGCCACGCGGTGCTCATAAACCGCGAGGAATGGCTGCTCTGGACGGCGGTCTGCGTCTTCGGGCTGCTTCTGGTCGAGGCGATCTTCCTGTTCGACTTCTTCACGGTCATCATCACGCTCGTCTTGGGCCTCGTCACGTTCGCCTGGATCGTCTTCGTCCGCTTCCCGCCGATGATCGAGATCTACAACCAGCAGCTGCGCCGGGCACGCTTCTTCAGCCAGTCGCGCTACAAGCACCCCGAGGCCACCGTCCGCGTGCGCAAGACGACGCGCACGAAGCGCCGCCGCCGCTGACGCCGGGACGGCACTGGACCCGCCACGGCCGACGATGGAGATCAGGCGCTTCGGACCCGGGCACCGTCGACCCGATGGTCCCCCTGGAATGCAGGGCATGGCCGGCCAGCTGATCTGGAACGACGAGAACGCCTCCATCAGCGAGCTCGCCTTCACGCGTCGCGGTTTCATCGCACCGCACACGAACCCGAACACCACGCTCTTCATCGTGGTGAGCGGTGGTGGCGTGGTCCGCGTCGGCGACGAGCAGGTGCCCATCAACCACGGCGAGGCCGTCGTCTGGCCGCCCGACGTGATCCATGGCGCCTACACCGACGGAGTGGAGATGCGCGCCATCGTGGTCGAGCTCAAGGGCACAGGCGTTGATGACACGCCCGTCATCGAGGGCCACGTGACGGCCGTCGGTGATTCCGGCTCGACCGACCGAGCCACGTCACCCTGGACGGCGCCGCCCTGGAAGACGGCTTCGCCTGTCAGTGGCGAGTCACGTAAGGCGGACGCCAGGCCCGACGAGGCTACGCCCGCCGGCGAGGTATCCGCACCAGCGCGACCGCCTGCGCCGGTCGTAGAGCCGGCGCGTGGCGCTCTCGCCGAGCGCCGGGTCACCCGTTCCGATTACGACGCGACCGAGGGTGAGCCCTGGTAGGTCCCACCCGTCTCACGGGTGGTCGGCGCCCGCTGCGCCCAGCACAGCACCGAGCTGTCCGAGTATTCCCGCTGTCATGCCCCAGATGCGGTACCTGCCGAAGGGGTAGGCGCCGTACCGCACGCGCCAACCATCGCGGTCGGCTTCGACCATCTCGATCGGTGCGCCGGGAAGGAAGAGGCCGACCGGTACCCGGAGGATGGCGGCAACCTCGCGCGGATCCGGCGTCAGCAGGGGCTCGCGCTCGGCAAGTGCCACGACGGGCACGACCATGAAGCCGGAAACACCGCGCATGTCCACGGTCGCGAGTCGTCCGATTGGCGCGACGCCTGCCGCGACCGGATCCAGGGCCACCTCTTCGGCCGCCTCCCGGAGCGCCGTTCCCACCGGATCGTCGTCGCCCGGTTCTACCGCGCCGCCTGGAAAGCTGACCTGTCCGGAGTGCCGCATGTCGCCGGTGGGCCGCTCCGTCAGTATCACGTGGGCCTCGCCCGCCGCGTCCGGGTAGAGCAGCACCAGCACGGCCGCGTCACGCGCCGCTTGACCTGTCCCCTGACGCCATGGTGGAGTTCCTGCGAGCGGCCCGGAGATGCTCGGCTGCAGGGCTGCCGGAGGGCCGGGCAACGGGTCCGGAAGGGAAGCCAGGCGCAGCCGGACGTCGGCAAGACGCATCAGGCCCCGGAGCGGCGGATCCGGTACGCGAGACCGGCGAGCGCTGGCGTCGTCGGCAGGTCCCGGCCGTACAGCAGCACGCCGAAACCGCCCAGATGCCGCGAATCCAGCATGCGCGCCACGGCGGCCCGCGCCATCACATAGGCCCGCGGGTCGGTCGTCGGGTCGCCGCCGAGGCTCGACAGTAGCTCTCCGAGGCCCAAGCCGGCGAGGAACTCGGCCTGCGTTGTGGTACCCAGACACTCGAGGCCGGCGCCGGCTGCGGCCAGGTCGATCGCCGTGAAGTCGACGTGGGCGGTGAGGTCCTGCCTGCCGACCGCCGAGAATGGGTCGTCTCCCACGGTCTGCGCGCGATAGGTCAGGAGGCTGCCGGCCATGCGACGCGGGCCGTATAGCTCGGGCGCCGGGTGCCCGTAGTCGATCACCAGCATCACGCCGCGCTCGAGTTCCGCGGCAGCATCCATGACCCAGCGAGGCGCCGCCAGGCAGATCTCGGCGAGCTGCCCTTCGGCAAGCGTCACGCCGTCCGCGGAAAGGTGCGCCGCCAGCTCGGGCGTCGAGGGAGCCCCTTCGTCCTCGGCGAACCAGCCGTCCCGCCAGGTGACGTAGCGCTCGAGGAGTCGGCCCTCCCGCATGACGACGCGGTGAATGGGCAGCGCGTCGAGGAATTCGTTGGCCACCACTGCGCCGCTGAACCCACCCGCCTGTCGCGGCGCATCCCGCCCCGCGACGTCGAACGCCTGCCAGTCGAGCGCACCCAGCAGGCCCGAACCGTCGGCCTCGAGCCCAGCGGAGACGGCCGATGCGAGCGTCCCGCGACCGGCTCCGTACTCCCGGACCGTGAACGCCGCCGGTTCCCCGAGCCGTGCCCACAGCTCGCTGAGCTGCCTCGCGACGCAGCGCCCGAAGAACGGGTGCAGCTCCGGTGCCGTCACGAAGTCGCCGGCCGGCGTTGGCCGGGTCGCGCTCGTGGCGTAGTAGCCGAGGCTCGGCTCGGTGAGCGCCCGCTCCATGAAGCGGGCAAACGTGATGCGGCCGCGCTCCTCGATCTCGGCGCGAATCAGCGCCACCAGCCGAGGTTCACCGCCGGTCCCGCGAGGATCCTCCGGTGCCACGGGAATAGGCCCCTTCGTGGACGCCTCAGTTGAGCCGTTCGCCACCGTCGCCCTTGTCGACCGGCGGAAGATCGGTCAGGCCGCTGACCCGCGAGCTCGACCCTACCGGCTCGCGAGCGCTTCGCGCATCCCGCCCCCGGCGCCCGTCGCTCACCACCGTTTCGCCTCCCCCGGCGCCCTCGAAGACGAGCGTGCCGGAGACCGGGTCGGCATCCAAGCGGATGGTCGATCCGGGCCTGAAGCGCCCTTCGAGCAGTGCCTTCGCGAGCGGGTTCTCGACGAGGCGCTGCACCGCGCGTTTCAGCGGCCGTGCCCCGAACTGCGGGTCGTGACCCTCGCGCGCGATGAGCGCCTTCGCCGCGGGGGCCACCTCGATGCCGAGCTCGTGCTCATTGAGCCGGCGCGTCAGGTCGGCCACGATGAGGTCCACGATGCGCGTCAGGTCGGCGTCGGTGAGCGCGTGGAAGACGATCACCTCGTCGACGCGGTTGAGGAACTCGGGCCGGAACGTGGCGCTGAGCGCCTCGGTGACCTGGCGCTTCATCTGCTCGTAGGCGGCCGGATCGGAAGCATCGTGGCCGATGATGTACTGCGACGCCACGTTGCTGGTCATGACGATGACCGTGTCCTTGAAGTTGACGGTGCGCCCCTGGCCGTCCGTCAGACGGCCGTCGTCAAGGACCTGGAGCAGCACGTTGAAGACGTCGGGGTGCGCCTTCTCGAGCTCGTCGAGCAGGATCACCTGGTAGGGCCGGCGCCGAACCGCTTCGGTCAGCTGGCCGCCCTCCTCGTATCCCACGTAGCCTGGCGGCGCGCCGATCAGGCGCGATACCGAGTACTTCTCCATGTACTCGCTCATGTCGATCCGGGTCAACGCCGACTCGTCGTCGAACAGGAACTCGGCGAGCGCGCGCGCCAACTCGGTCTTGCCGACGCCCGTAGGCCCCAGGAAGATAAACGAGCCGATCGGCCGCTTGGGGTCCTTGAGCCCCGCGCGTGCGCGCCGGACGGCGTCACTGACCGCTTCTATGGCCTCATCCTGGCCGACCACGCGGTCGCGCAGGCGCTCCTCCATGTGGATGAGCTTGGCCTGCTCACCTTCGAGGAGGCGCGTCACCGGGATGCCGGTCCAGGTCGCCACGATGCGGGCGATGTCGTCCGCGTCGACCTCTTCCTTGAGCAGCCGTCGGGCTCCGCTTTCCCTTGCGAGCGCCTCCTCCTGCTCCTTGAGCTTCTTGTGGAGCTCCACCAGGCGGCCGTACTTGAGCTCAGCTGCCCTGGCGTAGTCCGCGACCCGCTCGGCGGTTTCGATGTCGCGCTGGACTGCTTCAAGGTCCGACTTCGTCTGGCGAAGCGCCGAGATCGCGCCCTTTTCCTGCTCCCACTGGCCCTTGAGGGCGCCGGCCCGCTCCTGGATGTCGGCCAGCTCCTTCTCGAGCGCCTGGAGGCGCGCCCGCGACGCGTCGTCCTTCTCCTTGCGCAGCGCCTCGCGCTCGATCTCGAGCTGGATGCGCCGGCGCTCGAGCTCGTCGAGCTCGGTCGGCATCGAGTCCATCTCCATGCGCAGGCGGCTGGCTGCCTCGTCGACAAGGTCGATCGCCTTGTCGGGCAGGAAGCGCTCGGTGATGTAGCGGTTGGCGAGCACGGCGGCAGCCACCAGCGCCGAATCCGTGATGCGGACGCCGTGGTGCAGCTCGTAGCGCTCGCGCAGGCCGCGCAGGATCGAGATCGTCTCATCGACGCTCGGCTGGTCGACGTAGACGGGCTGGAAACGGCGTTCCAACGCAGCGTCCTTCTCGATGTACTTGCGGTACTCGTCGAGGGTCGTGGCGCCGATGGTGTGCAGCTCCCCGCGGGCCAGCATCGGCTTCAGCAGGTTGGAGGCGTCCATGGACCCTTCCGCGGCGCCCGCACCCACCACCGTATGCAGCTCGTCGATGAAGAGGACGACCTGGCCCTCGGAGTCCTTGATCTCCTTGAGGACGGCCTTGAGGCGCTCCTCGAATTCGCCGCGATACTTCGCACCGGCAATCAACGCCCCGAGGTCGAGCGCGACTACCCGCTTGTCCTTGAGGCCCTCGGGCACGTCGCCGCGAACGATGCGCTGGGCCAGGCCTTCGGCCACGGCAGTCTTCCCGACGCCGGGCTCGCCGATGAGGACCGGGTTGTTCTTGGTGCGCCGCGACAGGATCTGGATGACGCGGCGGATCTCCTCGTCGCGCCCGATCACCGGGTCGAGCCTGCCCTCGCGCGCGTCCTCGGTCAGGTCACGGCCGTACTTCTCGAGCGACTGGTAGGTGGATTCCGGGTTCTGTGAGGTTACGCGCTGCCCGCCGCGGACGCTCAACAACGCCTCGAGGAGCGCCTCATGGCTGGCGCCGGCAGCCTCGAGGATGCGCTGCGCGTCGCCGCCCACCTGGGACGCGGCGAGGAGCAGGTGTTCCGTCGAGACGTACTCGTCCTTGAGACGCCTGGCTTCATCCTCGGCATGCTCCACGAGCCGGTGCGCACGGGCGTCGAGGGTCAGGCTGCCGCCCTTGACCCGCGCCCGCTTTGCGAGCACCGCGACGACCTCCACGGCAATCGATGCAGGGACCGCCTCGACCTTGCGCAGCGTCACCGCGGGAATGCCTTCCGCGTCCTCGAGCAGGGCGGCCAGGATGTGCTCCGCGTCCAGGACGGGGCTGTCCTGCTCGGCTGCCAGGCGCTGGGCGGCCAGGATCGCCTGCTGGGCCTTCTCCGTATATCGGTCGAGCTTCATGGGCTTGTCCCCGGGCTCCAGGCGCTATGCGGCGGATCTCGAGGCGGCACGACTGCTCCTCGGGTCCGGCTGCTTGACGTAGTCGCTGAATTCGCGCGCCAGCTCCCGACCCTTCTCGTCGAGGCCGGCCGGCAGCACCACGCGGGCACGGGCATAGAGGTCGCCGCGGCCCTCCGACTTGAAGCGCGGCAATCCCTGGCCGGAGAGGCGGAAGGTCCGGCCGGTCTGCGTCTCCGGCGGAATGCGCAGCACGACGCGGCCGGTGAGGGTCTCGACCGGGACCTCGGCGCCGAGCAGCGCCTCTCCGAGCGTGATCGGCAGCTCGCGCGTGAGGTCGGCAGCATTGCGCGTGAAGACCGGATGCGGCAGGACCCGGATCGTAAGGTAGACGTTGCCGGCACCCGGACCCGACCCGGCCTTGCCCGAGAGCCGGATGCGCTGCCCGGTCTCGACGCCCTTGGGGATCTTGACCTGGAGGCGCTTGCCGTCCACCTCGAGCAGTCGCTCGGTGCCGGCGGCGACCTCCTCGAGCGTGACCTCGACCTCGGCACCCATGTGCTGAAGCTCGGCGTTGCGCCCACTACGTGCGCGTCCGTCCCTGGCGAAGAGGGCGTCGAGATCCGATCCGAACGCGCCGCGGCCGCCGCCGAAACTCGCGGAGCCCGCGCCGCCGAAGAGCCCATCGATGTCGATCCCGCCACTCGAGGTCCGAGCCGCGGTCCGACGGCCGGAGCGGCCCGACGCGGCGCCCCGTCCACTCTCGGCCCCTCCCGCGAAGAACGTCCGGAAGAAGTCGCTGAAGCCATCCAGGTCATCGGGGTCGCCGTGGTACTCGAAGCGGATGCCCCCGGGACCCGTTCCCCCGGCCGAGTACCCGGCGAACGGGTCCGCTCCGGCCGCGCCAGCACCGCCCGCCTGCTGGTACGCCTCCCAGTTCGCGCCGAGCGCGTCGTACGCCTTGCGCTTCTCGGGGTCGGACAGGACCTCGTTGGCCTCGCTGACTTCCTTGAAGCGCTCCTCAGCGCCGGACTCCGCCTTGTTGACGTCCGGATGGTGCTTTCGCGCGAGCTTGCGAAAGGCCTTCTTGATTTCGACCTGGGTGGCCGTTCTCGGAAGTCCGAGGGTCGCGTAGTAGTCGCGATATTCCATGGGTGGACGCAGATTGCGCTTTTTGGGCCGGAGATGCCAGAGGCCCGGCCATGCGGCCGGGTCTCTGATCACGTCAGTGGCGCTGGGGTGGAGAAGCCGCCGCCGGCGGTTGCTCGGCGGGTGGGAAACCTCGGGTCACCTTGCTCGGCGCGGAGGGGTGATCGTCGAGCGCGGTGTCCCCCTCGATGATCTCGGCGGGCGGTGCCTTGAGCGGCTGCGGCTTGCGTCGCAGCGCGTTCTCCAGCACCTGGTCCATCGAGTCGACAAGGATCAGCTTGATCTGCTTGCGGATCTCGTCCGGGATGTCGCGCAGATCCTTCTCGTTCTTCTGGGGAAGGATCACCGCCCCTGCGCCCGAGAGATGCGCGGCGAGGATCTTGCTCTTGAGGCCGCCGATCGGGAGCACCCGACCACGGAGCGTGATCTCACCGGTCATGGCCATGTCCTTGCGGACCGGGATGCCGGTCAGGGCGCTGACCATGGCGGTTGCCATGGTGATGCCTGCGGAGGGGCCGTCCTTGGGGATGGCACCTGCCGGCACGTGGATGTGCAGGGTGTTCTTCTCGAAGACCTCGCGCGAAATACCGAGCGAGGAGGCATTGGCCCGGATCCACGAGAGCGCGGCCCTCGCCGATTCGCGCATCACGTCGCCCAGCTGGCCGGTGAGGATGAAGTCCTCCTTGCCCTCCATGCGCGTGACCTCGACGGCGACGACGTCGCCGCCGACCTCGGTGACGACAAGACCGGTTGCGGCACCCGTCTGGTCCTCGGTCTCGAGCTCGCCGTACTCGTAGCGCGGCGGGCCGAGGTATTCCAGCAGCTTCTTGTTGTCGACGATGGTCTTGCGCTTGCGACCCTCCGCCACCTGGCGGGCGACCTTGCGCATGACCCCGGCGATCTCACGCTCGATGTTTCGGACGCCGGCCTCCTTGGTGTAGGCCTGGACCAGGCTTACGAGCGCCTCGTCGGTGATGTCGATGTGCTTCGGCTTGAGGCCGTGCGCGGCCATCTGCTTCGGCACCAGGAACCGCTTCGCGATCTCGATCTTCTCCTGCTGGGTGTAGCCCGGCAGCTGGATGATCTCCATGCGGTCGCGCAGGGCCGGCGGGATCGGATCGAGCAGGTTGCCCGTTGCGATGAAGAGCACGCGCGAGAGGTCGAACGGCACTTCGAGGTAGTTGTCCTGGAAGGTGTTGTTCTGCTCCGGATCGAGCACCTCGAGCAGCGCCGAGCTCGGATCGCCACGGAAGTCCATGCCGATCTTGTCGACCTCGTCGAGCATGAAGACCGGGTTGTTCGAGCCGGCCGTCTTGACGTTCTGGATGACGCGTCCGGGGAGCGCCCCGATATACGTGCGGCGGTGGCCGCGGATCTCAGCCTCGTCGTGGATGCCACCCAGGCTCATGCGCACGAACTTGCGGTTCATGGCGCGCGCCACGCTCTTGCCGAGCGACGTCTTGCCGACGCCAGGGGGGCCGACGAAGGCCAGGATGGGACTGCGGATGGTGTCCGCGAGGGTGCGCACCGAGAGGTACTCGAGGATGCGTTCCTTGATCTTCTCCAGGCCGTAGTGGTCCTCGTCCAGAATCCGCGCGGCGGCCCGGATGTCCAGGTTGTCCTCGGTCGAGACGTTCCAGGGCAGGCTCACGAGCCAGTCCACGTACGTGCGGATGACGCCGACCTCCGGAGACGCCGACGGGATCCGGCTCATGCGGTCGATTTCCTTGATCGCCCGCACCTTGATCTCGTCGGGCATGCCGGCTTCCTCGACCTTGTCGCGCAGCTCGTTGATCTCGGCCTGCTGCGGGTCGTCCTCGCCCAGCTCGCGCTGGATGGCCTTGAGCTGCTCCCGGAGGATGTACTCGCGCTGGGTCTTGTCCATCTCCGACTTGACCTCGGACTGGATGCGACCCTTGAGCTCGTTGATCTCGATCTGGCGCGCGAGGAAGCCGGAGACGAGCTTCAAGCGCTCCGTGACATCGATCGTCTCGAGCAGCTCCTGGCGCTGCTCGGTGGTCATGTCGGGGCTGTAGGCGACCATGTCGGCGAGCAGGCCCGGCTCGGTGATGTTGCGCGCGGCGACCGCGGCCTCGGGCGGCACCGGCGCCCCGGACTGGACGTACTGCTCGATCTGCGCCTGGACGGAGCGCACCAGCGCCTGGACCTCGATGTCGACGGGGCCCTCGTTGCTGATCACCTGGACCTTGGCCGAGATGTACGGATCCGTGCCCTCGAACCCGAGCACGCGCAGGCGGCCCTGACCCTGGACGATGGCCCGCACGGTGCCGTCCTGGAGCTGGACGACCTGGGCGATCTTGGCGAGCGTGCCGATGGTGTAGAGCTCACCCGGGTTGGAGATGTCCTCGCGGTCGGCCTGGCGCTGGGTCACCAGCGCGATCGGCGAACTCTCCGCGACGGCGCGGTTGAGCGCCTGGACCGACTTGTCGCGGCCGACCTGGAGCGGCACGATCATCTCCGGGAAGATCACGGTCTCGCGCAGCGCGACGAGGGGCAGGATCCTCACCCCGGACTGGGAGCCCCCGGGCGCTGCGGCCTTCGGCTTTCGGGTGGTTGTTCTGGTTGCCATCAAACGTTCTCCTGGGATGCGGTTTCTGGCCGCTAGACGGGTTCACGAGCCGGCAGGGTGCCGGGCTCGGCGGATGTGGCGCGTTCGGTGTGCGTATCGGGTCCTTCGCTGTAGAGCTGCTCGAGGATGCGCATTCCCAGCCGTTCCTCGAGTGCGAACAAGACGCGGATGCCCGCGAGGTTCACACCGAGGTTCTGCGTCAGGTGGCGAATCCAGAGGACCCGCCGGATGTCGTTTTCCGAGTAGAGCCGGATGTTGGTCCGGGTCCGGGCCGGGCAGATGAGGCCCTCACCCTCATAGATGCGGAGGGTGCGAGGATGGACCCGCACGAGCTCCGCCGCAACGCTGATGACGTAAACCGGGCGCGTCGGATCCATGCGTTCCGATGCGTCGCGGTTGCGCAGAGGTTCTGCCACACGCGAACCCTACTTCCTTGACAATCCCATTGTCAAGAGTTCTGCTCGATAGCCATACGCACGAAATGGTGCGCCTGCGCGCCACCCGGCTCAGTCCCCGAGGGAGACGCTCTCGATGAGCCAGACCGAGGCCGAAGCCAGCGAGGGCACGGCGGCCGGACGTCGAACCAGGACGGCCTGCCCGATCGTCGCGACTGGCTGCGTCTCCGAGCGGGTCGCGGGAAACAGCCCGAAGAACGTGGTCGGCAGGGTCGCCAGGCGCACGATCTCAATGTCGACCAGCGCCCGGTCGGGGCTCGCCGGCTCATCTCCGTCGTGGTACACGAAACGCAGGTTGGCATACGGGTGGCGTTCATCGAGGTCCCACGTCGGGTTCGCGGCGCTGATGGCTTCGACCTCCTCGAGGACTGCCCGATCGTCGGCCGTCCACGCCGCCGAGAGTGACGCTGCGTCGCGCGCGCTGACGAACAGCGCAATTGCGTTCTCCGGATGACGCGTCTCCCACGCGCTCACGTAGCGCGCGAACGTGGCCGTCGGGGACGCCGTCGTGCCGCCGCTCAGCCAGAACGCTGTGACGGCCACGATCGCCACCGGCATGAGCGCGAACAGCAGCGCGGCACCCGTGGAGCGGCCCGAACGGCGGACGGCGGCGCGCTGGGCGGCCACCGCCTGTAGCATCCAGACGAGGAGGAAGCCCGAGAGAAACCCGAAGACGAGGATCCAGCGATCGGTCGCCAGGAGCGGGAGGGCGGCCACCAGCGCAGCCAGCCAGGCGATCTCGAGCAGCAGCAGCAGCGGCCAGCGACGATCGCCGAGCGCCCGGTGCCCCAGGCCCCATGCGACCAGGGCAAGTGCCATGACACGCGGGGGTTGGATCGACGGTTCGAGCCGATCGCTGAGGTCACCGGCCTTGGCGCCGGGGCGTCCGGGAAGTGCCGAAGCACGCGCCGGGATCGGCAGTTCCGCCTCCGCGCCGGACAACGCGGCCTCTCCCTCCGGACCCGGCGCGACGCCTTCCGGTCCGAAGCCCTCCGGGTCGAACTCGCTCAGGAGGCCTCTGCTCCGACGGCTTCCTCGCCGATGAGCTGGCGGTGCAGCTCGACCTCGCACTCGCTGCGCGAGATGGCGAGCACCTTGTCGTCGGCCTGGAAGATCGTGTCGGGCTTGATCGTCTGAGCCTGGTCGCCGCGGATCAGGACGAACAGGGAGCAACCGTCCGGCAGCGTGATGTCCGCCGGCCGCCGCCCGATTGCCGGAGAGTCGGCGCCGATCTGCGCTTCGATCAGCTCGAGGTCGCCGCCCTGGAGCTGCGCGAGGTGAAGCAGCTCGTGGACCGGAATGTCCTGCTCGATGGCGGCCAGCGCCATCCGCGTCGGGCTGATGATCTCGTCAACGCCGAGGTGCCGGAAGAGTTCCTCGTTGCGCGGGTTGTTGACGCGCGCGATGGTCTTGGGGACGTCGAAGTGGTGCTTGGCCATCTGGCAGACGACCAGGTTGTCCTCGTCGTCGCCGGTGACCGCCGCAACGATGGCCGCCCGCTTGGCTCCCGCCTCCTCGAGATGCTTGCCCTCGCAGCCGTCGCGGTTGAGGACGATGCTCCCAACCTCGTCCGCGATCTGGTGCGCCCGCCGTGCGTCCTTCTCCATGAGCACCAGCTCATGGCCTGCGGCCAGCAGCTCCTTGGTGAGGTAGTAACCGACCTTGCCGCCCCCGACGATGATCACGTACACGGTCAGCCCTCCCCGCGCGCGCTGGTGCCGGAACCGGCGGCCGCCGGTGCGGCGATGAGAGCCGACCCTGACTGGCCGTCGCTTTCGGAAACGGCCGGGGTGGGCGAGGAATGGTCGCCGCCGGGGTGGTGCCCGGTTGGTGGGTTGACGCCGGCCTGCGCACGTCCCGTCGGAGAGCCGAGGTACCCGGCCATCGCGTCGACCATCATCATGGTCCGGCAGATGGTGGCGATCCCCAGTGAGGAGTAGGCGGCGGCGCGCACCGGATCGTTGATCTTCGCCACCACGTTGGGTATGCCCAGGTTCTCGGCGGCCATCTGGGCCGCGAGCACGTTGCGGTTGTCGCCCTCGGTGAGCGCCAGGAAGTTGTCCGCGCCCTCGGCGCCGGCCCTGCGCAGGACGTCCTCGTCGGTGCCGTCGCCGCGGACCGCCTGCCCCGAGAACGTCTCCGGAAGGCGGCTGAATGCCTCGGTCTGCAGGTCGAGCACCGTGACCTCGTGCCCGGCCCCTGCCAGGCGAGCCGCGAGCTCGGCGCCCACGCGGCCGCAGCCCACGATGATGGTGCGCATGTCAGAAGGTGCCTCCCATGTCAGGACGGAACTCGGCTGCGCTGGTCGGCCGGGGCGGCCACCCTGCGCTGCTCACTGGCGGCGACCGGTTCGCGAATCACGATCACCGCGCAGGACGCATTCTGGAACACATACGGGATCGTGCTGCCGATGGCGAAGTCCCCACCGAAGCGCTTGCGGTACGGCAGCCCGAGCAGCATCACGTCCGCGCCGAGCTCGGCGGCCTCATCGACGAGCGCCGCGCCGACGTCGCGTGCCTGGAGTAGCTGCGTCCGCAGCGTGACGCGGTACTTCTCGGCGATCGCCTCCGCCATGTCGAGGGCGGCCGAGGCCACGTCGTTGCTGCTCGAGATCTCCTCGTCCAGGGCGTGGCGCCAGTCGACCTCGACGACGTGGAGGGCGATCAGCTCGACGTCGCGGCCCTTCGCGAATTCGCACCCGACACGGACGACGAGCTTGTCCGTCGGCCCTCCGTTGAGTCCCATGACGGCGCGCTTATAGACGGGCGGGAAGGAGGAGTCGGGCACGTCCGGAAGGGTACCATCGGCCGTGCCGCGGGTCGCGCCGCCCTCGGTTCAGCCTCCATGTTCGCGTCGGTAGGGCACGTTGGCGACCACGGTGTCGGGCCGCCCCACGAGCGCGCGCTTGAGCCGGTTGACCGTCTGGTTGTAGAGCAGCCGGTCCCAGATGTGCCGCGGAACGTACTCGGGCAGCACCACGATCGTGATCTCGTTCTCCGCAGCCGGTGCCATGACGTCCAGGTACGTCAGGAACGGCGTCACGAGCGATCGGTATGGCGTCTCCACGATGACCAGCGGCACGCCGGGGAGCCGCTGCTCCCATTCGGCGCGCAGCGCGGCCGCCGCCTCTGGATCGGCGGTCACGTGGACGGCACGCACGTCGTCCGCGAGCGTGCGCGCGAACTGCACGGCCTGGATCACGACACGAGTCAGGCCCGTCACGGGGACGATCACGCGGTTGCGCCGGTTCGGCGGCCCGAATACCTGCCCTGGCCGGAGTGCCAGCTCCTTCGCCACGTTGTTGTACTCGCGGCGAATCAGCAGCATGGAGCTCGCCAGGACCGGGATGAGGGCCAGGACGAACAGGGAGGCAGGCGCCTTCGCAAGGATGACGTCGCTCGCGATCACGGCGGTCAGCAGGCAGCCTGTTGCGTTGATCGGCAGGCGGTAGCGCCAACCGGGAGCCCGGGTGCGCAGCCAGTGGCGGACCATGCCGGCCTGGCTGATCGTGAAGTCGATGAAGACGCCGACCGCGTAGAGCGGAATCAGCGCGTGGGTCTCGGCGCCGAATGCGATTACGAGCGTGATGGCGAGCAGGCCGAGCACCACGATCCCGGTGGTGAAGGCGAGCCGGTCGCCGCGGAAGGCGAACTGGCGCGGGAAGAAGCCGTCCTCCGCGAGGATGGCGACGAGCCGGGGAAACGCGGCGAAGGACGTGTTCGCGGCAAGGAAGAGCAGCAGCGCGGCGAAGGCCTGGAAGAGGTAGAAGCCCGGGGACGCCGAGCCGTAGACGCGGCCGGCGATCTGGGCGACCACGGTCTGCTCTCCGGGCACGATGCCGAAGCTCGATGCCAGGAAGGTGAAGCCCACGAACAGGGTGGCCAGCAGGATGGCCATCACGGTCAGGGTGGCGGCGGCGTTCTTTGCCTCGGGCGGCTTGAAGGCCGGCACTCCGGTGGCGATCGCCTCGGTGCCGGTGAGCGCCACTGCGCCTGAGGCGAAGGCGCGCAGCAGGAGAATGATCAGGGCAGTGCCCGCCAGCTGGTCGGCGGCGCCGGCGATCTCTGGCGGCGGCGACGTTTCGCCGAGCACGAAGATGTGGAAGGCCCCGATCCCGATCATCAGCAGGGAGGTGCCGATGAACAGGTAGGTGGGGATGGCGAAGATGTTTCCCGACTCGCGCAGTCCGCGCAGGTTGCCGAGCGTGATCAGGATCACGGCCCCGACCGCGATCGCGACGTGGGCCGGCGCAAGGCCGGGGATCGCGGAGATGATCTGCTCGGACGCCGACGAGATCGAGACGGCCACCGTCAGCGTGTAGTCGATCAGCAGGGCGGAGGCGGCGACCAGCGATGCGATTCGGCCGAAGTTGGCCTTGGAGACCGAATACGACCCGCCTCCGTTCGGATACGCGAGGCAGACCTGGCGATAGCTGATGGCGACGATGGCAAGCAGCAGCGCGATGGCGATGCCGATCGGAAGACTGAAGGCCAGGGCCGCCGTGCCGCCGATCAGCAGCGCACGCAGGATCTCCTCGGTGGCGTAGGCGCTCGAGCTGATCGCGTCCGAGCTGAAGATCGCGAGCGCCTTCACCTTCGTCAGCCGCTCGCCGATCTCCTCCTCGCTCGCGAGAGGACGCCCCAGGAGCCAGTGACGGATATTGGCGATCGCGCGGTCCCGGGGCCCACGCTCCTGGTGCGCCGCGGGCTTGGCGATCAGCGTGCCCGGCCCCGAGTATCGGAAGTACTGGGAATGCGGTCGCTCGATCCGGATGCGCCGGTCGCCGAGCTTCTTGCCTCGAAGCGGTTCGCGCCCCCCGATCATCGGGACGCAGGGGCTGTCAGGTGCCTCACAGGCCGAACTCGAGCCGTTGTACGAGTCGTTCCGGCAGGCCCGCCTTGCGCATCAACGCCTGCGTCTTCGGGATGTCGTACGGCACGCGATGCCACTCCGCGACCCCGGCTTCCGGGTCCAGGATCATGGCGCAGGCCCTCGGATCGCCGTCGCGCGGCTGCCCCACGCCGCCCGGATTGAGGATGGTGCGGCGCGCATCGAGGTGCAGCCGCGAGCCGTCCGAGGGCGACAGGGTCTCCATCAGCCCGTCATCGTCACGAAACACCAGCGGTACGTGCGTATGACCGACGAGGCAGTGCCGTGTTTCGAAGGCGCTGAGGTTGCGCCGCGCCACGGGCGTCGAGAAGAGGTACTCCCAGATCGGATCGCGCGGGCTGCCGTGCGCCATGCTGAAGTCGCCATCCACGTGGCGCTCGGGAAGCGCCCCCAGCCACTCCCTGGTCGCGCCGCCGAGTTGGGTTGCCGTCCACTCGACCGCGACCCGCGCGTCCTCGTTGAAGGCGTCGGTCTCGATCCTGCTGAGAGCTGCCGCGTCGTGGTTTCCCAGCACGCCGCTTGCACGCTCCTTCATGAGGCGCTCGATCACCGCTTCGGGCTGCGGACCGTAGCCGACGATGTCGCCCAGCACCCAGACAGCATCGAAAGGCGCGATCGCCGCGAGGACTGCATCCAGGGCGGGCAGGTTGGCATGGATGTCCGACAGGACCGCAACCCGCATCCGGGTCAGCCTAGCAGGGCCCGGCGGCGCTCGGCGGGTGCCCGCGGGAAGCCTGGCGGCGTGCGGTGCTCCTTGAAGACCTGGACGAGGCGATGGGTGGCCGGATCGGGTGCCGCAGCCTCGATGACGCGGCCCGTGCCGCCTCCTACTGCGCCCGTCACGAGCCGGGCGACGTCCAGCTCCGCCTGCAACGTGCCGCGCCCATCGTCGCGCTTCCAGCACACCAGCCGGCCGCCCAACCGCAGCAGCGGCAGCGCCAGCTCCACGACCTCCGCGAGCGACCCGACGGCGCGCGCCGTGACGACGTCCCAGGCTTCCCGGTGGTCCGGGTCGCCGGCTAGCTGCTCCGCGCGGGCCGGGATGGCCTCGATCCGCGGCGCGGTCTCGCCGATCGCACGCATCGCAGCGGCGGCCGCCTCGGCTGCGGTCCCCAGGAACCGTGCCTTCTTGCCGATGGAATCGACGAGTGCCGCCTCGCGGAAGGGCAGCGCGACCGCCAACGGGAGCCCGGGGTAGCCTCCGCCACTGCCGAGATCGAGCAACCTCCCGCCCGCCTCCTCTCCTTCGGCCGTCGTCGCAGCCAGCAGCGGCAGCGCCGAGAGGCTGTCCACGACGTGCAGGCGCGCGATGGCCTCCGGGGTTCGCAGCGCGGTCAGGTTGATGGCGGCATTCCAGGCGATCAGCAGGCGTGCCTGTGCGTCGATGGCGGCGCGGGCACCCGGGCTGAGGCGGATGCCCAGTGCTTCGAGCCCCTCGTCGAGGATCGCCTCGAACGCGTCGCCCAGGGCCGGCAGGCCGCTGGGATCGAGTGGGAGAGGCGAACGCTCAGAGCGAGTCGGGCCTGGGCCGCTCACGCCCGCACCAGGCGCGGGCGCATGCCTGGTGATGTACCGGGATCGCGGGGGGAGCGGCCCCTCCTCTTCGGTCGGTCCGCGATGACTCGCGAACCTTCCCTGGACCTGACCGCTCCCGCCGCCGACATCCTCTCGCACCCCTCGACGTTTCGGTTTTCAGTCACCTGATCGGTTCACTGGCGCGGATCTCTCCGGCCACCTTCCAGACGACGTTACCGTACTTGGTCGGGCCCGCAACCCTGGCGTCGGCTGCGGTGGTGCAGGGCGCGCAGTGTCGCGTCGCAGGGGCGCGGGCGTCAACGGGGTTTTCCACGACCTGACCGGACGATCCGAAGGTTGTGGAAAACGCCTGATGCGTTACTCCGGGCTTGGACGCGGGGAGCGAGCAGGCCGGCCCATGCTCCGCCGCACGACTTCCATGACCTCTTCGGTGTATGGCCCGGCATCCCCGGTCTTGACGGCGGTCGCCAGGCAGCCGGCGACGTGATCCTCCATGAGCAGCAGCGTCACTACGTCGACCGCGGCCCTCAACGCGGCGGTCTGCTGGAGGATGTCGATGCAGTACTCGTCGCGCTCGACCATGCGGGCGATGCCCCTGACCTGCCCCTCCAGCCGCGCGAGGCGGCGCAGAAGCTGGGCGCGATCCTTCTCATAGCCGCGCGTCGGAGAGGGGCCTCGCTGCGCCGGCGTCGTTGCGGTTGGCATACTGGGTGGGAGTATAGCTCCGGCGCGTTGCAAGCCCCTTGTGACTCAACGCCCTCCTGGCGGCCCCGATCCTGGTGCTCGTCATGCTCGTGTCAGCAACCGCAAGGTCATGGGGGATCGCACCAACGGCCGGCTGCTGAACCTCGTGGGGTGGCTCACGGCCGGGGCCATGGGCATCGCCGCCGTGGCCCTCATCCCCACCCTCTTCTGACGGCCGATGCCCTCTCCTGATGGCCGATCCCGTCGCAATGGAATTGCGATGCCTGGGCGGATCTCGCGCGCATCGGCGACACGCCCGGGCGGGCAGCATTCGCAGAAGAAGATCTCCCGCCAGGCCGCCGTGTGACGGTGGCGGTCTGCCCTTCCGAAACGGCCCGAGTACCCTCCTCGGGCCGTTTCCTATTGCGCCGTAGAACGGGCGTCAGTCGCGGGCGGTCCGGCGCTTGCGTCCGATGTCACGGCGTGCCAGGAAGGCTCCGGCGAGGACCATGGCGGGGAGGGCCGCCGCAGAGGAAAAGAGCCGCGGCGCGCGACTCAGCAAAAGCCCGATCCACATGCCGGCGGCGAAGACGGCTGCGAACGTGATGGTCTCCCTGGATTCTCCCTGCACGCGACGACTTGCCTCGTCGAGCGCCCCCTGCGAGCGTTCCATCGCTTCGGGTGCGCGGTCGACGACGATGTTGGCCGTCCGGCGCACCGTGTCATTGGCACTGCGCACGGCGTCGAGTGCCCGCTCGTGGAGCGGGGTGCCCTGGTCGGTATTGTCCGGGTTCCCGGCTGCATTGCGAGCCATGCTGGAGCTCCTTCTGATTTGAGGGTGTTCGGGCCCCACCGTACAACCCGTCACCCTACGGGCGGTACCCGGACGAATGCCCGCCGGCTTGCAGCGCGCTTTCAGGTCGCTGCTGCAACGTGGCTGCAATCGGCCGACGCCCGCTCGTGATGAGCGCGGGCGCTGTCGAGCCGAGGATAGCGCCGCTCGGATCGCGCCAGGATAGATCAGGTGTCGGATGCCATGGACCTCCAGGCCGGGACGCCGCCGTTCCCGTTCGAGTGTGACGGCCTGTTCTCGGCGATCGACCTTGCCGGGCCTGCCTCGCCTGACGAGGTGCTGCGCGCGCGAATCCAGGCTGCGCTCCAGGCCGACCCGATCGCGTCGCGCGGCTGCGACCTGGTCACGATCCGGTGCGAGGACGGAGCGGTGCTCCTCAGCGGACTGGTTCAGTCGGCGAGGCTGCGTCAGCGCGTCGTCGCCGTGGCCGGTGCGGTCCCAGGCGTGGCCGCGGTCACGAGCCGGTTGCAGGTGCGCCCCGCCGGTGAGCGTTCCGCCTGCGTCTGAGGCTCAGCTCGGGCGCTTTTCAACCGCCTCGAGGATCGCGCGTTCCATCGCGAGGATCTTGTCTTCCAGCGCCTCGACGCGCTTCAGGATCTCCGTGTTGCCTCGCAGCAGCTCCTGGTTCTGGAGGTCCTCCTTGTCCGAGTTCGCGGCCGCGTGCTCGAGCGTCAGTCGATCGCGCACCGAGGAGCGGTTGGCGGCCAGCAGGATCAACGGCGCCGCATAGGCGGCCTGGGTCGAGAACGCCAGGTTGAGGAAGATGAACGGGTACGGATCGAAGTGGAACAGCAACCAGATGTTGCCCGCCACCCAGATGACCACCAGAACGGTCTGGATGACGATGAATGTCCAGCTGCCGAGGAAGCCCGCGACCATGTCCGCGATGCGCGCGCCGGTTGATGACTGTTCCATCATCAGCTGGTTCACGGGATGCCGGTAGCGGTGCGGCACGGCGGTCAGGCGCCGGCTCATTGGCAGGACCCTCCATGTTCGGGCCGGTTCGCTGCCGTCCCCATCAGACGGTCGTGGGCCGCTCCGAGAGGAGCTCGCCCACGCCCCAGCAGATGACGAAAAGACCGACAGCGGCCAGCCAGAGACCCGGGGCGCGGTCGGGCATGCCCAGCTTTCCGATCCCGAACAGCTGGACCACCTGGGTGACGAGCCCCACGACGCCGGCCGCGGCCAGCACGATGTAGCTCGTCGGCCGATCGAGCGACGAGGTGCCGGTCCGCGAGGCGTAGGGCAGGATCAACAGCGCCAGCAGGCCGATGCCCGCCACGAACACGAGGATCCCCGCCCCGTCGAAGCCGTTGCGCTGCGTCGGGGTGAGGTAAGCGTCTCCGACCGTCAGCCACGGCAGCGCCATGGCGACGAGGGCGATCACAGACCCGACGCCCACCAGCACGCGGCCGCGACCAAGCCCCCGTCTCATGAGGCGCTGTAGACCTCGGGGCGCAGCACACCTATGAAGGGCAGGTTGCGGTAGTACTCGCCGTAGTCGAGCCCGTACCCGACCACGAACTGGTCCGGGATGCTGAAGCCCCGGTACGCAATGTCGATCTCGACAAGGCGCCTGGCGGGCTTGTCCAGGAGGGCGCAGATCCGGAGGCTGTTCGGGTTCTTGCCACGCAGGTAGCGCAGCAGGTAGTTGAGGGTCAGCCCCGTGTCGATGATGTCCTCGACGATCAGCACGTCCTTGCCCTCGATCGACGAGCTGAGGTCTTTCAGGATGCGCACGAGGCCCGACGTCTCTGTCGTGGCGCCACCGTAGGAAGAGACCTCCATGAGGTCGATCGTCACCGGGATCGAGAGCGCACGCATCAGATCCGCCATGAACGGCAGCGATCCCTTCAGGACGCTGACCAGCGTCAACGGGCGGTCGGCGTAGTCAATCGATAGCCAGGCGCCGAGCTCGCGGACCTTGTCGCGGATCTGGTCCTCGGTGATGAGCACCTCGGCGACGTCCGCGGTGAGGTCGGGTTTGGCCATGCGCGTGTCTGCCACCTGCTAGAGGACCGGCTCTGCGGCCGAGACGGCCGGCCCAGGCAGCGGAAGCGGCACGGCCGTTCCTCCGAGCACCTGGCCCTCGACTCCGCTGAGCGATGCGGCAAGGTCGATGCGGCCGTACTTCAGCAGCAGCGCCCGGAAGTCCTTGCCATAGAAGAGCTTGATGCGGATCATCGGGTAGAGCTCCCGGAGGCGGCGCAGCTTGCGATTCTTCTTGCGCACGAGCGTCTGTTTGAGGGTCGTCAGCTCAACGTACAGGTCGAGCTCGGGCAGGTAGAAGTCGGGCGCGAAGCTCTCGACCACCCCGCCCTGGAGGTTCCACAGGATCGGAAAGGTCCTCGGCTCGTATTCCCAGCGCACCTGGTAGTAGTCGAGGATCCGCGCCAGCTCCGCCTCGCTGGCATGTGCGAACCGCGCCGGCTCGGTCACCGCGCCTCCGAGGTGGCGCCGCGGTCCAGCCGTTCGAGCAGGTGGTCGATGTCTCCCTCGAAGCCTTCGAGGAGGGCGTGCATGCGCAGCACGTCATCGGCGTTGACCGGGTCGTCCTCCGGTCCTTGCAGAGCCGATGCCAGGTCGCCCATGTCGGCATGCGGCTCGTCGTTCTCATCGAGCTGGATGGTCACGATGGCCACGGCCTGGGTACCGCAATGTGAGCACGCCAGGTCAACGAAGAAGAGGCCGTCGCGCTCGGCGAGGACGCGTATGCGTCCCGTCTCGTACGCCTGCCCGCAGGCGGCGCACCCGAATGAGGTCAGCTGGGTTCGCAACCAGTCGCCGCCATCCATCGAGCGCAAGTCTACCGGCAGTGGGCCTGCCGGTCTCAATCGCGGGTCAGGGTCGTCTCGATGGAGTCCTGGCTCGAGGATTCGAGCTCCGCGTGGGGCGTCAGGCCTTCCGGACGCGCCAGGGGCAGGCTCACGTGGGCTGTCGTCCCCTTGTCTCGCCCGTCAGAGTCCAGCCAGATGTCGCCGCCGTGGGCCCGCACGATTCCGCGCGAGGCGTAGAGCCCGAGGCCCGCCCCGGGGATGCCGCGATCCCTCGCTCCGTCGGCGCGGCTGTAGCGCTCGAAGAGGCGTTCGACCTCGTGAGGCTCGAGCCCGATGCCCTGGTCGACCACGCTCAGGTGGACGGCGTCGTCCTCGACCGTCGCGATGATGTGCACGGGCTGATCGTTCCCTGAGTACTTCAGGGCGTTGCTGCACAGGTTACGGAACACCCGTCGCAGCAGGGGCGTGTCCCACTCGCCGATCGCCGAGGGCAACGTCCCCGGCTCGATGACGATCCTCGCGCGCGAGTCGGGGTCGAGCAGATCGAGGCCCTCGGCGACGATGCCGCGCAGCTCCGCGGGCTCGAGGTTGAGCTCCAGCGCGCCCATGGCAAGGCGCGAGGCGTCCGACAGCGTGTCCAGGGTCGCGGTCATCTCCCGCGAGGCGACCATGGCGTCGCGAACCAACTCGCGGATCGACTCCACGTCGGTGGGCGAGTCGGCCAGCCGTCGGGCGACGAGTGCCAATGACCCCTCGATGATCGTCATCGGCTGGCGCACATCGTGCAGCGTGATGGCCAGGAACTCGGTGCGGATCAGCTCCACGCGTTCGCTCAGCGCGACCATTGCGACCGTGCTCGCGGCGTCGATCGCATCGTCGACCATGGCGTGCGCGGCGATGGCTTCGCCGGCTGGCACCGCGCTCGGCAGGTTGTGCGCCAGTGCCCTGCTGATCTCCTGGCGGAGCAGCCGGAACTCGGTGGACACGTCGGCAGGCCCGAGGCCCTGCTCGAAGCGGGCGCCCGCGTGGGCCCGGGCCGCCTCCTCGACATCAGGGTCGGCCAGCGGAGGGGTGGCCTCCTTCCCGGGTTCGCCGTCGCGTTGCAGCAGGACCACGAGGGCATCGAACAGCCGCGGGATGTGATCCGCGACGGCGTGCTCGGTGTCTCCGGCATGGAAGGGCTGCGCGGACGCTTCACGCAACCACCCGCTGAGGATCTCCGCGCGGCGCTCCGCAAGGAGCGCGGCCACGTCCCTCAGGTCGGCGTCGCGGACCACCTCGCTCATGCGGCCGTCGACGTCGTCGATGCCATGTTCCCGCGTTCGTCCCATCCGTCCACCGCATTCATGCCGACGGGAGGCGGCCCCCGGCGTTCGCGAGCGCTATGCCTCCGCCGCCGCTTCGGGCGTCGCCTTCGCCGTTGCCGGAACGCCCTCAACGTCCAGCAGATATCCGATGCCCTGGAAGGTCTTGATGCGGCCGGCCTCGCCCGGCGCCGCGCCGAGCTTGCGCCGCACCCGGCTGACCCAGACCCTCAGGTACTGAAGGTCGTCGCGGTATTCCGGGCCCCAGACCTTGGTCAGAAGTTCCGTGTGGAGCACCACCTTGCCAGCGTTGGCCGCGAGGTGCTGGAGCAGCAGCCATTCGGTCCGGCTCAGCTGGACCAGCTCGCCACCGCGCGTCACCATGCGCCGTTCGAGGTCGATCTCCACGTCGTCGAACGCGACCACGCCAGCCCCTGGAGCGGCCCCCGAATAACGGCGGATGACCGCGCGCACACGCGCCGCCAGCTCGTCCGGATGGAACGGCTTGGCGACGTAGTCGTCCGCGCCGAGATCGAGGCCCTTCGCCTTGTCGGCTGTTGAGCCCTTGGCGGTGAGCAGGATGACCGGCACAGGGCGCCGCTCGCGCAGCTGCCGCATCACCTCGATGCCGTCCAGGTCAGGCATCACGATGTCCAACAGGACCACATCGGGCCGGTACTCCTCCGCCTTGCGCAGGGCGTCCTCACCACCGGACGCCGAGATCACGCGAAAACCCTCTTCACCCAGAGAAATCGCGACGAGCTTCGTGATGCGTGGCTCGTCGTCGGCGACAAGTACCAACGGTTGCGTCGTCACGCCAGGCGACCTCCGTGCCGAGTCCAGATAACCCCCTTGCGACGGGGCCCCACCGCCCCGCCCAGTTTCGCGTACCGGAGGCCTCTACGCGCCGAGTTTGCCTCCCAGAAGCGTTGCAAGTTCCTCACAGGCTGCCCCCACCGCTGCCCAGCCGCCACGCTCGGTTCAGGGTTCGGAAGCGGTGCCGGCGTCGCGGGCCAGGATCTCGAGTGCCGCCGTGCGCAGGTCGCGGAACGCGAAGTCGCAGCGCTGCGGCTTGAGTCCTTCACCACCGGTCGGACCCACCAGGGCCGTCCGCAGGCCGAGCGGCCGCGCCCAGCGCGCATCGGTGACCTGGTCGGTCAGCAGCCACGCCCCCGGTTCCACGCCTCGGGCGAGATTACCGAACGCTTCGGGCTGCTCGGCGGTGGCCGAGGCCTCGAGGACCACCACCTCCCAGCCACAGGCCTGGAGTGCGTCCAGCGCGTCGCCGGCGTCAGGCGCGAGCGGGGAGCGTGCGCCGTCGCGATCGACGTGGAAAACGGTCATGACGTCTCTGCGTACGTAGACGCGTGCCATCGATCGGGGAACCCACCATAGCTATCCGGGCTCGATGCTCCCAACGATAGCGGTGGCACCATCACTGCCGGTCTGCGCGAGACGGCCCTTTGTCTTGCATCACTCTTTCGGCCCGGGCGACGCGGGGGCCTCGACGGGCTCGGCCGCCTCGACTTCGTCAGGCGGCATCTCGGACAGCTCGTCCGGCGCACCGGCGTAGCGCGGCAGCCAGAACGCGAACTCGCTGCCGCCCCCCGGCCGCGGCCGTGCCCAGATCCGCCCACCCATCGCATCGATGAGGCGTCGGCAGACGTACAGCCCGATGCCTGCGCCGCTGGCGAGCTTGGCCGTGCTCGGCGAGCGGTAGAAGGGATCGAAAAGGTCCTCGACCTCCTCGGAACGGATGCCAATGCCTTCGTCCAGGACGCGCACCGCAGCACCGTTGCGCTCCGCCTCGACCAGCACCTCCACGACCGATCCGGGCGGGCCGTACTTCGCGGCGTTCGAGAGGAGGTTACGCACCACCTGCTGGATGCTGGTTTCGTCGCCGTTGACCGTCGGCAGGTCTCGAGCGGCGCTCACCTGGAATTGGACGTGCGGCCAGCGCATTCGCTCGTTCGTGACCACCGACGGGACGATGTGCTGGAGCAGGTTGGGGTCGTGGGCGAGCTCCAGTCCCTCGTCGAAGCGGGCCAGCACCATGAGGTCCTCGACGAGCCGGTAGAGCCGGTTCGATTCGCCGACCATGTCGGCCAGGATGTCCTGCCGCGTCTCCGGCGCCAGCGTCGAGCCCGGCTTTCCGAGGACGTTGGCGGCGGCGTAGATGGTCGTCACCGGCGTCCGCAGCTCGTGCGACAGCAGGCTCAGGAAGGCTTCCCGCAGCTGCTGTCCCTGGCGGAACGTGGTCACGTCACGCATCACGTAGACCGTTCCACCGGCGCTCCCCGACTCGCGCTCGCCTTCGACCGCGTAGGCCGTCAGCTCGATCCAGGCACCGCGACGCTGGACGAGCTGGCATTCGACAGGGCCAAGCCCCACGCCCGGAGGAGGCAGAGCGCCGCCATGCGGGGCGACCCTCGAGCGCAGCCCCTCGAGATCCACAACCGGTCCGCCGAGGATGCGCCCTGCGGCCTCGTTCATGGATCGGACCGCCCCGTCGGGACCGCAGACGATGATCCCCTCGCCGATCGCGCTGATGACTGACTCCAGCTCGGCCGCGCGGAGCTGTTCGTGCTCGGCCAGCCGTTGGATCTCGCGGTGCAGGCGGCCGTTGTCGATGGCCTTCGCAGCGCGCTGTGCCAGCACCTCGGCCACGGCGATGTCGGTCGACTCGTACTCGCGATCGGGGTCAGCGCTGGCGAAGAGCAGCGACCCGATCGAGTGCTCGCGCAGCCGGATGGCGACGACCATCGCGCGGCGGATCCCCATGGAGCGAACGGCTTCCCGGTGCGTGGCGGATTGGCCGATGTGCTCGAGCACCTGGTCATCGACATCGACTATCAGCGTTCGCCCCGACCGGATGGCCGTAGCGACGGGATTGTCGGACTCGAGATCGACGGGATGGTCCTGGAGGATGGCTGCCGCCGGCGCCTGGACGGCCGACGCGGTCACGACGATGCGGTGAACACCCCCGCTCTCCACCAGGTCGACGATGGCACAGTCGCCGAGCACGGGGAGGGCGAGGCGCGCGAGCGCCTCTAGGGTCGTCTCGTAGTCCAGCGACGCGCCCAGGATGCGGCCCGCGTCCGCGAGGAGGTCCAGGCGTCGCCGCGAGGCCTCGGCCTGCTGGCGACTGCTGAGCTCGGCCTCGTAGCTGAGCGATCGGTCGAGCGCCTGCGCTGCAAGGTCGCCGACGGTCCCCAGGAAATCCACGTCCGCGGTCGTGAACATCCGGGGCCTTCGGAATGCCCAGCGGATCACGCCGAGGCCACGTCCCTTGGCCTCGAGCGGCAGAACGGCGAGGGCCTGGACATTGGCTTCGGGCTCCGAATCCGGGAAGCGTGCCTGGAGCGACGCGGGATCTCCGACGATGGCGGACCTGCCCGAGCGCGCCACCTCGGCGACCGGCGAGGCCGCATCGATCGGGGTGGGGGCCGGCGGCGCCATGCCATGGGCTCGCGCGACCGTGCCACCCGGTTCCACGAGCCTGAGCCCATTGCCGAAAATGAGGTGGACCTCACCGCTCGCGTCCAATGCCGCCTTGCTCCAGTCCCCGATGACCTGCGCGATCTGCCCCGTCGTGAGCGTCCGTGACAGACCTGCCGAGAGCCGCGCGACCGACGCGGCGCGGCCGGCCTCGGCCTCGGCGAGAACGCGAGCGCCGCCCTCGTGGCTGCGTTCGAGCTCCGCGCGTGCGCGCGCCCTCAGCACCAGCCCGCTCGCCCACGAAACGAGGAGTCCGGCACCGACGAAGAGGATGATGCGCGGCGTCTCGACGGCAGTCGGGCCACCGGGGCTGCCGGCCGAGATCGCTTCGCGGGCGACTTCGAATGCCGCCGATACGGCCGTGGCGACCACCCCGGGCGCGAGACCACCGGCAAGCGCGGTGAGGAAGACTCCGAGCGACAGCAGCGGCACGCCGACATCCCCGCCGAGCAACCGGCTGACGGCAATGGTGGCGAGCACGGCTGAGCCCGGCAGCAGGACCGCAAGCAGGTAGGCAGACCGCGGCGTGGCCACGGCCCGGAAGGTCTCGGCAAGCGCATCGGTGCGGCGCATCGTGGTTGCGCAGTATCGCGCGCCCGCTCCAGCGTCTGCCTTGCACGCTCATACCAATCAGTGGAGCCCCCTGGAGCGGATACCTGCGAGCCACCTGTAACGTGGAGTCGCGGGCGAGCCGCACCTCCCGTCGCGTCGCTCGCGTGATGATCCGCGGATCACCGTGCTCAACTCCGGAGGTTCGGCATGCAGGAGTCACAGGCCCCGAACCAGGGTCCCTGGCAAGAGATCCCGAGGACCTCGGGAACCCCTTCGACCGCGTGGTCACCCGTGGACGATCGGACCTACAACGTGCTTCAGGCGCTGACTTCGACGCTCGAATCGATCGAGGCTCACGAGATGTACCTGCAGGAGGACGACGACGGGCTCTTCGAGGACTTGCTGCGGGGCCAGCGACAGCACGCCGAGCGGCTGCTCGGGGAACTGCGGAGCTGCCTGAGCATCAGCTGACAGCGCTGCGACGCGGGACGCGGCGACCGCGGGACGCGGCGGTTCGGGGTCGGCGGCTGTCCCGGCGCGTCGGTCGCCGCCGTCAATTGATCGGCACGTCCTCCCGGTGGATGCGCAGCGCCAGGCCGTACTCGGCGCCGCCGCCCCGCCGCGGCCGTGCCCACGACCGTCCGCCCATCGCGACGATCAGCACACGCGTGGCAGCCAACCCCAGGAGACCGCCTGGCTCCGGATGAACCGAGCGCGAGGGTTGCAGCGGGTCGAAGGCGGACCGTGCGCTCAACCCACCGCCGCGGTCGAAGACACGGATGAGCACCCAGCCGTTGACGTGCTGGACGACCACCTTCACGGCAGCGCGCCCTGCGTTCGCGGCCACGGCCGCGCCGACGAGGTTGCGGACGGCGTGACGGATCGCCTCGGAGTCTCCGGTGACCGGCGGTGTGTCCGTCGGCAGCAGCGAGCGGATCCGCACCCCCGGCTTTCCCTCGACCAGCTCGCGGATCACCTTGCCGGCGACTCGCTGGATCAGAACCGGATCTCGCGGCAGCGGCGTCGGTGCCTGCGTGTCCGCCACGATCAAAAGATCGTCCACCAGACGTCGCAGCCGCTCGGCCTCCTCTGCGACTGCCTTCACGACCTCCTCGCGAGTTGTGCTCGAGAGCCCATTTTTCCTCGCGAGCACCTGCGCCCCGCCATAGATCGTCGTCATCGGGGTCCTGAGCTCGTGTGCCAGCGCCTCGATGAGCTCGGGACCACCGACCCTGATATTCACTAAAGGGACTTCATCAGAAGGCGGCCGCAATCGCTGGCTGGTCTGGTGAATTCGCCGTGCGCGCAGAGCCGCCGCGTGACTTCGCCGGCGCCGATGGTGCAGTGCCGAGCTTGGCGTCAACTGCATCTGCCTTACCTCCGCCGTCGCGATCCACTACGGATCGCGGCCCCTGACCGAGGAGGTCGGGGACTGACGAGCATAGGTGGCCGAACGTGCGAGCCCGTCGCTATGCGATGGCCAGCGACTGTCAGGCACGTTGCAGCTGGCCTGCCGGGATGCTGCGCTGGCTCGACCCGGAAGCTGTCTCGCCTGGTTCGGCCGCTTGCTGTGAACCGATTGCGATGTGGCTGCCACGACGCCGCCCTTCGTGTAGCGCAGGCGCTAGCGCAGATTCCAGCAGGCTCCGATCACCGGGGACCGGTTGCCATGCGCTCGGTCGACGGTCCCCGGACCTCGGGACTCGGGTGCGCGGAGCTCCAAGGTGGCGGCCGCTGCCGACCGCCATTCGATGAAGACCAGGCGACGACCTGGCAGCTCTACGGGTTGAGCGCCACGGCGCCGTTCGCCGAGAATCAAGGGAGAACCAGCGAGCTTCGACTCGCGGTCATCAATTCATCGCGGAGGCCGCTCTGAAGCCACGGGATCCACGGACGCCACGTCCGCTTCCAGGGCAAGCAGGTTGGTCTGCCACCCGTACGTCGCTCCGGTGCTGTCGGGGGCCTGATTGGGCGGCCCCACGAGTGCGCGAACGATCACGAGATACCGACCCGCGGACTGGTAACCAAGGTCGATGTAGTAAATGCCCTGACCGGCTGGGTTGGCGACGACGACCTCGTGACCGAGCGTCTCGTTGGGATCGGAGGTGATCTCCAGAAGGGTGGCTCTGACCGAGGCCGCGTCCAGTGCCTCGACGGCCACCAACGCGTGGCCTGACACCCTGAACGGATGGAGCCGCGCCCAGACCCGATCAGTGAAGGTCGCGGGCAGATTCGGGTCCTTCAGCGGAACGATCGAAGCGTGCGACTCGCACGACGGCTGGGAGTCGACGACGCAGATCGCAAACCCGGCTCCGGAACGGTAGTACGCCTGCTGCAACGCAGGATCGACGGCATCGAGCTTGACGACAGGTTCTGGAAATGGTGTCTGAGTTGGCGCCTGCGCAACGGTCTGTGTGGGCAGCGGCGTCACGACCGGCGTCGTGGGGCCGGGCAGTCCCCCCACGCGCGAACCAGCCGCGAACCCGACCAACAACAGGCCGACGGCCGCCACAATGGCTGCTCCGCTGCGCATCCCCCGGCGTTGGACCCGCTCAAGAGGACGGTCTGTGCCGCTCATCCCCCAATCCTGCAACGCGTTGAGCGCGTCATGGTCCGAGGCCGCCAGGTGTTGTGGTGGCTGAACTATGGCGCGCAGTTGCCTGCGAGTCCGGATGTGGAGCGGAGACAAGGCTGGCGCGAGCCATGCGGACGCGGTCACGGTTGCCGCAACCCGTAGTGTCGCACCACAGTCGCCCGTGGTTCCGGGATCCGTCCTCGAACAACAGGCGACACGCGGGGTTCGCGCAACGCCTGAGCGCCCCGGAGCCCTCTACGAGCCCGAGTAACGGAAGCAACAGGTCCCGGCAGAACCCCCGACAACCCGCCTCGGCGACGCGGATGCGGCCTTCCTCGGCAAGGGTGTATCTCGCCTCTTCGAGAAGCGCGCGACTCTCGTCCGTCCACGGATCCAGGCCGGGCACCAGGAGCCGCTCGATGACTCCGCGGACGATTCTGAGCTCCGTGAGTGCGTTCTCGTCGAGCGGCTCCTCCGGGACGGGAACGCCGTGGTCAACCAGGTACCGGATGGCCACCTCCGCGGCTGAGAGATGATCGTGATCGGGCTCGTCGGGGCGGACGCGCGCATGCCAGTGGCCCCCCGGGCCGTGCGCCGTGTTCGCGACCCAGAGCAGGTCGCTTCGGCTCAACCGTGCCGTCAGCCGGACGGCTGCGGGGTCACGAGAGGAGATTCGGCTCAAGGCCGAGGTGCGCCTACGCTCACGGTGCCCCATTCACCCAGATCGTGGCCTGATTCCAATCGGGGTAGCCGGTCCTGCCGACCGCGAAGACGGCGCCGCCACTCACGACGAGGCCGGTCATCTGCCCGCCCGAGAACGACGTCTGCCAGGTAGGCCCCTGCCAGGTCACGCCGTCGCGAGACTTCCACGTGACAGCTGAGCCTTTTCCGGCATCGGAGCGCCAACCGGCCGCAACCAATCCCTTGGGACCGACCGCGATCGACTGCATGCGGAGAGGCAGCTGGAAGTAATCGAAGCCCGGCTGGTCCGGCGCAGCCGTCCAGGTCAGCCCGTCGGGCGACGTCCATGTGCGCGCGCCATTGTCATGGCCGTTCAGGCCCACGGCGACGAAGCCTGTGGGTGTCACCGCCACCGCCCGTGCCGCGCCCGTCCCGTCGGGACCGATCCTGCCGCGTTGCCATCCCTTCCTCTCGGTCCATCGCCAAAAGGCGGCCGGCCCATAGTTCGGGTCCCCACTGGTCCCGACAGCCACGACCGTTCCTGCGCTCGCGGCCACGCCCCAGATTCGACCGCCATCGAAGGTCCGCGCGCCATCGTCGCGGTGCCACGTCAGCCCGTCGCCGGAGCGCCACACCGCTGCGGATGAGGTGAGATGTAGTGGGTCATCTCGATAGCCACCGCCGACGAACCCGGTCTCGAATGGCGTGACGGACGTCATCCCACCTGCAGCGTATGGCACCCGGAGATCGTCCTGGAGTGGCGCCTGTCTCCACGCGGTTCCCGTGGACGCCCACGCGGTTGCGCCGCTATGGTCGAGCCCGACGATGACCGTGGTCGCGCCGTTCGATGCCACCGCGATCGCCGATGTGCCCTCGGCACCGACGAAGCCTGAGAGAGGCAGCCAATGCGATCCATCGGTCGACGAGAAGGCAATCGCCTGTGCCGGCGGCTTCTGGATGCCGACGGCAATCGGCCCTCCGGGCGAGAGGCCTGCACCGAGGAGATCGTTTTCGGCCAGGTAGTGGCAGGGATGACACTGGTAGCCCGGCTCCAGGGAAGGCGCGTCCGTGACGGCCGATGGCTGCTTCACGTCGGCCACCAGCCAGGCGTCGGTCGGCGTGGGGGCGGACGGCCCGGGCGTTGCAGAGACGGAGACAGGCGCGGGCGCAGACGCGAGCGGAGTCACGGATACGCTGTTGCAGCCGCTGGCGGCAAGCGCGAGCACAAGAGCGAGTTTCGACCTGCCGCGTCCGTTCACGGCTGTCGCCTCGTCAGTGCAGTAATGAGCATTTGATGTTTACACATATTACTTGGGCGTTAGTGAGGTTCCCCGGTGAGGATGCGACTCCGGAGTAGCGTGGCCTCCGAGGAGGGTGCGCATGCCGTTGAGGTCCGACCCGGGGAGACTGCCGAGACGTCACCACTATCAGGAAGGGCCGGGCTTCCTGTTCCTCGCG
>JBBRYO010000006.1:0-45835 GCA_038237595.1 Candidatus Limnocylindrales bacterium | reverse complement strand
GATGTCGGTCACGGCGACCGCCACGCTCAGACAATCGAAGACACGCCCCAGCGCGTCAGCCGCCCGTCTACGTTCGTTCGAGTCTCGCATTGATCGTGCCCCATACACGGTCAAGGTGATTCGGGCCCCAGCCCGGAGCACCCACTCGGCCCTCGCCATGTGGCCGTAGCGAAGCTCGAGTGCTCCCGCCGTGATTGCACCCAGCGCTGGACCAGGTAACTACGTCATCGCGCGCCCGCGCGGTGTTCCGGTAGAGAGGAGCAAGATGTCGCGTGCTGATACAGACGTCCAGAGGACGTCGCGTCGGAGATCGTTCGGAGTGCTGCTGGTCGGAGCTCTCGCGACGCTGATTGCCGCAGGTGGTGTGGCCGTGACCGCCCAGCCGACGCAGGCAAGTTCAAAGAAGGTCGTCATTGTCGTTGGGGCCACGGGCTCCACGACGTCCTCATATCGAGCCATCGGACGCAGCCTTGCGCGGCAGGCCCGCACATATGGCGCCTGGGTCATCCAGGTCTACAGCCCGCATGCCACGTGGGCCCGCGTGCAGCAGGCTGCCCACGGTGCCAACCTCCTTGTGTACCTGGGCCACGGCAACGGCTGGCCGAGCCCGTACGCTCCGTTCCAGACGCGGACCAAGGATGGAATGGGCCTCAACGCCGCCCTCACGGGCAGCGACTACAACACCGAGTACTACGGTGAGCACTTCCTGGACACCAACCTGCACCTGGCCACGAACTCGGTGGTCCTCCTGCTTCACCTCTGCTACGCCTCGGGTAACCCCGAGTGGGGCGGACCCATCCCGCGGCTCTCCACCGCCAAGGCACGCGTCGACAACTACGGCGCGGGCTTCCTGCGGACGGGTGCGAAGGCCGTCATCGCAGAAGGACTCGGCAGCGGCCACTACGTCCTGAAGGGCCTCTTCAAGACCAACTGGACGATGAAGCGCATCTTCTGGAGCGCGGCCAGCGCCACGGGCACGTTCGCGGTCAACTTCGCGGCGAGGCGCTCTCCCTCGTGGGCCCACGCCGTGATGGACCCCTTCAGGCCGGGCCACTACTACCGCTCGATCATCGGCAAGCTCGGGATGCGCGCCTCCGCCTGGCGCTGACCTCCCGGCGCTGACTTTCAGCGCGCCTGCACGCGAGCGACCCGGGTCGGGGGGATCCGGGTCGTTTCGTGTCCGGCGAGGACCGTGCGGTAGATCTCCTCGTACCCATCCGTCATGCGCGATGCAGAAAAGCCCTCGATGACGTCGCGCCGAATGGCGGCACGGTCGAGGGCGGCCACCCCGGGTAGGCTGGCGGCCATGGTCGCCGCGTCGGCCTCCAAAAACCCGTCGCGGCCGTGGCGGATGAGCTCGGGTAGCGCGCCCACCGGTCGCGCGATCACCGGCGTCCCGCACGCGAGCGACTCGATGGCGGTGAGCCCGAAAGGCTCCGGCCAGTCGCTCGGCATCAGCGTCGCGTAGCTGCCGGCCATCAACGCGTCCCGCTCTGCCGCGCCGAGCTCCCCGACCTCCTCGACCTCGGCGCGGCCTCGCGCCGGCGCGAAGACCTCCGTGTAGTACTCCTTCTCACGTTCGAGAAATGGCTCCTTGGCCGCGATGCGCAGCCGGCGGCCGCTGATGCGGGCGATCTCGATCGCGTCGAGAACGCCCTTCTCGGGCGCGATCCGGCCGACGAAGCAGAGGTCCTCGCCCGGCTCCGCACCGAACGGCATCCGGTCGAGCGACAGGCCGTTGTAAACGACATTCCACGGAAAGCCGGGACACTGGGCGGCGTGTCCGCGGCTCAACGCCACGAGCGCCGCCGGCTGATCGCGCAGCGCATCGGCGGCATATGGGGCATCGAGCCGGCCGTGGAATGTGACGACCACGGGTTTTCGTGCCGCCCGAGCCAGGGCAAGGCTCCAGAACTCGACGTGCGAGTGGACCATGTCGAAGTCTTGCTCGTGCTCGAGCACGAGCTCGAGCGTCCGCAGGAAACCTGCTGTCGCGTCCGTCTCGGGGCCGTTGTTGCGCAGCGACCGAGGCACTGTGGGCACGAGCTCGCCCGCCGCCTCCGAATCGCCGCTCGCAAAAAGGGTCACCTCGTGGCCCCGCCTCGCCAGCTCGCGCGAGAGTTCGTCGACGATCCGCTCCGTCCCGCCGTAGGCCGGGGGCGGCACGCGCTCGTAGGGCGGCGCGACCTGCGCGATGCGCAGGCGCGGCAGATCGACCGTTTCAACCAATGCCGTGCACGTCCTCCGGTTCCCTGCCTCGGCTCGTAATGCTAGGCCCGGTCCGCATCGGGCGCCCCTGCGGGCAGTCGCCGCACCGATACAGCCTCGTTGCGCTACGGAGTCGCAGGGCCAACCGTCAGCGTAAACCTGCCTGCCAGGGTGCCGTCGAGATAGATCTCGATCTCGTAGTGGCCCGGGTTGGCATCGAAGTTTGCGCGGCCGTACGGCGTGATCAGGTCGACCGGCACGCTGTCCACGCCGGGCCAGCTCCACAGCTGCGAGTACCCAATGTCGATCAGCCCGTCGCGGCGTACCCGCACGGCAACCGGTTGGCCGGCGACGCCCGTGCCCGACAGCGTCAGCCGGAACCCGGCGGTACCCGTCGTCGGTACCGTGGCGCCATCGCCGACCGGCGCACCTGCCGCGAGGGAACCGTCCGCCTGGAGTGCGACCGGAGAGATCGAGACGATGGACAGCGAGCCGGCCGAGGGCGCCTCGCGAGCCTGGCCGTTGATGCTGATCGAAACCTCCGCCTCGCGGACGCGCTGGAGCATCTGCCGCAGCACGGTGGTCTGGTCAGGCAGAAGCTCGGCAAGTCGGCCGATGTCGAAGTCGCTCTCGGCGAAGAACGACGCGTTCGATCCGAGCCCCGAGCTGGCTGCGGTGTCGAGCCCGGTCTCGACCGAGACGCGCGCCGCGTCGGTCTGGCCGAGGGCGAGCTCGGCAAGGGCGCGGTTCAGATACAGGGTGAACTGGTCGGGCGCCAGCTTGAGTGCGGCGTCGGTGGGCGCGAGCGAGCCCTGGAGGTCGCCGGCCACATACAGCGCCCAACCCAGGTTCCACAGCACGGCGTAGTCGGGTTGAACCATGTTCACCACGCGCCGATATCCCTCGACGGCGCGGTTGACGAATGGCAGAACGTCGGGATGGGCCGTGCTGAAGTAGAGGGCCGTGGCATAGGACAGGTTCGTCTCTCCCTGCGAGCGCCACGCGCCCGGATACGCAGGGTCGAGGGCGACCGCCTGGGCAGACGCAGCGATGGCGGCCTCGGCGTGGGTGCGCTGCGCGTCGGTGACCACGAGCGATCCGTTCGGCGCGCCCTGGATCACCTCGGCCGTGGCATGCACAACCGCTTCGATGGCGTCGTTGCCGACGCGGTGGACCGGTTGCACCGCCAGCACCGCCGATCCGGCCGTCCCTACCAGGGCGAACGCTAGACCGGCCCCGATCAGTACGCGGCGCGGCTGGCCACTGATCGTGGCGGCCAGGCCGAGAAAGAAGAGCGAGGCCGCAAGCACCGTCAGCAGCGCAACGAACAGGGAGCTGCGCGACTCCTCCTGGTCCGCGACCGCGTTGGCGGTATCGAACTGCTCACCCGCGCGAAGCGATGGAGTCGCCCGATCCGCCACGTAACCGATGAAGTCCGCGGTTCCCGTCTGGGCGTCCAGGAACGGGGGCTGGAGGAACGCCGAGTTCGAGCGGACCCAGTCGGCCAGCCTCGAGTCCGTCTGGGAGAGTGCAGAGAGCAGTGGCTGGCCGGCATCGGCACTTCCCACCGCCTGTGCCCGCTGGTAAGCCCAATTGGCTCGCTCGAGCTCTTCGTACCAGGCGCGGTACATGCCGTAGTCGATGATCTGGTCGCCTGCACCGCCAGCGTCGGCCTCGCTGCGTTGTAGTGCCGCGGCGTCGGCCTGCCGCTCGGCCGCCGCGGACGCCCCGGACGCGTCGAATTGCATCAGGATCACGATGCTCGTGACGAAGGTCATCACCGCGAGCATCACGGTGATGAAGGCCCTGGCGGGATCTCCGTCGGCCAGGATCGCGCGCAGGCGCGTGCCGCGGCCCTCGGTCACAGCCACGTCGCCACCATCACGATCGTGCTCACGACGAACAGGATTCCGCCGATCACGGCGGCGAAGCGGCGCGTGCGGCCGCCGGTTACGGTCGCGATCGCAAGCAGCGGCAACGTGCTCGCGATCAGGATCCCGGAGAGCGCGAGCTGGTGCTTCTCGTCGTCGGCTGCCGTGGCCGCGGCGAAATGCGGCGCGGGGTCGAGGTCGTGGCCCGACGCCTGCTGCGCCAGCGACGCGCGGCGGTGCGCCGCCACGTCGTATGTCCCGTCCGGGCGGATGTACTGGCTCTGGATGAAGCCCCAGCTGGCGGCGGCCTCCTTGGCCGCTCGCAGGGCCTCCACCGACTGCCCGGCCGCCGTCAGGTCCTCGGCCCTGCGATGGGCCAGCTCGTAGTGCAGCCAGGCCGATTGGCTCTGGGTGACCTCGGCCTCGACGGTCAGCGCGGCTCGTGCCCGTTCGCGCGTGGCGGCGAGGCCGGCCCTCGCGGCATCGCCCGAGGCGCGATCGGCCTCCGACAGGCGCCACGCGGTCAGAGCGCCGAGGAGGCCGGTGAGCGCGAGCAGGATGGCCAGCAGGAGGCCGAGCCTGTCCGAGTTGCGACTGGATTCGACGGTCACGCTGGGCCCAAGGTGCACGGGGATGACGGGCGGTCGATGATATCGCTGTGAGGGCGCCCATTGGTACTGTTCCCGACGCCCGCGGGACAGCCGAATTCGCGGCGGCGGTCGGGGGCCTGATGGCCTGGTACGAGGTCCACGGCCGACGGCTTCGCTTCCGGGAGACGAACGATCCCTGGGCGATCCTGGTCTCCGAGGTGATGCTCCAGCAGACGCAGGTGAGCCGCGCTGAATCGTCCTGGGAGGCCTTCATGGCCGCCTTCCCGACGCCTCGCGACCTCGCGGATGCGACGACCGCGGCGGTCCTGCGGGCATGGGCCGGGCTCGGTTACAACATCCGGGCTGTCAACCTCCAGCGAGCTGCACGTTCGATCTGCGCGCGGCACGGCGGACGGGTGCCGGCGAGCGTCGAGAAGCTGGAGTCGCTGCCGGGGATCGGGCCGTACACCGCGCGGGCCGTCGCCGCGATCGCATTCGGCGTGCCGGTCGCGGCGATCGACACGAACCTGAGGCGGGTCCTCGGTCGAGTGCTGTCGGGCCATGGATGGCACGGCGACGCTGGTCTCGCGATTCCGCCCGCCGAGCTCCAGCGGCGTGCCGACGAGCTCGTGGAGCAGCGCATGCCAGCGGCATGGACGCACGCCCTGATGGATGTCGGTGCCACGATCTGCCGTCCGCAGGCCCCCGAGTGCGCCACATGCCCGCTCTCCGCCGCGTGCCGTTTCGCCGCGGCGGCCGCGGCGTCGGCGTTGCGTTCGATGGCCGTGCCCGCGGTTGCGCGGGTGCCATTGTCCTCCGCCGTTCGCCCGTCCGCGGCCTCCCGCCGAGCGCCGGCCTTGCCGTTTCCGTCGACCTCGCGCTGGCTGCGCGGCCGGATCATCGACCGCCTGCGAAGCTCCGAGGAGGGCGGCTGGGTCCGACTCGACGAGCCGATTGGCGGACACGGGACGGATGCCGTCGCCTCCGCGATGGCCGGGCTCGAGCGAGACGGTCTGCTGGAACGCGGCCCGCACGGCGGCGTACGCCTACCATCGACCACACAATGACCATACACCCGCTCGACGCGACCGAGGAGCTGCTCCCGACCGAGGATCCGGCGCTGGCGTCGAGCGACCTGGACCTCGATGCCCTGGCCGAGCACTGGGCGGCCCGCGGCACGCTCCGGCCCATCACGGCCGAGCAGATGCGCGGCGCCGACGCGCGCGCCCAGCGCATGGGCATCAGCGGCGACCGGTTGATGGAGCAGGCAGGCGCCGCCGTTGCCCTGGCAGCGCGCGCTCTGATCGCAACGGCCGAGCGGCCACCTACCGGGGTCGTGCTGATCCTCTGCGGTCCCGGCAACAACGGCGGGGACGGCTTCGTGGCGGCTCGCCACCTGGCGGCGGCGGGCCATCGCTCCGCGGCTGTGCTCGTTTCGTCGGAGACGCGCCCCTCCACGGCGGACGCGGCGCGCAACTGGGACCGCCTCGGTGGGGTCGCCGACGTGGAGCGCATCCATGTGGCCTCGTCGCGCGACGTCGGGATGCTCCTGCCCGGAATCGAGCGCGCGTCGGTCATCGTCGACGCGCTCCTCGGGACCGGAGTGCGCGGCGCGCTTCGCGAGCCGATCCGGGGCGCCGTTGACCTGATCGCTCGCGCCAGGATTGCCGGCGTGCCCATCCTCGCGGTCGACACGCCGACGGCGCTCGACCTCAGCAGCGGAGTCCCCTCCGATCCGGTGGTCCACGCTCACGCGACGATCACCTTCCACCGGCCAAAGGTGGGACTCCTCAGCCGCGACGGCCGCGTGCTCGCGGGCAGGGTGCTGGTGGCGCCCATCGGCATCCCGGCGCAGGCGGACCCGTCGTGACCGAGTCGCCGCGGAAGATCAGCGACCGACAGGTCTTCCTCCTCATGGCGCTCGTCGTGGTGGCCGTGCTGGCGCTCAACTTCCTGAGCAGCATCGTGCCGGGCATGGACCAGCTGCTCGCCGTGGCGCCCGTCCTGCTCGTGGTCCTTGTGCTGGGAACCGCCTTCGTGCTCTACCGCAGCCTGCGCCCGCGCTGAACCGCAGCCGCGCCGAACCGGGGCCATGCTCGAAGGTGGCCGCGGGGGCTGACCGCGGTGAACTGCGCCCGCGATCGGCTGCGCCAGCGGTCAGCCTGTCTCGCGATCTCCGAAGCCGAACTTGCGTTCCTGCCCGCGGACCAGGCGTCCGATGTTGTCGGAGTGGGCGACCCACACGATCGTGGCCGCGGCGATCCCGTAGACCAGCCACACCGGATGCGCCAGTCCGAGCGGTACGAAGCAGGCAAGGATCACGACCGCGGATGCAGATCCGATCAGCGACCCGAGCGACACGTACCGCGTCGTCCAGATGACGGCGAAGAAGACGGGTGCGGCAAGCAAGATGGCGAGTGGCGAGATCACCAACAGCGCACCGACCCCGGTGGCGACGCCACGTCCGCCGTGGAAGTGCAGGAACAGCGAGCGCCAGGCACCCACCACCGCCGCCACGCCGGCCAGCGCCTGGACCAGCTCGTCGGCGCCGGCGTAGCGCGCCACCAGCACCGGCACGGCACCCTTGGCGATGTCCAGCAGGCCGACCGCGAGCGCCCGCCGGACGCCCATTGCGCGCAGGGCATTCGTGCCGCCTGTGCGGCCGCTGCCCACCGTCCGCGGGTCGCGCCCACCGGTGAGCCGCGCCACCAGCACGCCCATCGGCAGCGACCCCAGGAGGTAGCCGAACGCCACCAGGACGACGCCGAGTACCACGCTGGGATCCATCGAGGCGGGAGTATAGGACCGCGGCTCCTCCCGGCGAGAGCGCTGCCCTTTGGTACGCTACGCGACGTGACGCCCCTCTCGATGGTGGCCTGACCCAACGTGGCCGTCGGCTCCTCCAACAACTACGACCTCGTCGTGCTCGGTGCGGGCACGGGCGGCTATTCGGCGGCCTTCCGCGCGGGCCAGCTGGGTCTCAAGGTCGCGCTCGTCGACGAGGGGAAGATCGGCGGGACCTGCCTCCACACGGGCTGCATTCCCACCAAGGCGATGCTCGAGGCCGCCGACTTCTACGAGCGCATGGCCCATGCCAAGGACTTCGGGATCGAGCTCAACGGGACCCCGAGCGTCGACTACGAGGCCGTGGCAGTTCGTCGCCAGGCGGTCGTCGATCGGCTGACCAAGGGCCTGATGAGCTTGGTCAAGAAGAACAAGGTCGACTTCATCCGCGGGCGCGGGACGCTCCAGGGCGGCAAGAAGATCAAGCTCTCCAAGCTCGACGAGGACGGCAAGCCGGCCGGCGACATCGTCATCGAGGGAACGGACGTGATCCTCGCCACCGGCAGCAAGGTCAAGAGCCTGCCCGGCCTCAAGCCAGACGGTGAGCGCATCCTCACCAGCGACGACGTCCTGCGCAGCCGGACGCTTCCGAAGAGCCTCATCGTGGTCGGCGCCGGTGCCGTGGGCGTGGAGTTCGCCAGCCTCTATCACGACGTCGGGGTCGAGGTGACGCTCCTCGAATACCTCCCCGCGGTGATTCCGCTGGAGGACGCGGAGCTCTCCCAGGGCCTCGAGCGCTCCTTCTCGCGGCGCGGCATCAAGGTCATGACCAACGCCCGCTTCGACCCGGCCTCGGTCAGCGTCGACGAGAAGGGTGTCTGCCTGATGGTCGGCAAGGAGGGCGACGCTCCGGCCGAGCTGCGCGCCGAGCAGCTGCTGGTAGCTGCCGGCCGTGCCATGAACACGGATAACGTCGGGCTCGAGACGACGCGCGCCAAGGTCGAGAAGGGCTTCGTGAAGGTCGACGGGCGCATGCGCACGGCCGAGCCGCACCTCTACGCCATCGGCGACATCGTCGGCGGCCTGCTGCTCGCGCACGTGGCCGCCCACGAGGGGATTGCCGCGGTCAATGCCATCGTCGGCGCCGAGGGCACGCCGGTCGACTACCTGAAGATGCCACGCGCCACCTACTGCCGCCCGCAGATCGCATCGATCGGCCGGACCCAGGTCGAGTGCGAGCGCGACGGCATCCCCATCAAGATCGGCAAGGTGCCGTTTCAGGCGATCGGCAAGGCCCTCATCGAAGGCGACTCGGAGGGCTTCACCAAGGTCATTGCCCACAAGGACACCGACGAGGTCCTCGGTGTCCACATGATCGGCCCGCACGTGACCGACCTCATCGCCGAGGCGAGTGCCGCCATGCTGTTCGAGGCGACCGCCTGGGAGATCGGCGAGGCGGTCCATCCTCACCCGACCCTGTCGGAGGCGCTCGGCGAGGCCGCACTCGCCGTCGACGGCAGGTCGATCAACTTCTGACGCAGCGCCGGCCACGAACGGGCGGCACGGAGAGCGGGGCAGACGGCATGGCGACACGCACGACTGAACCGGAGAAGTCGAAAGCCAAGTCGCGCAAGAGCGCCGTGGACACGGAGCTCGGGGCTGATCTCGGATTGAGCCGCGACGACCTGCTCGAGATGTACCGGCTCGTGGCGCTGGCCCGGGCACTCGACGAGCGCATGTGGATCCTCAACCGCGCGGGCAAGATCCCCTTCGTCATCAGCGGACAAGGCCACGAGGGCGCCCAGGTCGGGATCGCGTACGGGCTCAAGAAGGGCCTCGACTGGATGGTCCCGTACTACCGCTCGGTGGCCAGCCTCATCACCTTCGGCATGACGCCGCGCGAGATCATGCTCGCCCAGTTCGCGCGGGGCGTGGATCCGAGCTCGGGTGGGCGCCAGATGCCGGGCCACTACGGCGTGGCCGATCGCAACATCCTCTCGGTCAGCTCACCGGTTGCCACGCAGGTGCTGCACGCCACCGGGATCGCGCTGGCGGCCAAGCTGCGCAAGACGGGCCAGATCGCCATCACGTACACGGGCGAGGGCTCGAGCAACCAGGGCGACGTCCACGAGGCCATGAACTTCGCCGGGATCCACCAGCTGCCGGTGATCTTCGTGATCGAGAACAACGGTTACGCGATCAGCGTGCCCTGGAGCCTTGAGAGCGCGGTCGAGGACATCGCGGTGCGCGCGGCAGGGTACGCGATGCCCGGCGTCATCCTCGACGGCGTTGACGTGCTCGGCTGCTATCGCCTCGCACAGCAGGCCATCGAGCGGGCGCGATCCGGCGGGGGTCCGACCCTCCTTGAGGCAAAGGTCTCCCGCATGACGGGCCACTCGTCGGACGACCAGCAGACCAAGTACCGCAGCGCGGAGGAGCTGAAGGAGCAGGGCAGCCGCGATCCGCTGCCGCGCTTCAACCGGGAGCTGCGCGACGCAGGCGTGCTGGACGACGAAGCCGAGGAACGCATCAAGGCGGACATCAAGTCGGTGGTGGAAGACGCGACCGACTGGGCGGAGGCCCAACCGGACCCCGATCCAGCAACGGCTCAACAGCACGTCTACGCGGAATCGCCACCGTCGCGGATGGACGATCCGCTCTGGGGCGGAGCGCGGTTCATGGGCGACGGCGGCCCGCTGACCGGCGGAGAGGCCTGAGCGATGGCGGTCATGACCTACATCGAGGCGATCCGGACGACGCTCCAGGGAGAGATGCGCCGCGACCCGACGATGATCATCCTGGGCGAGGATGTGGGCAAGAAGGGCGGCGTCTTCTTGGCCACGGACGGACTGTACGACGAGTTCGGCGGGGATCGCGTGCTCGACACGCCCCTCACCGAGTCGATGATCGTGGGCGCCTCGATCGGAGCCGCGGTCAACGGCCTGCGGCCGGTGCCCGAGATCCAGTTCGCGGATTTCATCATGCCGGCCTTCAACCAGATCGTGAGCGAGGCGGCGCGCATGCGCTACCGCTCCAACAACGCGTTCGGCTGCCCGATCACCATCCGGGCACCGTATGGGGGTGGCGTCCATGGCGCGCTGTATCACAGCCAGTCGGTGGAAGCCTTCTTCTCGCACGTGCCCGGCCTCAAGGTCGTCATCCCCTCGACGCCATACGACGCGCGCGGGCTGCTGCGGAGCTCCATCCGCGACGACGACCCCGTGCTCTACTTCGAGCACAAGAAGATGTACCGCTCGGTGCGCGGCGACGTGCCCGACACGGACTACACGGTTCCGCTCGGTTCAGCAAAGGTCGTGCGCGAGGGGAGCCAGGTGTCCGTGATCGCGTACGGCCTGATGGTGCAGTACGCACTGGAGGCCGCCGAGCTGCTGGAGCCGGACGGCATCAGCGTCGAGGTCGTGGACGTGCGCACGCTCAGGCCGCTCGACGGGGCGACCCTGCTCGACAGCGTCCGCAAGACCGGCAAGTCCGTGGTGGTCTACGAGGACAACCGTTTCGGCGGGTACGGCGCGGAGATCGCCGCGATCATGGCCGAGGAGGCCTTCGATTTCCTCGACGGCCCTGTCATACGCGTCACCGGCCCCGACGTGCCGGGGGTTCCGTACAACCACAGCCTCGAGGAGTGGTTCATGGTCAACCCCGACCGGATCGCCGCCGCGGTGCGCCGGCTGGCCGCGTACTGAGCAGGGGAGCGGCCGTCCGGGAATCCGAAGGGATTGACGCAGACCCCGGGGGGGGGGCCATCATGGCTACGGTACCGCTGGCGCTCGACCGGAATCGGTGAGGCGCGACAGGCGTCGGCGACTGAGGTATTTCCTGGCATGGCCGCGTTTCGTTGGTCGAGTATCGGTCGAGCCGTCCAAGTCGGATTGCTGACGGTCGCACTGCTTGGGGGACAAGCCTCGGGGTGGCCGGCTTCCGCCGGGAACTGGGGATCGAATCGCACCCACCCGTGCGACAACGACATGTTCTCGGAATGCATCGCCAAAGACGGAGTTACGTACTACTACCTCGGGTACCTGGACGGCGCGCTCGCGGCGGAACTTGCAACCGATACGCGAGACCGATTTGCCAACGTGTATGACCCGATCGACTCCTTCGATGTGGCGGCCGTCGAGTTCAGCAACGCGAGCTCGGCAGGTGTGTGGGTCAAGGATGTCAACATCGACGTCGATGCCCGGGCATGGACGCGCTGCGCCGACGGCGTGACTCCTCAGGGCTCCGACCCATACCGCTGGTGCGAACCGCAGGTCGTCGCCTACAACGACGGCGACCATCCGGTCCGATTCGACAGCCCGAACAAGCGCAAGCGCATCGCCTGCCAGGAGATCGGACACACCTACGGTCTGCGTCACGCTTTGGATGCATCGAACGCTGGTCCGGATTTCGACAAGTCCTGCATGTACGAACAGGGAGGACTTACGACAAACCTGACTATCACCACACACGATAAGAACCAGATCGAGAATCTTTACGTGCCATGAAGAGACTGGCTTGGGCGATGTTGGCCGCTATCGTCGTGGCTATTGTGGTGATCGCAGCTCCGCAGAGCCGCGGCTTAGGCATCTCTGCGCACGAGCGATCTGATCGCTTTTGGAGGCCATTAGGGATCTGGAATGGGTCTTGGGGAGCAGACTACCCGTCGCTCGGCGCTCTGGTCGAGGGAGCCCACGTCGTGGTGCGGGGACGTTTGACGGACGTCACCGCTGGGCGTGTCTTTGGCAGCGATGCTCCCAGCGACGAGCTTGTGACCATGGCGCAGCTCAATCTCAAGGTAACGGAACGGATCAAGTGGGACAGCCGACTCGATCCCGGCGACTTGCTCTACTTCGAGGTCGTAAAGCCGACCGCGGAATCAATCGACGTGCTCCGCGACGGCTTGCCCAGCGAGGAAGCCGTTTTCTTCCTCAGGAATCGGGCCCTTGCTGCAGAGGAAGAGCAGCTCGCTCCGGAAATTGTCGCGCAGCGCTGGACGTACTTCCAACAAGTGAACAATATGGGCGTGTTTCGTGACATCGATAGCCAGGTCCACCGCCCACCCGACGGCGAGCAAGCGTGGTTGGACAGGATCAACGGAATGTCCTATTTGGACTTCGTCGACACGGTGAGGACGATCGCTTCGTCTCAGTCGGTACGATAGCCGTGCGGTGCCTCCGGAGCAGCCGAGCACGGTCAGACAGAGGGAGGGCTCAGATGCTCTTGATGCGCGGTATCGCCGGAATGCTCCTGGCCGCAATCGCCTTGGCGTCACCCATGGGGGCAAGCGTAGCGAGCGCTTGCGAGGCACCAACACCAACTGCGGCGACAGTCGCTGCAGAGGCGAGCTACATCGTCAGCGGCCAAATTGCGGATCACGCGGAACGGTTCGGCCTGGACCATTGGACGCTCAGTGTGGACGCGGTGATCAAGGGAAGCGCGGAATCGGTGCTTCGGATCAAGGATGCGCGCATCAGCGCTTGCGGTGGCGATCTCAGCGGGCTCGTTGGCTGGGGCATCATTTTCGCGAGAGGCGTCCCATTCCTGCACGCGCCATCGCTGGACGCTTACTGGATATTCGACACCGACGGCACCTTGGCGGGCGCCAGCAACACGCATGGATTCACGCTACGCGTCGACACGATCGAGACGGTCACCAAGGTCTTGAAACACGCCTTGCCGGACACGTCGGTCGCCCCAGCGGCGTCTGCGGAGCCGCAGCCCGCCGGTCCACTGCTCGGCTTCGTCACGCTCGCGGTGGGCCTCCTACTGGCAGCCCTGCTCAATCGCCGCACGCGGCGTCTCTCAAGCTGACAACCTCCGCGCCACCCGGTCGACGCAGTCTGCCGCCGATGTTGGGTTCATTCTGAGCTCCACCACCCACTCGACGGCGGGTAAGTCTGATTGGATGAGATCGACGGAACGTCCTACCTGGACTTCGTTGACACCGTGAGAACGCTCGCTGCGTCTCAGTCGGCAGGGTAACGGTGCTCGGTTGCGCGTGCCGTTGAACCTGATCCGAAAGCAGGAGGCCTGAAGATGTCGTTCGTGCGCTTTTTCGCAGCACTCTTCCCGGCCGCACTGGGCTCTGGCGTCGCCCATCGGCTCCGGCGTGGCGAGCGCGTGCGAGGCGCCGACAGCCTCTGCCGAAATCGCTGCCGCACGCGCGACCTGATCGTCCGCGGACGCATCACCGACCGTACCGTGGCAGCCAACCGTTTGAGGTTGACGATCGCGGTGGACGATGTGCTGAAGGGTTCGGCACCCAACGAGCTGCATCCAACCGACTCACGTCTGAGCGCGTGCGGTGACGGCGTCTATGGACTTGTCGGTCAGGGGAATCATCCTTGCGAGGGGAATCTCACTGGGGCATGAGCCATCCCTGGATGCCTTCTGGGTCTTTGATATGGACGGCATCCTCGCTGGAGGCAACCGCGGCTTCGCCCCTCACACTGACACGATCGAGACGGTTGCCAAGGCCCTGAAAGACGCCTTGCCGGACACCTCGGTCCCCGCAGCGGCGTCTACGGAGCCGCGGACCGGCGGGCCGCTGCTCGGCTTCGTGACGCTCGCGGTGGGCATCCTGCTGGGAGCCCTGCTCAATCGCCGCGTGAGGCGTCTTCCGAGGTGAGTACTGGCCCTCAGTAGCCGAGGCCGCGCCCGAAGCGATACAGGGGTGAGCCTGGATGCCCGGCGTGGGGGACCATGAGCGGCAGCTTGCCGACCGGATGCAGTGCGCCGCTGATGACGTCGGCGACCGCTCGCATGGACGGCGCAGCCGTGGCGTACGAGGTTGACCGGCGCCTCGGCGTGTCGCCGTGGCCGGGGAAGTGCTTGGCGGTCGCGGCAATTCCGCCGTCGTCCTGCATGCCGTGGACCTGTGCCGCGGTCAGCTCCGAGACGAGGGGCGCCTGCGACCCGAACGAACGGACTCCGATGACGGGATTGGCCGGGTTCACGTTGACGTTGGCGACGGGCGCGAGGATCTGGTTGATGCCTATTGCGGCCAGCTCTTTCCCCGTGATTGCTCCGGCCCGCCGAGCCAGTGCCGCGTCGCGGGTTGCGCCGACGGCCATGCTGCCGCGGAACTGCGTCGCCGGCGGGCCTACGTGGACGACCGCACCGTGCTCCTGGTCGGTGTTGACGAACTCGGGAATGGCCGTGTCCTGGTTCATAGGCGCGGTCTGGATGCCATTCGACAGCTTCGCGATCTGCTGCGGGTTCCGGAGGTTGCCGGCCCAGTCGAAGTACACGATTCCGCCGACGTGGTAGCGGGCGATCAGCTGTGCCGCGTTGTCGGCACCCAGCTGCCTCCGATTGGCAGCCACAGGACGCGCGGCAGTCGAGTCCGCCGTACTACCGTAGACGCGGCTGACGAAGAGCTGCCCGACCTTCTCTTCGAGCGTCATGTGTCTGAGGAGGCCGTCGACAGTGGAGGGCCTCGCCGGAGGTCCGTCGGGCAAGCCGAAGCCTGGGCCGAGCCGGCCAGAGAGACGGCGACGCTAGCGAGGATTGAGAGGATGGTGGTGCCGGACCGGCGAGGAAGGTGCATCGTCAGAAAACTGCCTCCGAATTCAGGATGAAGGAGTGGTATGTGCCGCTTGGGTGACCCTTCTTCATTACAACTGTTGTCGGAGTGGCCCAATCCCTCGCCGGGCGGTCCAGGAAGTGCGCTCGTCCGCCAGACGGCGCTGACGTGCCGATTCGGACCATCGACAAGACGCGCCGGGGGGCTCTGGGCGTTCAAAAACTCACACCGGGACGAGCTCGCCGTTCCAGGAGTTGGTCCCTGGGGCTCCGGGAGCGGGACATCCCGCCCAGGTAACAGTTGTAGTGAAGTCCGTGGCCCACGACGGCACAGTGGCGCGCCGGCCCCGAAACCTGGGGCTCACGCCGCGGACTCACGCCTCCCGACCTGGCCGGAACCTGGCGCTCGGTCAGGGAACCCGAGCCCGGCGCCGCCGGGCGCGCCAAAGGTGGACACTACCCGCGACATGCGAAGATGCGTCGTGACCCAGTGGATCGGCCCGGAGGAGTTCCCGTGCCCAAGGTGACGATGCCCCAGCTCGGCGAGAGCGTTGCCGAGGGGACGATCGGCAAATGGCTGAAGAACATCGGCGACCACGTCGACAAGTACGAGCCGATCGTCGAGGTCGTCACCGACAAGGTGAACGCCGAGGTCCCGTCCCCGTTCGAGGGCATCCTGACCGAGATCCTGGTCCAGGAAGGCGAGACCGTCCCCAACAACGCCGAGATCGCGGTCATCGAGGGATCAGCGGCCGCAGCCGAGGCAGCGCCTGCCCCTGCGTCCCCGGGCGGCGCCGCGTCCTTGAACGCTCCGGCGGCTCCGGCAGGTGGGAAGGCGGCCACCGACAAGATCAAGCCGAACGAGAGCTCCGCCGAACCCGCCTCGGCGTCCAGCGCAACCCCGGCAGCCCCCGCGACGGCTCGTGCAACCACAGAAGCCAGCGGACACGGCCCAGCAGGCGCAGACGAGCGCCGCGTCGAGGAGATGCAGCCGGTCGCCGCGTCCAGCGCCTCGAACGGCAACGGATCGGCGTCCGTGGCCGGTTACGAGGGCCGCATGACGCCCGCCGTCCGCCGCCTCGCCCGAGAGCACGGCGTCGACCTCGCCCAGGTGCAGGGCACGGGCCACTCAGGTCGGGTCACGCGCGAGGACGTGATGCGATTTGTGGAGAGCGGTGGAGCGGCCGCCGCTACTCCGCCACCCGCCGCCCCGGGAACCGCGACCGCCACCGCCCCGGCCTCCGCCCAGCGCCAGGCACCCGCCGCCGCAGCCTCGGCGCCGGCTCCATCGCCCGTCGCCGAGGGCGACTCACTCAAGCCGCAGTCGCCGATGCGCAAGGCGATCGCAGCCCAGATGACGAAGGCGCTCCAGGTTCCCACGGCCTACACGACCATCGAGGTCGACATGTCCGGCGTCGTGCGGCTGCGCGAGTCGCTCAAGCGCGACTACCAGGCACGCGAGGGCATCGGCCTCTCCTACGTGGCGTTCGTGACGAAGGCGGCCGTAGAGGCGCTCAAACGGCACGCGGACTTCAACGGCCACTACACCGAGGAGGGCCTCTGGCGCCGCAAGGCGATCAACGTCGGCGTCGCGGTCGCGGTCGAGGACGGCCTGATCGTACCGGTCATCCACGACGCCGACCAGTCGAGCATCCATGGTCTCAACCGGGCCATCTACGCCCTGGCCGATCGCGCGCGCGGCAACCATCTGCGGCTCGAGGACATCCAGGGCGGAACCTTCACCGTGGACAACACTGGCTGGACGGGCTCGGTGCTGACACAGCCGATCATCAACGTCCCCGAGGTCGCGATCCTGACGATGGAGTCGATCATCAAGCGCCCCATCGTGATCGAGACGCCCCAGGGCGACACGCTCGGCGTCCGGCCGATCATGAACATGTGCCTCGGCTTCGACCACCGCGCCACCGACGGCGCGCAGGCGGGCCGCTTCTTCGGTGACATCAGGCATTGGCTCGAGTCGGTCGACGAGGCAACGGCGATCTGGTAGTCGACGGAGAGGTCGACGCGGCCCTCGCCGCTGAATCGTCCGAGGCGTCCGCCTGGGGAGTCGCGGTTTCCGCCGCTGGTCGGGCCCATTTCCGCCCAGATATCGAGGGGCTGCGCGCGGTCGCGATCATCGCCGTCCTTCTGTATCACGTGCATGTGCCGGGCTTTCCCGGCGGCTTCGTCGGGGTCGACGTCTTCTACGTCATCTCCGGCTTTCTGATCACGGGCCTGCTGCGGCGTGAGATCGTCTCGGCGGGTCGCATCGACTTCGTCTCGTTCTACGCGCGGCGGGCGCGCCGGCTGCTGCCGGCGGCCCTGCTCGTGATCATCGTCACAGTCGTCGCGTCCGCGCTGGTGCTCTCACGGCTCCGCATGCCGGACGTTGCGGGAGACGCAGCTGCGGCCGCGGTCTACGTCGCCAACTACCGCTTCGCCGCAAATGCGACCGACTACCTCGCCTCGGCGGCTGCCCCCTCGCCGCTCCTCCATTACTGGTCGCTAGGCGTCGAGGAGCAGTTCTACCTCGTCTGGCCGCTGCTGATCGTGCTCGGAGCTCGCCTCGTGTCGGTCAAGCGCGTGGCGTGGCTGATCGTGCCCGTCGCACTGGGCTCGCTTGTGCTGTCGATCGCCTGGACGGACATCGCAGCTCCGTGGGCCTTCTTCTCGCTCCCGACCCGTGCCTGGGAGCTGGCCGTCGGCGCCCTCATCGCGCTGGGCATGCTTCGGCTGCCTGCCCGCGCGCCGGTGTGGCTGGTTTCTGTCGCCGGCTGCCTGGGACTGGCGCTCATCGCTGTAGCCGTGCTGGTCGTCAACGGCTCGACGCCCTATCCCGGCGTGGCGGCACTGCTGCCTGTTGGCGGAGCCGCGCTGCTGATCGTCTCGGGTGAACGCGCCGGCTCGCTCACGGCGCGCGGGCTCGCGACGGCCGTTCCCCGCTGGTTCGGCCGCATCTCGTACTCCCTGTACCTGTGGCACTGGCCGCTTCTGATTCTCGTGCCGGTCGTGCTCGGCCGCGACGACCTCGCCGTGCGAGTCGCTCTCGGCCTGCTGGCGATCGGGATCGCGGCAGCCAGCACGGCCTGGGTCGAGGCACCGTTCCGGGAAGGGCGGCTGCGACGCATCACACCGGGGCGGAGCGTGTCGCTGGCAGGCGTCGCATCAATCGTGGTGGCAATGGCGGCGCTCGCGATCGGCGGGATCCTGCCCGGGTTCCCGAAGGGCCCATCTGCTGTGGCGGTTCCCGGGCCGACCCAACCCATCGTCGCCGCGGCCTCGGCAATCGCGCTCCCGAGTGCGACATCGCGCCCAGCCTCGAGCGCGACTCCAGGCGCCGGACCATCCAGCACTCCCGTCGCATCCGCCCCCGGCACGTCTCAGGCACCAACCACCGCCTCACCAATCCCCGCCGACACCCCCTTTCCGAGCGCGACGTCGGAACCCAGCCTCCCGAGCCTGCCGCCTCCCGTCGTCTCGGGCCCGCTTCCGAACGACCTCCAGCCCACGCTCCTGGACGCGGCGAAGGACCTGCCGGTCAGCTACTCCGATGGCTGCCACCTCGATTTCGCCTCGACCGATCCGCCGCCGTGCGTCTACGGCGATCCATCCTCGAAGACGACCGTGGTTCTCATCGGCGACTCGCACGCCGCCCAGTGGCTGCCGGCCCTCCAGGTTCTTGCCCAGCGACACGACTGGCGCCTGGTCTCGCTCACGAAGTCGGCGTGCCCGATCTCCAACGTCCAGGTCTGGAACCTGGTACTGAAGCGCGAGTACCGCGAATGCGACACGTGGCACGGGCACGTCCTCGCGCGGCTGGCGAACGAGCACCCGGCACTCGCCGTGGTCGCGTCGGCCAGCGCCTACGAGATCGTGGACAGCTCCGGCCGGACGCCGGTCGCCCAGGCGATAGACGCGTGGCACGCCGGCGTCGCCGACTTCCTCGGCAAGGTCGCACAGGACGCAGGCCGTGTCGTCTACCTCGCCGAGGATCCGCACCTTCCCTTCGACCCGGCAGACTGCCTCGCCAGCCACGCGTCGATCGACGGCTGCCCGACCCCGCGCGCATTGGTCGTCGACACGAGCTACGCCGGGTTCGAGACCGCGCTCGCTACCGAGCTCGGAATCGGGTTCGTTTCGCCGACTGACTGGCTCTGCCCGGGCGACTCGTGCCCGCTCGTCAGGGGCAGGTACCTCGTCTTCCGCGACGACCAGCACCTCACCGCGACGTGGGTGGCGGTGTTTGCACCGGTGCTCGAAGTGGCGATTGGCCAGCTACCCTGAGAGCCTTACGGGAGAGCGTGTTAGCCTGAAGTCAATTGACGCACGTGGGGGATCGGTCGTGTCGCGCTCGAGGCATCAACCGCCACCGCGGAGCCGATCTGGGCGCCGGCACCACAGCCCATTGCTCGCAGCCGCGGCCGGGCTCGCGATGCTGCTGCCCCTTCTCCTCGCCTCGGCTCCCGCGGCAGCCATCACCGACTCGGATCACGATGGCCTGTCCAACTCGTTCGAGCTGACGCAGAGCAAGACTGACCCCGGCAAGGCCGACACGAACGGTGACGGCGTGCTCGACTCGGCCGAGGATCCTGACGGCGACGGGCTCAGCAACCTCGGCGAGCAGCGCTTCGGGACCGATCCGTTGAGGGCCGACACGAACCACAACGGGATCACCGACGGGCAGGACGACTCCAACGGCAATGGGATCCCGGACGGAGCCGAACAGGACCGCCGCCGGGTCCCGGACCACCTCAATCCATCGCTGCTGGCCGCGCCCGGCGACGCGCCAATCAGCTACAAGGACGGTTGTCACAGCATGCCCTACGACGCGCAAATCCACCCCTGCGTCTACGGCGACTCCCACGGCCACATCACCATCGCTGTCTTCGGCGACTCGCACGCCGAGCAATGGATGCCGGGACTGATCCCTCCGGCGAAGGCCAAGGGGTGGCGCCTGGTGACCCTCACGAAGTCCGCCTGCCCGTCGATCCGCGTCAACTTCGAGGAGCCGAACTTCCAGGGCGATCGGCCGGCGTGTAACCTGTGGCGCAAGCGGGCCTTCGCGTGGATCACCCAGCATCATCCGGACGTCGTCCTGGTGGCCAACTCTCGCGGCTACGTGCTGATCGATGGGTACGGGCACCACCTGACGCGCGATCAGGCTGCCCAGCGTTGGAAGGCGGCGCTCGAGGTCACGCTCGGCGCCCTGCCCGGCGCCTCGAAGGCGGTCGTACTGACCGACACGCCGCACTTCGAGAAGGACGTGCCGGTCTGCCTCAGGAAGCCGCACCGCCGCATCTCGGAGTGCGAAACGACGCGCGCCAGGGCCATCGATCAACTGCACGTTGACATCGAGCAGCAGGCTGCGACAGACAAGGGGGCCACGTTCGCGAACCTCAATCACGTGGTCTGCCCATACGACCCGTGCCCGGTGATCATCGGCAGCTTTGAGATGTGGCGGAACGCGAGCCACCTCACCGCGACATATGTCACGCAGCTCGCCCCGTCCGTGGGCGCCATGATGTCCGGCGTGATTTCGAGCTCGACACCACTTCCCTCCGTCGACACCGAGGCAACGCTCGATATCGAGCTGCCGGACATGGCCTCGATGACCGGACCAGGGCCCCTCTTCAGGGATTAACGCGGATCGCCGGGCAATCGCGCCACCAGGGCGGCGTCGCGGCGACGAGGCCATTCCCGGACTACACTCGGCGCCGAATGCAGCGCGAGCTTCCGATGTTCCAACCTCTGTCCGCCGGCGGAGCGGCCCATGCCCATGCGCCTGCCGAGCCGATCACGATCGCGATGGGCGGTGGCCGCTTCGACGCTGCCGCGGACGGCTCGGCGGCGGCCCGACGGCACCCGGAGTGGATCCGCGCGCGGCTGCCGAGCGGGCCCAACTACCAGGACCTCAAGTCGATCCTGCGCGGCCTGACCCTCAACACCGTCTGCGAGGAGGCGCACTGCCCGAACATCGGCGAGTGCTGGGAGCAGCGGACCGCCACGATCATGATCCTCGGCGATACATGCACCCGGGCCTGCGGCTTCTGCGCCGTGAAGACGGGCCGTCCGACCTGGAACGACGAGGATGAGCCGCGCCGCGTGGCCGAGGCCATCCGCCAGATGGCCCTCGAACATGTGGTCGTCACCAGCGTCGCGCGTGACGACCTGCCGGACGGCGGCGCGCACATCTTCGCCAATACGATCCGCGAACTGCGTCGCGAGTGCCCGGGCATGGGCGTCGAGGTGCTGATCCCCGACTTCAACGGCCAGGACGCGCCGTTGCGGACGGTGATGGAGGCGGGCCCCGACATCCTCAATCACAACGTGGAGACGGTGGAGCGGCTCCAGAAGCCAGTCCGCAGGCGCGCTCGCTACCACCGCTCGCTCGAGGTGCTCGTGCAGGCCAAGGCATTCGCTCACCAGATCAGCGGTCGCGATGGCAGCGTCCATACCAAGTCGAGCCTGATGGTTGGTCTGGGCGAGACCCGCCCGGAGCTGTCGCAGGCCTTCCGTGATCTGCGCGCCGCCGATTGCGACATCCTCACGATCGGCCAATACCTGCGCCCGAGCGCCCAGCACCTGCCGATTGAGCGCTACTACCACCCCGACGAGTTCGCCGAGATGAAGGTCGAGGCGCTCGAGCTTGGCTTCAGGCACGTCGAGTCGGGTCCGCTCGTGCGCTCCTCCTATCACGCCCGCGACCAGGTGCCCGACGAGGCGAAGCGCCGGCGAACGAGCCTCCAGGCCGCCCTTGCAGCGAACGGCCTCGCGTCCTGACGAGCTGCCTCGCATCCCGGCGGGCGGCCCCTTCCTAGCGGACCGCGGCAGCCTCGGCGGAGATGCGCTGGCGCAGTCCCTCCAGCAGGAGGTCCAGCCCGAATTCGAAGTCGGCGTCGGCATTGTCCTCGCGGCGGGCCGGCCGGGACCGGGCTCCAGCATCGCCGGCGATGCGCCGCGGGGAGAGCTCAGCGGGCACCTCATTCTCATCTGACGTCGCCTCCCAGAGGCTCGATCCCGTCACGAAGCCCTGGAGCGCCCGCTGTGCGCGCTCGGCAAGGCACTCGTCGAGGCCTGCTTCGCGCCACAGCCCGACCATGCGCTGCGTCACGCGCTCGAGCGTGTCGTTCGAGGGGCCGACGGTTGCGAGGAGTGGAAAGAGGCGGGGATGAGCCCGGGCGATCTGTCGGAACGAACGCGCGTAGGCACGCGCAGACGGCTCCCAGTCAGGCCCGTCGCCCGCCTCCGGCAGCGCGAGGTCCGCCAGCAACCTGCACGCCACGCTGTCCAGGAGTGCCGCTTTGCTGGGGAAGTAGCGGTACAGGGACATCGCCTCGACGCCGAGCTCACTGCCGAGCCTGCGCATGCTCATATCCGCCAGGCAATTGGCGTCCACGTACGACAGGGCGGCATCGATGATCCGGCCGCGCGACAGCGGTACGCGCATCTGCCGGCACGTTCCGACGAGCGTCCCGGGGCCCGCCTTGTCAGTTGAGCACATGGCGTCGAGTCTACATCCCGTCATGGACGTCCGGCTTGCGGCGTCAGCTCAGGCCGGTGGTTCGCAGCTGCACCTTTGGCGGCAGTGGCAATATGGTCAGCGTCCCCCTGGAGGCAGACGCTCGATCAATGCGCAGAGACGACTCGTCCTATCGGCCACGGCATACGCTCGAGCCGCGCGCCTCGATCGTGGATCTGCCCAACCCCGCACCGTTGGGAAAGGGTCGAGGGAGCGACGGCCGCTCGCGGCTGATCGTCGCGCTGCTTGGCGCCTTCGTGGTCGTCGCGCTTCTCAAGCCGTGGGAGGCCCTTCGCCAGGAGAGTTCTCTACCGCAGCCGTCGCCATCGTCGCAGGCAGCGACGCCCGGCCCGACGGGGGCGCCGCCGCCCAACCGGGCGCCGGCCGCCCAGAGAGTCGACTGGTCCGTGGCGGGCCCGGTGATGCAGCGCCACGATAGCTGGGGCCTCCGCGCGCTGGTGCTCCAAAGCGGAGCACTGGCGGCCACTGTTTCCACCGCGAGCTCGGCGAGTCTCGGCGACCTGCACGCGGCCGAGGTGTGGACCGCCGCGACCCCGAGCGATATCGGCCCCCACGCACCCGCCGCGACGCCGTCCTCCACGGGCCAGGTGATCAGCGACGCCGTGCTGTTGCGCACCCAGGGTGCGCCGGTGGCCGCGATCGGCGTCACCAGTCCGGACGACCAGCCCGTCATCGACATCCGGGTCTGGCGGATCGTCAACGCACAGGCCTTCCGAATCGACGCACAGGATCTGCCCGGCAACGCGCCGGGTGTCGACCGGCTCCTCATTCCTCCGGCCGGGCTCGACCCGTCGGGACTGTGGCCTCCCGGGCTTTATCACATCGACCTGCTCGTTCGCCAGAAGGTGCTCAGCGTCACGGTCTTCCTTCCGCCGCTGCTGCACGACCAAACACAGATCGCCCGGATCACGGAGCTCGCCCAGGCGCTCCCGCCCGGACCCTTCGTCGTCTCCACGGCCAAGCCGGGATCCGGTCTCGACTACCTCGTGACCGCGGTCGTCACGTCGTCCGTGCCGCAGCTCGGCGAGGCGGCTGCGTGGTTGAAGCTGACCGGTCTGACTCCGCGCGCGGGTGCCCCCGATGCGGCCACCATCACGACCGACGGCTCGATCGTGGCGCTGGGCCTGCGCGGCGCACCGGGCGAAAAGCTGGCGAGCACCGTGCTGGTGAACCTCGCGCCATTGACCCCCCATACCCTGACCGGGCTCGTCGTCGATTCGCCGACCAGTGACATCGTCATCTACGAGCTGGGCCCCGACGGCCTGCCGGCAGGCGTCTACCAGGTCGAATCGAGCTGGTTCAAGGGGTCGGTCGGCCAGGAGCGCAACCTGTACCTCGACGTGCGAGGCCCGAGCGCACCGGTCGATGCCAATGCACCGTTCCTGGTGGCGGCTCGGCAGTGGGCAATGTTCGGCGGGGAATCGCTGGTGCTCGCCTCGGGCATCTCACCCATCGCGGAGCTTCCCAATCGGGTTGCGCCCGACCCCGACCGGCTCGGTGCGACCTGCCCCGGCGCCGCGCTCATGAACGGGGAGCAGAAGGTGATCGGGATCGGATACACGGGCGCCACGCCGAGGGATATCCGTGTCGACCGGCTCTATGCCGCGGGCCAGGTTGCACAGGTCGCGGCCGCGATCGCATCGGACACCGTGCCAGGCCTGATCCTCATGGCGGACACGACCAGCCAGACGTGGCGGCCCGGCTACTACCAGGTGTCGCTGGGACGCAACGGCAACACGGACCGGATCATCTTCTGTGTCGGCAAGGCCGATGCCAGCGGCATCGTGAGGGTTCCCGCGGGAGCCGGAAATCCTCCAGGATCAGGGCAGGTTGCCGCGCCGTAGCAACGGCCGAAGCCGCCATGCGAGCAAGGCTCGTCCGGATAGGATGGGCATGTGCCCGCCCTCCTGCCGCGCAAGGTCCCGCTAACCGAGCTCCATTGCCACCTTGGCGGCGCGGTCGCCCCGGCGATCATGTGGGGCATCGCCCACTCCCAGGGAATCCGCCTGCCGACCAAGGACTACTGGGAGTTCCGGGACATGATCACGGTCTCCTCGCGGCGAGGTCGCTCGTTCGACGGGTACCTCCAGCTCTTCCACTGGACCGAGCTGATCCAGTCCTCGCCGCTCGCCGTGGAGCGCTCCGTCTACGAGGTGGTCGGCGGCGCCTACCGCAAGAACAACGTGACCACCATTGAGCTGCGCTTCAACCCCATGAAGCGAAACCGCGGCGGCGAGCAGGACCTCGACCACATCATCAGTGCCGCCATCCGGGGCATGGACCGCGCGAGGCTGGAGTACCCGGTGACGCCCGGCCTGATCCTCTGCCTCGATCGCGCCTTTCCCTACCACCTCAACGAGATCATCGCGGACAAGGCCATCGCCTACCGTCAGCGCGGCGTGGTCGGAATCGACATCGCCGGCCCCGAGTCCGGCGACTTCAGGCCCGCCGACTATCGGCGTCTCTTCGAACGCTGCCGACGCCGCGGCCTCGGGACGACGGTCCACACCGGTGAGGCAGGCGCGGTCGAGGAGATCGCGGAGGTGATCGAGCAGTTGGAACCAACGCGGATCGGCCACGGCGTCAAGTCGGCCTATGACCCGCGAACCATGGCCATCATCCGCGAGCGGGGAATCACCCTGGAGCTCTGCCCGACGAGCAACCTCAACACTCGCGTCGTGTCCGACTGGGACGAGTTTCGCTGGATCTTCGACACGTTCCGCCGCCACGGCGTGCGTTACACCATCAACACCGACGGCCCGGAGATGCTCAAGACCTACATCCGCGACGAGATGGCGACGCTGGGACGCCTCGGCATCCTCTCGGTCGAGGAGCAGCTCCAGGCGGCCGAGTGGGCGCGCCAGGCGTCCTTCGTGGCTGGCGTCAGCGATCTACCCTTGCCGCGCCGCCTGCCCGCGGCGCGTGCCGCGATCGAGCGCGAGGAGGCCTGATCGTTCACCACCGCCACATTCCCGCCAGGTCCCGCGTCTACGGACTCGGGGCTCAGCACAAGGCTCGGTACCACCACGGACGACGGATCGTCCCATCGCGTCCACAGTCCGCGCACTGGCAGCCCGAGCCGGCTCGCACTCGTGCCACAGGGGCAGAGGCAGGCGAGCGCCTCACTCGGCCCGAAGCCCAACGGAGGACACAGTCAATGCGCGGCATCAAGGCAGCCATCGGCATCGCGGCCATCGGACTCTTGTCCCTTGCACTTCCGGCCAGCGCCGATACGGGCGGATGGGCGGCTGGACAGTCGGCAAGCACCGGCAATCTGTATGACCCCTCCATGGTCGTGGACACGAACGGCATCGAGCACGTCGTTGCGCGGGGCGACACCGGCATCTGGTACATCACGGACAGGAGCGGAAGCTTCGTGCGGACGCGCATGACCGAGGACACCGCCTTGAAGAGGCCTGGAGCCCGCTCATCGCGATCAACGCATCAGGAACGCTCACGGTCGTCTTCCAGCGCATCACGCAGACCGGCTCGAATGGCTGCATCACCTCGAATCTCAAGTACACGGTCCGCTCCGGCGGTTCGTGGTCGACGCCGAAGAGCATTCCGGGCACCAACTGCGAAAACGCAACAGGATTGGTCGTCCGTGGCGCCAAGATCTACCTCGCCACCTACTACGACAATCCCGGCAACGGCGCCTCGAGGGTGACCTATACCACCAACGCATCCGGTTCCTGGACGCACGTCACCGTGTCCACCGGTCTTTCGAATGGAACGCACATCAGCTCCGCCTCGCTGACGACCTACGACGGCAGGCCGATGCTCGCCTACGTCAAGCAGGGCCATGTGATCTACGCGAGAGGGCTCACGAGCATCGGCAACTTCACGCATGAGACAGCCGCTCCGGCTGACAATGGCGCCGATTCGCAGCCGTCAGTGGCCATCAATCCGAAGAACGATTGGCCGATGATCGTCTGGGCACAGTCGAATGGCACCCAGTACGCCTACCGCAACGCGGCCGGCTGGCACTCCTACCGCGTCATGAACGGCACGGTTCGCGCTCTCCTCGAGTTCGACGTATCCGGCCACGGTCACATCGCAGCCGCGGATGGCGCCGGAGGCCTGTGGTACTCGATGCGCTCGGGCGGCACGTGGAACAACGCCCACCTCTACTCACACACCGTGTCCAACCTGGGCGGCATGGGTTTCGGCGACCACATCGAGATCTCCTACATTCGCGGAGCCTCACACCTCTACTGGGTCAGCTCGTACACCGGCTGCTGACCGTCGCATCTCAGACGCCGCCGGGCCCCTTGGACCGGCGGCGTTTCCATGCCGGACGCGGAATCGGGGCGACCGGGCTACCATCCTCGGGTGAGGCTTGCCCCGCCCACCCGGCCGCCTGAGTTCACCGGCGGCTTGTGCCGCGTTCCGCCCTCGATGCATGCCGGTCCTCCCTGAGGTGTCCATGGACTTCGACCTGTCGCCGGAGCACGAGCTCCTGCGCAAGACGATCCGCGACTTCTGCACGCGCGAGGTGTTGGGAGCGATCGACGAGCACGAGCGGGAGCGCCGCTTTCCCACCGACATCGTGGCCATGCTCGGACCGATGGGGCTGCTCGGCATTCCCATTCCCGAAGACGAAGGTGGCGCCGGGCTCGACACCCTCGCCTATGCCATCGCCATTGAGGAGTTCGCCCGTACCTGGGGCTCGCTGGCACTGATCGTTGCAGCCCACACCTCGCTGGGCTGCGGACCCCTCCACCTCGCGGGCACGCCCGAGCAGAAGGACCGCTTCCTGGTCCCGATGGCCCAGGGCCACGTCCTCGGCGCGTACGGACTGACGGAGCCGGAGGCCGGATCGGATTCCGGCGGCACCCGTACCACAGGCCGGCTCGAGGAAGGCAACGGCCGCGGGAACAGCGGGTCGAATGGCTCGCACAATGGCGGGACGTGGGTCATCAACGGGCGCAAGCGCTTCATCACCAACGCCGGCCAGGCCGGTACCTACATCGTCACGGCCAGGACCGGCGCGCGCGAGAACGGCTCGCCCGAGATCAGTGCCTTCATCGTCACCGCTGATACGCCGGGCTTCTCCGTCGGGCGGCTGGAAGAGAAGATGGGGCTCCACGCCAGCGCGACGGGCGAACTCCTCTTCGAGGACTGCCGCATTCCCGCCGACCAGATGCTCGGCGGGCGTGGCGACGGCTGGAAGCTCTTCCTCCAGATCCTCGACGGTGGGCGGATCTCGATCGGTGCGATGGCTGTCGGCCTCGCCCAGGCTGCGCTCGACGCATCGGTCCCGTACGCCCGGGAGCGGAAGCAGTTCGGCCGTCCGATCGGCAGCTTCCAGGGCGTCGCCTTCATGGTCGCGGACATGTCGACCGAGATCGAGGCCGCTCGCCAGATGGTCTACCGCGCCGCGTGGATCAAGGATCAGGGTCGCGACTACAGCCTGGCAGCGGCGCAGGCAAAGCTGTTCGCGTCCGAGGTCTCGCAGCGTGCCACCAACAACGCCGTGCAGATCCACGGCGGGTACGGCTACGTCGAGGAGTACAAGGTCGAGCGCTTTCTCCGCGACGCGAAGCTGACCGAGATCGGGGAGGGGACCAGCCAGATCCAGAGACTCGTGATCGGGCGCAAGGTTCTCGACCTGCGGGTCGAGTAGTTCTCAAACACAGGGAAGGAGAAGGTCATGTCAATCGCACGCAACACCGAGATCAGCGCCACGTCGAAGGACAGCTTCGAGGATGCCATTCGTCAGGGTCTTGCCCGCGCCACAAAGACGCTTCGCAACGTCAGGGGCGCCTGGATCAAGGAACAGTACGTGGACATCAACGGCGACAAGATCACCGACTACAAGGTGACGATGGTCGTCACCTTCATCCTCGAGGACGACTAGCTCGAGTTCCTCGCCGGCGCCCGACCGCGCTGGCGGAGCGCTTCGTAGAACAGGACCGCGGCGGTAGCGGACACGTTGAGGCTGTCCGCCACACCCAGCATCGGTACGCGAACCGAGGCAACCGCGAGCTCGCCCCAGGCATCCGACAGGCCGCGCGCCTCACTTCCGAGAGCGATGGCAACCGACCCGGACAGGTCGGCATCCGTGTAGTCCACCGAGCCCTCGACGCGGGCTGCCACGATCGGGATTGATCGCGCCTCGAGCCACTCGAGGACCTCGCCGGTCGACGCCACCGCGGTCGGGACACTGAAGACGGTGCCCAAGCTCGCGCGGATGACGTTGGGATTGAAGAGGTCCGTGCCCGGGTCGGCGACGATGAGTGCCGAAAGGCCGGCGCCGTCGGCTGTTCGCAGGATCGCGCCAAGGTTGCCCGGCTTCTCCACGCCCTCGATCACGCCCAAAAGCGGCACATCGGGCAGGACGAGATCGGCCAGCTTCGCGACGGGAGTCTCGGCCACTGCGACCACACCCTCGTTGCGGTCGCCGTAGGCCAGACGGCCGAGCAGCGCCGAGCTTGCTTCGACCACAAACGCGCCGGAGGAGGCGAGGCGTTCGACCAGGTTCTGGGTAGCGCGATCGAACGACACGCGCTCCTCGTCCGCCCAGGCTTCGAGCATCTTCACGCCGGCACGGAGGGCCCGATCGATCTCACGCGAGCCGTCGATCAGGATGCGTCCCTGCGCACGACGTTCGCGTCCTTCGCGCAGGGCAAGCGCCATCCGGAAGCGAGGGTTGTGCGTGCTGGTCAGCGGCCCCGCCGGTTGCAGCGGCTTCATCCCTCGGAGTATGGCGAAGGCTCCCGCCAATGCCGTACCGTTCGACGATGCGCCGTTGGCTCAAGGGCAACCTTCACACCCACACCACGAACAGCGACGGCGACGCTTCCCCGGAGGTCGTCGCGGCCTGGTACCGCGACGCCGGTTACCACTTCCTCGCGCTGACCGACCACGACGTCCTGACGCGCCCCGAGGAGGTTGGTGGCGCGGCCGGGCCCATGCTGCTCGTCCGCGGCGAGGAGCTGACCGCGGGAGACGTCCACGTCAACGGACTGGGCATCTCGGCGACCCTTCCTCACGTCCGCACCGGCGACGCCACGACGACCGTCCAGGCCAATGTGGACGCTGTGCGCGCGGCCGGCGGCATCGCCTCGGTGAACCATCCCAACTTCCGCTGGATGCTGTCCGCGTCAGTCTTCACCAGTCTTCGCGACGTGCGGCTCTTCGAGGTCTACAACGGGAGCAGCGAGACCAATCAAGCGGGTGGCAATGGTCATCCCTCGACGGAGGGCATCTGGGACGACGTGCTGAGCTCAGGGATCCGCATGTTCGGGATCGCGGTCGACGATGCGCATCACTACCTGCGCTGGGGCCGGCAGTGGGACAACCCGGGTCGTGGCTGGGTCTCCGTGGAGGGCGCTGCAGGGGTAACCGAGGCCGCGCTTCTCACCGCGCTCGACGAAGGCCGCTTCTATGCCTCGGCGGGAGTGGAGCTGGACGATCTCGACCTGGGCGGTCAGACCCTGTGCGTCGACATCGCCACCTACATGGACCGGGCGTATCGGACGGCATTCATCGGGCGTGGTGGAGAGGTGCTCGAGGTCGAGGAGGGACCGTCACCGCGCTACCACGTCACCGGTAAGGAAGGCTACGTGCGGGCACGCATCGATGACTCCGATGGCGGCACGGCCTGGCTGCAGCCGCGCCTCATCGGATAACCGGGACCGGCCAAGGCGGGGCTGCGCTCGGCGCCGCGAAACTACCCGCCGCAGGCTCAGTAGCGGTCGACTATCGGCTCGAGGTCCTGCCGACGGTACGGATCGCCTCGACTGCCAGCGGGTTCTCCAGCGCGGACAGGTCGCCGGGATCCACGTCGAGGTAGGCGGCCCGCGCGACTCGGCGCATGACCTTGCCGCTCCGCGTCTTCGGCAGCTCCGGCACCACGAACACCGCCTCCGGTTTGAGGGCCTTGCCCATCTCGTGGACCACCTGCGCGGAGATCGAGGCGCGCAGGGTGGCGTCGTCGGTCTCGCCGCGTCGCAGCACGCAGAAGATCACGATCACCTCGCCTTTGAGCTCGTGGGGGATGCCGACCGCAGCAGCCTCCAGGACGGCCGGATGGGCCACGGCTGCGCTCTCGACCTCGGCCGGCCCGACGCGCTTGCCCGCCACCTTGAGCGTGTCGTCTGAGCGACCCTGGATGAACCAGTAGCCGTCCTCGTCGATCAGCGCCCAGTCGCCGTGGACCCAGACGCCGGGCAATCGCGACCAGTAGGACTCGACGTAGCGGTCGGGATCGTTCCAGAAGCCGCGCGTCATGCCGGGAAGCGGCTGTCGGATGGCAAGCTCGCCGACCTTGCCGCGCGCCGGCCGCCCATCCGCGTCGATGACGTCCGCGGCCGTACCCACGTTGGGGCCGCCGAAGGAGGTCGGCCGGATCGGCGTCAGTAGGTTGCAGCTGACGATTCCGCCGCTGACCTCGGTCCCGCCGCTGTAGTTGATGATCGGGCAGCGGCCCTCGCCCACCTCGCGGAATAACCACCACCACGGTTCCGGGTTCCACGGCTCGCCGGTCGAGCCCAGGACGCGCAGCGATGAACGGTCGTGGGCATGAACCGGGTCCGTGCCGTAGGCCATCAGGGCGCGGACAACAGTCGGCGAGAGGCCGAGGTGCGTCACCCGATGGCGCTCGACGATCGACCACAGCCGATCCGGCGCCGGGAAGTCCGGAACGCCCTCGTACAGCACGAGCGACGCACCCAGCAACAGCGAGCCGGAGATGGCCCACGGACCCATCATCCAGCCGAGGTCGGTGAACCAGAACAGCGAATCGCCGTGGCCGAGGTCGAAGCTGTGCGCCAGGTCCTGCGCGCCCTTGATGGGAAAGCCGCCGTGGACGTGGACGGCGCCCTTCGGTCGCCCGGTCGTGCCCGAGGTGTAGATGACCATGTAGGGCGTCTCCGGGTCGGTTTCCGGGGCCTCGCCAAGCGGCACAACAGATGAATCGGTCATGGCCTCGTCCCACCAGCGATCTCGACCCTCCGCCCACGGCACGGGCTCGGGCGCAGTCTCTCCCAGCCGACGGACGACGAGCACGCGTTCGACCGACGGCGTTGCGGCCACCGCCTCGTCCGCGATGGCCTTCAGTCGCACGATCCCGCCGCGACGCCGGAAGCCGTCGGCCGTGATCAGGAGCTTCGCCGAACAGTCGTTCAGGCGGCTGGCGACGGCGGGCGCGGCGTAACCCGAGAAGATCGGGGTGTAGATCGCGCGCAGCCGGCCCAGAGCGAGCACGGCGATCACCGTCTCCACGAGGAGCGGGAGGTAGATGCCGACACGGTCGCCGGCGCCCACGCCGAGCGCCGCGAACATCCCCGCTGCAATGTCGACCTGCGTCTTGAGGTCGGCGTTGGTGAGGCGCCGGACCTCGCCGTCCTCGCCCTCCCAGGTCAGGGCCGGGCCGCTGGGCTCACGCTCGGCGCGAGGGTCGACGGCGGCTGCGGAGTAGTTGAACGCGCCGCCCGTCCACCAGCGTGACCACTCCACGCCGCGCGAGATGTCCATGACCTCGCGCGGGCGTCGCTGCCAGGCCAGCGCCACGTCGTCGGCCGCGGCGCCCCAGAACCAGGCCGGATCGCGCTCCGCGTGTCGCTGGAGTGCCGTCAGGTCGGGATCGCCGCTGGCTTTGAGGAAGCGCGCGAGGCGGCTGTCGGCGAGGTTCTCGCGCGTCGGGCGCCACGCGGCGTCCGGCACGTCGCGCCCGAAGATCGGCCAGTCGTCGCTGCTCACGTGAACGAATGCTAGCGAGCGTCAGGTTCCGAGGTTCGAGGCCTCGGTCAGGGCCGCGCTGATCGTCGCGGACAGGGTCGGCGACCAGTCGGCGCCGAAGGCGCGGTAGGGGGCGATATCGAGTCGCGAGACCTTCACGCCCGGATGGGCCTGTGCCCAGGCGGCCTGGCAGGCGTCGATGGTGGTGGCGCTATCGTCGAACCTGGTCGATCGGAAGGTGAAGATGTAGACGTCGCGAGGCTGCGCGTCGCCCGGGACCGTGACGGTCAGGTGCAGCGCGTTGTCGGTCAGCGTCGAGTCGCCGCAGCCCGGGTCGCCGCTGACGGTCGCCGTGACCGTGGCATCTCGCCGGGTGATCTCCTGGACCAGCTGACTCGCGTCCCCTGGATGGAGCGATGCGGTCGCGGAGCTGTAGCAACCCGCGAGGACGAGGCTCGAGAGCAGGAGGCCGCACCACTTCACGGTCGGAGCGTAACCCGGGGCTGGCCTCGGCCGTCACAATGCCGAGTCGCCGCCGCATCGAGGTCTTCCTGAGCTGGTGAACCTGTGAAACCGACGGTCCCGTGCGCTCTGTTCGGCGGTGCTCTGTTGTCGCCCTCGTCGCACTCCTCATCGGCTGCGCCAGCCCGTCGACCTCGACGGGGCCCTCGTCCTCACCGTGGACACGACCGAGCTCCTCGCCGGCGCCATCGGTGGGCTCCGGCTCTTCGCCGAGCCCCTCAACTCTGGTACCGACGTCCGCCGCGACAGCATCGCCGAGCGCCTCGATCGAAGGTCCGTCCCCTTCCCCGAATTCAGCTGGCAGCTCGCGTTGGCGTCTCCTCCTCACCGGCGGCGGCCCAAACTGGGACCTGCCTGTCACCGTCCGGGACGACAGCGGCCGTGTGACCGACGCGCGGGCGGCGACCGGGGTGGAGATGGCGAACCTGGCCGGCAATGCCGAGGCCGGAGCGGCCGACGCTCCGGGCGGCAACCCGCGCTCCGTCCTCGTTAACTGGTTTGCCGGCGTGTGTGGCCTGCGCGGCCTGGTTCGGCTTGCGGCCGATGGCGGGAATGTCGGCATCCATCTCACCAGCGAACCGAGGTGGGGACGTGGGCATGCCCCGCGGCGTGGTGCTCACGTTCGCGACCGCCACGGACCCGGGCACGTTGACCGTCGCCGTTGATGAGAGGTACATCTCGGCAGATGACCTCCAGCCCAGCGCGCTCGCGTTTCTCGGCGGCGGCAACGAGTGGGTAGGGGGCACCGCTACGTCGGGCGATGCGGTGGTGGTATGGCGCACGGATGGCAAGGCGACCTGGTGGTTCCACTCGTTCGGGATCGGCTCCGTCGTCGATGTTGCCGTGCCAGATCGGGATCACGTGTATGTGACCGTCTGGTGCGACGGCCACGACTCCTGCCGCTCGGGACTGTACCGAAGCAACGCCAACGGTCCGTTCGAGCTGTTGCGCCCCGGGCGCCTCCGCGGTGTCGGATTTCGACGTTTGGACGGCGTTGCGATCGTCGGTTCGAGCAACTCGGACCCCGCGGAGACTGGTCTGATCATGACCGGCGATGGCGCGACGAACTGGGAGCCGGTCCCGACGCAGTGTCCTCCCCGGCTGTTCCTCGAAGATGCGGTTTCCCTCGGCCCAAAGACGATCGCGGCGATGTGCGTCGGATCGCCGGGAACCGGACGCCAGCTCAAGGCCCTGCTGATCACGGACGATGCCGGCAGGCACTGGACCGTGCAGTCCACGACGGAGCGAAATGGCGGATTGCCATACATGGGCACGGTCGGCGGGTTCGACCTGCGACCCGACGGCGCCGGATGGTTCCGGGGTCCTCGGGCCCCGCTCTACGGGACGATGGACGGCGGAAAAACGTGGGATCCATCATCTGTCGCAAACGGCGATCTTCGAATCGCTGCCGGCGCTGGTCTCTACGGCGCCAACCAAGGCGGAGTCCTCGTCTGGGATCCCGATCGCCAGGCGACGCTCCTCCTCGAGACGGTCGACGGCGGCTCGAGCTGGGATGAGATCTACGCCTTCCCCCAGGGCCTCGGCCCGGGCTGAGCTCCGCGGTCGGATCCTGCGTCATCGCGCGTCAGCCAAGGCACACGCGGCGTGGCGGCCCGCGACACGCTCGGGTAGGGAACGTGCGCACCGAGCCAACCGACGCTCAGCCCCGGAGCGCGCCACACCGAAAACGCGAGGTCGGCGCCGCGCCCCGCGAGGATTTCAGCCATACGTCCAAATAGGCGACGTTATCCAAGGCATCGAGAGCCCTGAGGTCTTCGCGGGGCCCTGTTAGGTCGCATCCAGGCCCAGAGTTAGCCGTTTCAGAAAACTCTTGCCGGTTTGGTGCCCAGGAATGGCGGCAATGAAGGGTCCGCCGAAGCCGGATCGTGGATAACGCGCTCTATTTGGACGTATGGTTTTTCCGCGCCGAACCGCCGCGGCGCTACGCCGAACCGCCGTGGCGCTGCCACTACCGGCCCGTTGGCACCACCGGCCCGCTGCCCTTGCCGGCCGCGTGAGGTACCACTGCGCCGTCTACGAGGGCGCGCGACTCCACCGGCCGCCGACGTCGGCACGCAACTCCGCGACTCCGCGGCGCCCCTTGTTGCGCGGCGGAGGCGTGGGGCAGTTCCCGCTACCATCTGGAGGCCGTGCCCAACCTCCGCGCGTTTCGCGCGCTCCGCTATGACCCCGCGCGCGTTCCCGACCTGGGTTGCGTGCTGTGCCCGCCGTACGACGTCATCTCGGCCCACGAAGCGGAGCGCCTTCGCGCACGCGATCCCCACAACGCGATTCACCTGGAGCTGCCCGGACCGGACGAAGGAGGCGACGAGGAGAGTCGCTACCGGTCGGCGGCGCGCACGCTGGCGGAGTGGCGCTCGGACGGCACCCTGCGCAAGGACCGCGAGTCGACGATCACGATCCACGAGATGCACTCGACCGTGCCCGGCACCGGCCAGGTCACCGTCGCGCGTGGATTCGTCGCTCGACTGAAGCTCGAGCCGTTCGGTCCCGAGAGCGGCGTTCGCCCGCACGAGCGAACCATGAGCGGCCCGAAGGAAGACCGTTACCGGCTGCTCCGCGCGACGGGAACCAACCTCAGCCCGGTGGTCATGCTCCACGAGGGAGATTCCGCGGAGACGTCCGCACTGCTCGACCGGCTGACCCGCCGTCCTCCGGACAGCGAAGCGACCGCCGGCGACGGGGTGCGCCACCGGATCTGGATCGCCGCCGGACCGAGTCCGCACGACGATGAGAGCGGCCGCGAGGCTGCGCCTCCGGAGGGCCCAGTCGCGGACGTCACGGCTCTGCTTGAGCTGGCCGGGTCGCGGCCCGTGACCATCGCCGACGGTCACCACCGCTACGAGACAGCGCTCCGTTATCACGAGGAGCGCGGGCAGAACCGCGCCTGCGAGAGCGATCCTGCCTGGGACTACGTCATGACCCTGCTCTACGCGATCGAGGACGCGCCCACCGTGCTGCCGACGCACCGGGTCGTGAAGGACGGTCCCACCGACGCAGCGTTACTGGCCACGGCCGCGAGCCTCTTCGAGATCGACCAGTTGAGCGGTCCCGACGAGCTGATCGCGCGCATGGCCGCGGACGCCCCGGACCCGCGCACGGCCAGCGGAGAGCGTGGCTCGGGCCGGTTCGGTCTCTGGAGTGGCGGCGTTGCGGCCATCCTGCGCGCCCGTCCCGAGGTCTTCGAACGGCTGGTGGACGCCTCGGCCTCGCCCGCCGCGCGCTGGCTCGACGTCAACCTCCTCGCAGTGGCGCTCGAGCGGCTCATGGGCGTCGACGCGGCTGCACTGGCGGCCGGCGGCCGCCTGATCTACGTCAAGGACGCCGAGGATGCCGTCTCGGTGGTCACCCGCGGTGAGGGCGCAAGCGCGTTCCTGCTGGATCCCACGCCCGTGGCCGCCGTGACGCGCGTTGCTGCGGCCGGCGAGGTCATGCCGCAGAAGTCGACCTACTTCCATCCGAAGGCACCGACCGGCCTCCTCTTCGGTCCGCTCGAGTGGTAGTTGACGGGACCGCCAGCGGCGGCAATGGCCCCGGGCAGGCCGTGGAGACGCGGGCGGGCGGCCGGCCGGTGCGCAAGGACGAGATCATCGTCGAAGACCGCGGCCTGTACATCGAGTCGTGGCTGCCGGAGCGGCGGTCGCGGCGTCGGCCGCTGTACCTGCTGCACGGCGAGCTTGGTGGTTCGTGGCTCTGGGAGCGCTACCTCAGCTACTTCGCGCAGCGCGGCTGGGAGGGGCACGCTCTTAACCTGCGGGCCCATTTCTGGTCCGACACGGACGACCTCGAGCACCTCGATTTCGACACCTATCTCGCCGACGTGGAGGCTGGGCTCGAGGCATTGGCACGGCCTTCCGTGGTGATCGGCCACGGGCTGGGCGGCCTGCTCGCGATGAAGCTGGCGGAGCGGCGCGAGGTCGAAGGGCTGGTGCTTCTCAGCCCCGCCCTTCCGAGCCCGATCCGCCAGGAAGCGCCCAGCCATGTCGTTCGACTGGTGCCGCCGATCTTCCGCCGCGAGCTCCTCGGCTGGGCCGGATCACCCGAGCAGATCCAGCGGCACAACCCCGACCTTTCGCTGCGCGACGTGAAGCGCGTGCAGCACCTCATGGGCGCCGAGTCCGGCGCCGCCCGCCGCCAGATGCTCGAAGGCGTTCCGGTCCTGCGCGATCGCATCGCGGGCGTGCCCACGCTGGTGATCGGCGCCGGTGTCGATCGCATGTTCCCGGAGCCCGAGAGCGAGCGCCTCGCCGAGTGGCTCGGCGCCGGATACCAGCCCTTCGGCGCCCATTCCCACTACGGCCTGGTCATCGGCGAGGACAGCCACGAGCAGGTTGCCGACGCCATCCGATCCTTCCTCGAGCACAACCGCCTGTAGGCCCCGTGCTAGACTTTCCGACGCTTCGCGACCTGCGTGCCGCATTCGTCTAGAGGCCCAGGACACCGCCCTCTCAAGGCGGAGATCACCGGTTCGAATCCGGTATGCGGTACCAAACAAAGAACCTTACCGACGCCCCCGGACCGCGCCCCGGGGGCGTCTCAGTTTCCCCTAGACTCGGGCGCATGACGGGCAACGCGACCGTGACCGGCGACCGCCGCACCTACGTGATTCTCGCCGAGGGCGAGTTCGGCGAACTGGCTTCCAAGACGGCCATGGGCGTCATCCAGTACGGGCACGATCCTGTGGTCGCCGTTCTCGATTCCACTCACTCCGGGCGCAACGTCGCGGAGTGGATGGGCCCCGCCCACGACATCCCGGTCGTGGCCTCGCTGGACGATGCCCTTGGGTACCGCCCGACCGCCCTGCTCATCGGCATCGCGCCGCAGGGGGGCAAGATCCCCCCGGAGTGGCGCGCCACCATCCTGGCCGCGATCGAGGCGGGCCTGGACGTCGTCTCGGGGCTGCACGAGTTCGTGGGCGACGACCCGGAGTTCGCCGCGGCCGCGGCCCGAACGGGCGTGGAGCTCATCGATCACCGGCGGCCGCCGAGCCGGCACGAGGTAGCCACGGGACGCGCGCACCTGCCCGGAAAGCACGTCCTGCTGACCGTCGGCACGGACTGCGCGGTCGGCAAGAAGAGCGTCGCACTCGAGCTTCGCAAGGCGGCCGTTGACGCGGGCCTCAAGGGGGTCTTCGTGGCCACCGGCCAGACGGGGATCATGATCGAGGGCTGGGGCGTGGCCGTGGACCACATCATCAGCGACTTCCTGAACGGCACCGTCGAGTGGATGGTCGAGCGCGCCGAGGGCATGGGCGACTGGATCTTCGTCGAGGGCCAGGGTTCGCTCGACCATGCTGCCTACTCGTCCGTGACGCTGGGACTCATCCACGGAGCGGCACCGCACGGGCTGGTGATGGTCCACGAACCTGGTCGCAGGCATCACCACGGCTGGGAGGACGAACCCGGGGACCACCTCCAGCCGCTGCTGCCGTTCATCGAGGTGCACGAGCAGTTGGCGAGCCTGGTCGCTCCGTGCCGGGTGGTGGCCGTGGCGCTGCACACGGGGCGCATGCTGGAGCCCGAGGCGCGCGCCGAGATCGCGCGGGTCGCGGCCGAGACCGGGCTCCCAACCGACGATCCGGTCCGCTTCGGGGCGGGCCGTCTGCTCGAGGGCATCCGGACGCAACTGGAGAACGCCGGGTGACCGCCGAGTGAAGCTGGACGTCTCCACCGAGGTCCTTCACCTGCCGTTCCGCGACCCCTTCCGGATTGCGCGCCACAAGGACGACGGGGAGGCGATCACCGTCATCGTCACGCTGCACTCCGGCGAAGCCAAGGGCGTCGGCGAGGCCCATCCCATGGCCTACTACGGCGAGAGCCCGGAGACGATCCAGGCGGTGCTGCCTCGCCTCGTGTCGGCCGTTTCCGAGCTCGGCGACGCACCGGGCGAGGTCGAGGCTGCCCGTGCCTGGCTGGCCGAGGCCAGCGTTGCCATGGACGCTTCGATCGGGCATCACGGGGCCGCCAAGGCCGGCGTCGACATTGCGCTGCACGACCTCTTCGGCCGGGCGCTGGGCCTGCCGCTGTGGCGCCTGGTCGGGACGTCGCCCGAGATCCCGCCGACCGACTTCTCGATCGGCCTGGACGAGCCATCGATCGTCGCCGAGCGCGCCCGGCGCGCAGGGCGTTTTCCCGCCCTGAAGATCAAGGTCGGCGGACCGGCCGACATCGAGACGCTCGAGGCCGTCCGCGCCGTCTACGGCGGACCGATCCGCGTCGACGCCAATACCGGCTGGGAGCCGGAGCAGGGCGCGGCGCTCGTGCCCGAGCTTCAGCGCCTCGGCGTCGAACTGATCGAGCAGCCGTTTCCTGCGCACGAGCTCGGCCGCCTGCGCTGGCTCCAGGAGCGCAGTCCGCTGCCCATCGTGGCCGACGAGAGTGCCGTGACCATCGACGACCTCGAGGGGCTGGTGGGCGTGGTCGCTGGCGTGAACGTGAAGCTCATGAAGTGCGGAGGCGTGGGTCCAGCGCTGCGGATGCTCACGCGGGCGCACGAGCTCGGCTTCCGGCTGATGCTCGGCTGCATGGAGGAGACGAGCGTAGGGATTGCCGCCGCCGCATCAGTCGCGAGCCTTGCCGAATGGATCGACCTCGACGGGAACCTCCTGCTCGCGGACGATCCATTTGCAGGCCTCGAGCTCGGAGACGACTGCCGCTGGCGCCTGGGCGACGAGCCCGGCCTGGGGGTCGAGCGGGCGACGCTCGCGACCTGAAGCCCCATTGCCGTGCCAATGCCGATACGCGAAGATGGGCGCCCGGCGGTTCGAAGGGTGCTCGATCGGATCGGGGGCACCGCACGTCTTTCCCGCTGATCGACACTTCTCCCCGGGTCGTCAGGGAGGCGAGGAATGGAAACTCCGAGGTTCGGCCGCTGGTCCAGGTTGGTGGCGCTCGGCGCGGCAATGCTGTTCTCCGTGTCGGTCGCGTATGTAGCCGGCGCCCAGGGGTCACCGGATCTTGCGGGCCTGACCAAGGCAAGTGGCAAGACCATCACGCAGGTGAAGCTCGTCCGGGGCGACCTTTTGGTATCCAACACGTCCACCACGTACGTCGCGCTCCCCGGCGCGACCGCGACCGTGACGGTGCCCGCGGGTTCGAGGGCTCTCATCATTGCCCGCTTCGCTGGCGTCTCGGACTGCATTGACAGCAACGGCAACGTTACCGGTGGCTACACCTGCAACCTCCGGGTCATGGTCAACGGCCTGGAAGCGGCACCCGCTGGTGCCCAATCGTCCATCTTCGACGCGACCGCGGCCGACGGCCGCGAGGCTCACGCAATGGAGCGTTCCCGCGGTCCGGTGGGGCCGGGCACCTATGTGGTCACGGTCCAGTACTCCGTGGCCGCGGCGACCGTTTCGTTCTACCTCGATGGCTGGACGCTCGAGGTCGATCGGGTCAAGGTCTGAGTCACCGACTCGGTTCCGGGTGACGAGCCCGTGGACTGGCCGTCGCCGCTCTATGCGGCCGGCGACCAAGCCCGTTGAGGACCGTGGATTTCGGCCTGTGGACAACTCGGTGGACAACTTGGTGGACGTACCACCTTCCGCTGACAGGGCCTCCGGACGTACCATTGGCGGGTTGGTTTCGGATGCACTCCGGAACCCGAGGAGAGGGCCTAGAGGCCTTACTGGCACCGCCGCGCACCGGGAGCACGGCGGTGTCGGACTGTTTTCAGGGGGCATGTCCCTGGTTTGACATGCCCGAGTGGGGTGGGAGAGGGTGTCGATCGACCGATTGGGCCGCTCCGCGGCCAGCCACCGCTCGCTGCATCACGAGGTCGCAGCGATTCCGATCGAGGTCCCCGTGCCTCCCAGCCAGGAGGCGGTGGACTTCGTCCGCTTCTGTTATCGCCGCCGTCGCGTCTCGTGGCCCGAGCTGTACGACGAGATGTGCGCCGTCGCCGCACGCGGCAGGTACCGGGGGCTGGGCTACGACGAGCTCGAGAGTCTCGGCGTCAATTTCACGCTGACCGGCATGTCCCGCCTGGTGGCATTGGCTGATCGGATCGTGGTCGAGGAGCGCGCGAAGCTGGGAAGGGCTGGCACGCCTTCGCAGGACGAGGATCCGCGCGTCGTGCGACCGCAGTTGGTGCCGGTTCCGGGCTGATTGGCACCGGAGGGCCGCGTCAGGCGCGGATGCGGCGGCGGGCGAGTTCGCTCTCGATCTGGCGCTCGGCCTCGACGTAGCGGTCGATCTCGATCCGCAGCTCGTTGGCCTCAGGTACGTAGAGGTGCACCTGCTGCTGAAGGACGTAGCTGAGGCGCCGGGACGTCATGCGGACGTGATCCAGGTTCTTCATGAGGACCAGCGGATCCATCGACGCGAGGTCGTCGGGGTGGTACATCTGCTGCATCGCGGGCGAGTATAGCCGCGCGGCGGGACGGCCAGGACCAGTCGACCGGGGCGTTCGACGCGGTGATCGCGCGAAGCCGGCCGAGCTCGGTTGGGGCGAGCAGCAGGATCCGATCGGTCGCGGTGGTACGCCCCGCCTCGGCGCCCCAGAGGCGCGTCAGCTTGCGGTTCGAGGCGACTTCATCGGTCAGGATGCCGGCCAGCCGGTAGCCCTGCGGCTCTGCGGCGCCTTCCCAGACCGCGGTCGCGAGGCGGTGGTCACCGGCGCGTGCCCGCCCCAGGTCCGTGGCGACGTCTCCCACCACTAGCGCCACCACCGCATCGGCGGTCAGGGCCTCGCGGAGGTCGGCCAGCACCTCGGCCACGAAGCGGGTGTAGTCGTCGACCCGGCGAGGCATGTCCAGCGAGGCGTCGACCGCCGCAGGATCCTTCCCGAGGAACCAGAGGCGGAGCCAGTTCGCCGCGCCATAGCGGATGGTCCGCAAATACGGCGGGCTGGTGAGGACGAGGCGCGCCCGGTCGGGGAGTGCCCGTTCCCGCAGCGCGGCCCGGAGGCGCGTGCCCGCGTCGCGCGCATCCCCGTGGAGTGCCACTCCCCGGCTGGGCGGCAGCCCGTCGCGATACAGCCGAGCCAACTTGGAGCCCAGCAGCGCGAAGACGTCTCGGTCGGGAGGCGATGTACCGCGCCGCGCGGCGAACGCAGTCGCGTATCGCGCTCCGAGACTGAAGCCGTTGGGCATCAGGTCGGACAGGTAGCTGCCACTGCCGCCGTGCAGGATGCCGAGCAGGGCGCCCAGCAGGAACCGGTCGGTCCGGTCGTCCGTGCTCAGGCGGCGACGCAGGAACAGCACCTGGGCGAGTGTCCGCGCGTGGAAGGCGCTCGCCACCTCCAGCGGCAGGTCATCGAGCCCGCCACGCGGCCCTTCGATCGCGACGCCGGGCCCGGCGCCGGCGACGCGCAGCCATTCGGCGCTCTCCAGGCTCCAGTCGATGCGAAGACGGGCGAGCCGGGAATCCGCTTCGAACCGGCTCGGGGGATCGACCTTGGCCGCGGTCAGGGCGACCGCAAGCGGGTTGAGGTCGTTGCCGGCGCCCAGTCGGCGCTCGGCACAGGCCTGGAGCGGCACCGTTCCTCGTCCACTGAACGGGTCGAGCACAACGTCGCCGGGCCGTGAATACCGGGCGATGAAGTCGTGGGCGAGCGCCGCAGGAAACGAACCGAGGTAGCTGCACATCGGGTGGAACGCGTGGCCCCAGAGTCGCGGCTGCGCCTTCCACTCTCCGGGCGCCACCGCGGGCGCGAACACAGGATCGCGGAGCGGGCCGAAATCGACCTGTTCCTGCGTGGCGACGGGCACGGTGGCGCTGGCAGTGGGCACTGGGCCGCGGACGGTAGCACGCGGGCGATGGGCGTGGCAAGGGAAACGACGCCTTCGCAGGCTCATCTTGGCCGCAAGGCTTGGTAGGATCGGGTCCGAGCCGAGGAGTGCCAATGCCGTCAGCCGATTCGACCGCCCTTCGCCCGTCCCTGGAAGGCGAGGTGCTGCTGCCAGGCGACTCGGGCTTTGATGCCGCGCGCCGGACGTTCAACGCCCTGATCGAGCGGCATCCGAGCCTGGTCGTGCGCCCCACATCCGCAGCGGGCGTGGCCGCAGCCGTGCGCCATGCCGTCGCGGCCGGCCTGCCGATCGCGGTCCGTGGTGGCGGCCACAGCGTCGCCGGCCACGGCATCGGCGACGACGCTCTCGTGATCGACCTCAGCTCCCTCCGCTCTGTCGACGTGGATGCAGAAGGGCTGATCGCCCATGTGGCCGGGGGAGCACTCTGGCTCGACGTCGACAGCGCCGGATACGAGCACGGCCTCGCCACGACTGGAGGCACCTTTGGAGACACCGGTGTCGGTGGCCTGGCACTGGGCGGGGGGATCGGCTGGCTGAGCGGCATCGCCGGCCTGACCTGCGACAACCTGGTCGGCGCCGAGCTCGTCACGGTGGATGGCTCGATCCGAGAGGTCAACGCGGACACTGACCCGGAGCTGCTCTGGGCGCTCCGTGGCGGCGGCGGCAACTTCGGGGTCGTCACGCGCTTCGATCTGCGGCTGCATCCCATCTGGCCGATGTTCGGCGGGGACGTCGTCCTCGCGCTCGAAGACGCAGCGGAGTTCCTGCGCCGGTACCGCGATCGCGCCGACCACGTGCCGGACGAGCTGTCGCTCTTCCCCGTCTTCGGCAGGGACGAGAAGCTCGGGATGGTGCTGAGACTGGAGACGTGTTTCGGAGGGCCGGAGGCCGCAGCACGCGACTCCATCGCGCCCCTCCTCGATGGAATGGGTCCGCTCAGCGAGGCGATGGGTCCCATCACCTATCTCGAGATGCAGGCCCGCGGCGAGATGCCCTGGGGCCTCCGGCACTACTGGAAGGGCCATTTCATCCGCGACCTGACCGACGAGGTCATCGATCGTCTGATCGAGCAGGCTCGCGCAACGGACGCCCTTCCCGGGTTGACGCCCGTGATCCTGGTCGAGCCGCTCCACGGGGAGCTGCGGCGCGTCGACGAGGCGTCCGCGGCTTTCGGCCAGCGAGCCGCGCGCTACAACATCAGCGCGCTGGCCATCTGGGAGGATCCGGCCCTCGACGCCGCGAACACGACCTGGGCGCGAGTGACGGCGGACGCGATGGCCCCGTTCTCGCTCACCGGCGGCGGCTACGTGAACTACATGGGCAGCGAGGAGACGCCCGACCGCGTGCAGGCCGCATTCGGCGCCGAGAAATACGCTCGACTCGCCCGGGTCAAGGCGCGCCTGGACCCGGAGAACCGCTTCCATTTCAACCACAACATCGTGCCGAACGCGGAAGTCGCGCTCACGGGCTAGCGAGCCCAAATCAGCTTGCGGGGTGAGCCACCTCGCGGTGGCGGGTACGATGAACGGACGTCCCCGTAGCTCAGTGGACTAGAGCAGCCGCCTTCTAAGTGTTCCAGCGAGTACGGCGTGCTCCTGAGCGTGGCACCATGACCAACAGAGCCGCAGTTGGCTGCTCAGTTGGAGGTTGCCATGGTCATGCTCGCAGCCGCGGCGATCGCTCTCTACCTCCGGACTGACCACCGTCCGGGCGGCCGAAACTGCGGTTTCGGACGGCTACGGGCTCGCATCCGAGGCGCGGAGCGCCGGGATGGTGAGGCTACCGGCCGGCGCTTGACCTGCGGCTTTATCGACGGCGCCTCAGCGCCACCAGGACGCCCTCAGCGCCTTGCTGCACGGCGATCCAGTAGCGATCGCCCACGCATGAAAAAGCCCCGGCTACCGTGACCAAACAGCAGCCGGGGCGGGAGGAGCGGGCTGGCGCTGAGTGACGCCAGCCAGCCGGGGGACTACAGGACGCCGGTGATGACCACGAAGTGGGCCGGGTGCGCCAGCGCGACGTCGGCGCGCAGGTAGGCCCGGATCCAGACCTGGAGACTGGTGAAGGCGCCGCCCGATGCGTCGCCGGCCTCACGTGAGGCCTCAACGATCAGGTTCTGGCGCATGCCCACCAAGAGCTCGTCCCACTGCGCCACGTAGATCTCGCTGGCCAGGCTGGACGTGCCCTGGGTCAGGTTGTTGGGGATCTGGGAGGTCACGTATTCGGCCAGATCGTCCAAGCTCGGCGGCGGTCGCAGCGGCTGGCCGGTGCTGTCCTTGAGCCGATCGAGGGTGCCGTCCGTGCGCGGACTGAGGATGTAGGCGTTGGGCTCGCCGTTGGCCGCCTCGACCGTCTGAATGGCGATCGAGATGGGGTCGTAGTTGGTGAGCGCGGCGCCGTTGGTGCCCTGGCTCTGGATGGTGACGCCCGACTGGTTGCGGATGCCGGTCGGCTCGGGAGGCGTGCCCGACCCGCGCAGTGCGGCCCGGTCCAGCTCGAGGGCGAGCGCCTGGGCGAGCGCGTTCTCGACGGTGCCGGCGATCTCTGTGGAATCCTCCATCAACTCGACTGACGTTTTGACCATGGCGATCAGGGTGTGCGGCGTGAGGGTGATCTGTTCGAGGGTCATGTCGGCGGCTGTGATCGCCGCGTTCTCGACCTTCCACTGCGCGGAGGGATCGCCCGCGACACGGGCCAACTTCATGGGCGTAGTGGTCATCGGGACGGTCGTTGCGCCGGCCTCGAAAACACGCGCCTTATTTCTAGCCAGGTCGATGACGCGAGCGCTCAGGAAGTCCGGCACGGCAAAGCCGCCACCGGCGCCCGTGCCGATGCCCATGGCGCGGGCTTCGAGGGGGATGCCGGTCCAGTCGCCGGTCACGATGCCGCGGATGTACGCGTTCCAGGAAATGTCCCGGCCGGGGGCGTCGTGGGGTAGCAGGTCGGCCATGCGCTCTTCGCGCTTCAGGACCCGCACGGTGCCGGGGGCCGCATCGCGGGTGCCCTGGCCCCACACCTGCGACATGTCGACGGGCTTGGTCGGTGAGAGATCGACGCCGCGCTCCACGAGCGTCGTGGTGAGGGTGCGGATCTCGCCCTCCAGGCGTTCGTATTCGGCGCGTTCGGCCGGCGTCAGGACTCGGTCCTTGGTGCGGTACATCAGGTCGTTGATCCAGCCCCAGGCGTGCCCGCGCTGCTCGCGCAGGCTGTCGGTGTCATTCATCAGAGTGCTCCATGGCGGGCGCCGCAGGGCGCCCTTGAGGACGTGTCGAAACATCCGTTCGCCTGGAGCACGAGTGGCGGTCCGCCGGCGCGTGCTTTCGGTAGGTCGCTTCCCTTC